>JAPYUI010000220.1:1532-6657 GCA_029936175.1 Kiritimatiellia bacterium
GGCGAGCGACCCGGCGATCAACCTGTTTTTCCAGCTGGATGCCGCCAGCGCGACCCCGGAAACCCGCTACCGCTTCAACCTCGAGACCCTCCACTCCATCCATACCGACCTCGCCTTCAGCTTCAATGGACAGCCCATCGGAATGAACAGCTATGCCGTCAACAACCGCTCGTACCGGGCCACCTTCAGTGCATCCGCCGTTAACGCAGCGGCTGGCGGAAACGTGTTGACCGTGCTCCGCACGGGTGGCACGGAAGCCTATCTCACCGTGGATTACCTTCGCCTGGCGGTGCTGGATCCCAACGAGGTGTTTACCATCGGCTATGAAAATCTAAACCAGTCCGAATTCGAGCACGAGGGCGGGACCCGCAACGATCCCAATTTCTATTTCGACCCGGGCGATTATTCCGAGGTGAGCGGGCTCGATGGGGCGGGCCTGAACAGGAGCACCTCGGAGCCCTTCCAGTCCGAGACCGACAGCGAGGGCTTCCCCCGGGCCCTGGTCCCCAGCCGCCCCACGGTGAACATTTTCTTCCAGCTCAGCGCCGAGGAGCAGGCCCGCGGCCGTTTGCGCTTTCGTACCCGGCTGCAATGGCTTGGGACCGGATCGGTTCACGACATGGAATTCCTGATGAACGGGGTCTCTGTGCAGACCCTCAACGGGGTCTCGGCCAATACCGACGTGGACTTTCAGTTTGATGCCGCAGCCGTCCAGGCGGTGGACGGACATAATGTTTTCTCCGTCCGGCAGAACAATGTAACCGGTGCGAGCCCCTGGATCCAGTTTGACTTCCTGGAACTCCAGGCGGTCCTTTCCGAAGCCGTTCCCATCGCGGTGGAGACGCTTGGCGGGGCGCAACAGATCAACTGGGACAGCACGGGAAACTGGATCCTGCAAACGACGACCAACCTGGTGACCGGTCCCTGGATCGACCAGCCGGCGGCGGTGCCGCCCATCAGCATCCCCCCGCCGAACCCGGTGAAGTATTACCGCTTAAAGCAACAGCCCTAGGCTCCCCGGTGCCCGGGTGCTTGCCCGGTGCCCCGGGTTATTTCAGGGCTGCCCGGTAATAGTTCGCCCCGTCGGGTGGGGCGAGGTGATCGAGCAGGATCGAGCCGTCTCCCGCCGCCACCACGGTCCCGAGGACCTGCCAGACGACGGGGATTGCCGCCAGGTCCTGGGTCCACTCGATATCGTAACTTTCCCCGGGGTCGCCGCTGAAGGCGATCCGGTAATCCCCGCCCGGCAAGCGCACGGTGCCGCCGAGGTCCCCTGTTGCGGCTCCGCTGGGGGGCGCTTCGCCGGTCACCACCGTGACCAGCCCGATGGCCGAGTCGGTGCCGTCAGACACGGTGTAGGTGAAGCTGTCCACCCCGTCATACCCGTTGGTGGGGGGCGCGTAGGTGACGGAGCTGCCGTCAAAATTCACCGAGCCGCCCTCGAGTGCATTGCTGATGACGCCGGTGATCACCAGGGGTCCCACGCCGTCACCGGCGAGGTCGTTGGCGAGCAGGTCGCCCGCCGGCACGCTGAGGTCCTCTCCCGGGGGGCGGGTGAGCGTATCCGGGCCGGCATAGGTGTAGAGGCCGGCGGTGGCGTTCAGGGTGATGGCGTTGCCGAGGTAGCTGACCACGAACTCCGCACCCTGGGCACTGATCCGCTGGCCTTCCGCGATCCCATTGAAGGTGCCGTTGACCGAGCTCCCGGTCGCGATGGTGAGCACGTCCGTGGCGGTCGGGTTGTAGCCCGCGTCCCTGAGCAGGTGGAGCGTGGCGTTGTTCAGCACGATGTCCCCGCCGATGGCCAACTGGTCGGCACTCACCGCGCTTTCCAGCTCCGCGTTGAAGACGGAGGAGTAGTTGGCGTAGACGAGGTCCCCGTTGCCCGTGAGCGTGCCCGGGCTCGCACCCGGGTTGGTTTCGCCCCGGGTGAGTACCTGGATATCGCCACCGACCACGCCGCTTCCGCTGAGCACGGCCCCCGCGGATACGATGACGTTGCTCGAGCCGGTGCTGCCCTGGACCATGAGGATGCCGCCGTTGGCCCGGGTTTGCCCGTCGTTGGTGTTGGCGGCGGCCAGGGTCAGGGTTCCTCCCCCGGTCTTGAGCACGGCATTGTCGGCCCCGATGGCCTCCCGCGCATCGTAGTGCCGCAGGATATCCGCGGCTGCGAGTGCCTTGTCATAGAGCGCGACCTCGTCGATGAAGCCATTGAAGGCGTTGTTGCCGGCATCCTGGATGCCCCGGCCGCCGATATTGAAGAAGTAGGCGGAATTCCCGTAGTCCGTGACGGCATTTGCGTTGCTCGCGACCTCGACCCCGTTGATATAGATGCGCCGCGTGCTGCCATCCCCGGTCGCCGCGACGTGGAACCATTCCCCGGTGGGATAAGGGGTCACGAAGGCTCCGGAACCCGGGTTCCAGAGCTCGATATTGCTGGCATCCCTCATCCCGAACTCGTAGGCGTCGTTCTGGCCGGCGATCCCACTGCGGTTGTTCTGCGGGCCGGGCGACATCACCCAGGCCTCGATGGTGTACTGGTCGCTCAGGCCGTTCACGCTGAAGGGCGTGGTGATGCCGGTGGCGACATCGTCGTTGAAGGCCGCGGCGGTGCCGAGCGTGGGATTCAGGCTGGGCACGTTGAGATCCGTATGCGCGGGATCGAATACCGTGCCGTCGTCCGTTGCGCCGGTCGTGCCCGAGTTGGCGGCCAGCGTCCCGGTGGTTTCATTGAGCTGGTAGTAGAGCAGGGGGGCATCACTCAGGACCTCATCGGCGTAGGCGGGCCGGGAGGCACCGGCCCCGAGTCCGCTGAGGCTGCCGTTCAGGGTGGTGGATCCCTCGCCGCTGACCGACAGGGCGGCATATTCAAGGTCGATGTCCGGCTCGACGGTCAGGCTTCCGGCCTCGGCCCCCAGGCCGACCGTCGTGGCATTGCTGGAAACCGTGATCCCACTGGCCAGGGCGATGACATTGGAACCGCCGAGGCTGGTGATGTGGCCCTCGAGTACCAGGCTTTCCCCGGCGAGGGTGACGCTGTTGCTCAGGCCGAGCGTTCCGTTTTCATAGATCAGGGTCCCGGCATCGCTCGTGCCGAGTGCCTCGGCAGCGGGGATCACCAGGCTTCCCTCGTTGATGATGGTTTCATCCGTGTGGGTATTGCTGCCGTTCAGGGTGACGGTGCCACTCCCGTTCTTGCTCACCGTGTTATCCGCTACCTGTTCAAAGCCGTTCCAGAGACCGGCCTGGGCGGGATCGCTCGGCTTGATGATGGTCTCGGTCCCCCCCGGGGAGGTAAAGCGGAAGTCCGCGCGGGAACCGCCGCCGAATTCCATGTGGGTAAAGGCGATCATGTACCGTTGCCCCGCCACCAGGCTGACCTGCTTGTTGCCCCCGTTTTCCCAGGTGAGCTGTTCACCCCGGTTTTGTCCCAGCCCGGGAACGCTCGACTCGAAGACCCCGTCCTGGTCCGTATCCAGCCAGATCCCCGCCCGGTCATCGTCCCCGGCATTCCGGAAACCCCAGGTACCGGTCTGGTTGCAGTGGAAGTTCCCCAGCCAGAGGTTGGCGTAATAATCATTTTGTCCCACCGCCCCAGCATTGACGAAGTCGGCGTCATTGTTGAAGTCCAGGCCCCGGCTACCGGGCCCATCCGTGAGCTGGACCTGGGCAAAAAAGCCCGAGAAGGACACGGGGTTTCCATCGCCCATCATGCCGCCGTTGTTATCGAGGTCCATCACTACGTTTTGGTCGCCCGAGTGGTGAAAGCCCAGGTGGTAGAGGATGTTGGTCTCAAGCGGCGTAAGCACCGCCGAGCTCACGATATCCGGATTAAAAATAATATCGCCCGCGCCGGAAAACACCAGCGGGCTGTACTGCAGGTCGAGCTGGCCCGCATCGATGGTCAAGCGGCCATCCGCGGAACCAATCCCGGCCGGCCCGGTCCCGACGGCCGAGTAGCCGACGGTCAAATTACTGACAGTGAGCAGGTTGTCGCCGTCCAGGTTGTCGATGGCCCCGGCCCAACCCTGGCCCCCGGTCCCGGAGATTTCCACCGAGCCGAGGTCAAGGGTGATGCCCCCGCTCAACACGAGTGAACCGCCCAGAATTGTCAGGTCTGCATCGTTTCCACCAAGGGCATTGACGTTGGCGGGAACCAAGGCGCCCCCGCGGATGGTCGAGCCTTCCCCGTAGCCGTTATCCCCGTTTAAATACACGGTTCCGGAACCTTCCTTAACCAGCTCATTTTCCGCCAGGCCCACGACGCCCGAAACCGGTGACCAGCGGCCTGCTTGCCCGAGGGGGTTAATAACGCGCTCAGGATCAGATGGTGGGGTGAAGCGGAAATCGGCCCGGGACCCACCACTGAATTCCATGTGGGTGAAGGCGACCAGGTAACGCACCCCGTTGGTCAGGGTCACTTGCTTGTTGCTCCCGTCTTCCCAGCTGAGCTGTTCTCCCCGGTCTGTCCCCAGGCCGGGAAGGATCGACTCGAAGACCCCGTTTGTGTTCAGGTCCAGCCAGATCCCCGCCCGGTCATCGTCCCCGGCATTCCGGAAACCCCAGGTACCGGTCTGGTTGCAATGCACGTAGCCGATCCAGAGGTTCTGGTAGTTATCCGGCTGCCCGACCGCGCCCGTGTCGTTAAAATCGGTGTCGTTATTAAAATCCAGGCCGCGATTTGCCGGCCCGGTCGTCAACAGGGCCTCGCCGAAATAGGCTGGATGGTAGGTGGGAGCTCCCCCGTTCCAGATCCCGCCACCCGCGTCCAGGTTGAGGGCGTTCTGATCGTTGGTGTGGAAGCCGTAATGGTTCAAGGCAAAGGGCGGCATCGAGGTGACCACCCCGGAAGTCCCCAGGTTCGCGTCGATGACCAGATCTCCCGCGCCGCCAAGGATGGCCCCGGCCTCAAGGCCCAGGTTAAGGGGTATGGAAATGGTGGTGGTCTGGGAGATGGAGGCGAGACCTCCGCCCCCCATCTTGAAGGTCTGCAGGGCGGAGGTACCGTCGAAGTTCAGGTCGCCCTCAAAGGCCACCGTGGCGCCCTGGGGCACGAACAGATTGGCCGTCTGGCCGAATCCCCCAACGCTGTTTACCTGCAGCGTTCCCGCGAGCGGAACCACCG
>JAPYUI010000021.1:0-4357 GCA_029936175.1 Kiritimatiellia bacterium
CAGCCTGCGGCCAAAATGGACAAAAATGTCGCTAATATACCAATATTCCTGAGCATGGTTGTACCTTAGGTCCCGTTGGTTACAAACGAAGCATGAAAAATGCCAGAAACCCTGAATAGCCGTCATGTTGTGAGGGGTTCCAGGCCCCTTCAGGTTTTTCCGCGTTGTTTGTATTCCCGCGATCGAGCCCTGTCTCGGGGGATCCATAAAAAACCGCCCATCCGCTGTGGCGGATGGGCGGGTATACCAGGGATGGTTTATGTTGTTTCAGATCTTACTCGACTGCGGGGGCCGCATCAAGGGAGCCGACGGACCCGGGGATGACCTCGAAACCGAGGTCGCCTGCAGGCAGCTCAACCTTGGTGTCGACCGCTTCAGCCGTCTTGAGGTTCGCCCAGTCCCGGTGGCCGGGCTGAATGTGGCGCGTGGCCAGGACCCGGATACGGGTTTCGCTGATATCCACATCACCGCAGTGGAGCAGGGAGCGGAGATCGTTCACATCCACCCCAGGCCTGACCGGCAGTGCGAAGCTAACCACGCAGGCCGAGATGTAGTGTACGCCCGGACGGTTGGCATGGAAGGGGACACCGATGTTTACGCCCTGGCCTTTGCCGGGACCGCAAAACCTGGCATAACGGGCATCGCGACCAATGGGCACCCACCGGTCGCCGTCGCGATCATGCTGATAGACAAAGATCATCGCGCCGAGGTACCCGCAGGCCTTCTCGTACCATACGCCTTCCGTCTCGTTGTCGAGCTGGAAGAAGATGGAGTCGCCGACTCGCACACATATGCGTCCATCACGCCGTGGGAAGTTGTGTGCCGCCCCGATGGTCCTGCAGTCCAGGGGGAGGATATCCGGCCGCGCTGCATCTACGGCATCCGCCGTGCCATCGGTAGCCACCTGAAGCAGCGGGGGATGACCGGCAAGGGAAACGCGCGGCGAGGCCACGACGTAACGATGACGCTCCGGTACCGGAACGGGAATGGGGCGGGGATCTATCGGGGTCGGCCGGGGAGCCGGCTTAACATCTGGACGATCGGGCACTACGTCGACGGTCCGGTCACGGGCATCTCCGCGGCGGGTATCGGTACGGTCCTGCGCAAATCCAGTGCCTGCCATCAGGCCTGCCATTACAATGACGCTTATGTAGGTGGTCTTCATTTACTTCTCCTGTTTGTGGTTGGGTTAAATGTTTCGCTTGGCTTTCCTATAAGGCAAGCGCTGTGCCAGCCTTGATGGCGGATTTCGTAAGTTGCTTGGTTTAACTGAGTTAAAGAAGTATATTCTTTTTGAAGGCCTTATGGGTGCCCCGGAGGGTGTCCCTGTAGGGACAGGGTTGCCTCAGGGGGTGCGGACCGTGCGAGGGGGGGCGGTCCCCGCTCTCGCCTCGCTTTCCGGCCACGTATTTAGTTCATGCACCGAGTTGAATCACGCGCCGGCATCGTACAGGCTTGATTGTGTGGGGCCGGAGGTGCAAACAGCCGGTAGCCTATTGACCGCGTAGACGGTGTACGAAACACCGAGACCTGAAACCGGGGATATTGAATTGGCGAAGATTGTCATTGTAGAGGACGAGCACGAACAGGCCATGTTCGCCTACCGCAGCCTCAAGGATGCAGGTCACACGGTTCATCTCGCGGAGACGGTTTCCAATGGCATCAAGCTGATTCATAAGCATAAACCGGAAATCGTTATCACGGATCTCATGCTCGGCGATGAAAGCGGGTTGGATGTGATCACCGCTGCCCGGCAAGTCGAGCCCCTTCCCGATGTCTTGATGATGACGGCGCATCCAACGGCAGAGACCGCCAATGAAGCACTGCGTCGAGGCGCGTACGATTACATCAGTAAGCCGTACACCCGTGAAGAACTCGGGGACCGTGTGCGCCGCATGGCCGAACGACGCGGCCTGCTTCAGCGTCAACGTCCATCGGTAAAGAAATCGGATGATCGCCTTATTGCAGAAAGTCCGAGCATGAAAGATCTGCTGGGGCGACTGGAGGGGGCGCTGAAGCGGAGCACAACCTTGCTCATTCGGGGGCCATCCGGCGCCGGTAAGGAGTTGATCTCCCGGTATATCCACACCCATGGGCCTTCACCGGATGCGCCCTTTATTGCCATCAACTGCGCCGCGCTCCCGGAGAATCTGCTCGCCAGTGAGTTGTTCGGTCACGAGAAAGGGGCCTTTACCGGTGCGGACCGGCAGCGCAGGGGCGCCTTCGAGCGCGCGGGCGAGGGGACCTTGTTGCTCGATGAAATCGGGGATATCCCGTTAACCACGCAAGTACACCTCCTGCGCGCCCTGGAAAACCGGGAAATTATACGCGTGGGGGGCGATCAACCTATCGCCGTCCGCGCGCGGGTACTGTGTGCCACGCATCGCGACCTCGAGGCGATGGTGGCCGCTCAAGAGTTCCGCCAGGACCTGTATTTCCGGATCAATGTATTTCCGGTTACCCTTTCTCCCCTGAGGGAGCGTCCCGATGATATCGAGGCCCTCACGAAAAAATTCGTCGCGGACTTTGATGCGCCGGGGGATCTCCTGGATGCGGCCTGCATTGAGGCCCTTAAAGCCTATCCCTGGCCCGGGAACGTGCGCGAGTTACGCAACGTCATTGAGAATGTCGTAATCCGGAGTTTCAGCGAGAAGGTGAGTCGGGTGCTGGTGGACTCCCTGTTGATCCCGCTCGAGATGCCGCGTGACCAAGAACCGGAAGCCGAAACGCTGGAAGAGATGGAGATCCGGAAGATAAAAGATGCGCTTCGGCAAGCCGCGGGGAACAAGAGCAAGGCGGCGGACATCCTGGGGATCACGCGGAGGAAGCTGTATTCGCGCCTCAAGGTGCTGGAGATCGAAGACTAGGCCTCGTGCCCTGCGCAGGACTAAAAAAGACCCTGCAGCTTGTTCCAGGCGATGTGTGCCCCGACGACGATAAAGCCCGCGAAGCTCAGCCACAGCCAGAAATCCCAGATCGGCCCGGGTTTCAAGCGGGGGTCGCATCGCTGGTAGCGATAGTACAGTGCGGCGTAGCCCAGCATGGGGAGCAGCAGGGCCTGCATGACCCCGGCAATCAGCACCAGTTGCAGGGGGTTCGGGTAGAGGATGTAGACCAGGGGGCAGAGGGCGGGGAGAATCACGCTGAACAACTTGACCATCCGTTTCCGCTGGTTTTTCTCGTAGGGTCGCTTCCGCATAATGCCGATCACGTCCGAGAGCAGGCGTGCCTTGGCTGCATTGGCCACGAAGAAGGTGGAAAAGAGTACCGCGAAGGCGCCAACGAGAAATATATGCTGTGCCATCGGGCCGAAAACCGGCTTGTACATCACGGCCAGTGTACTGACCATCTCGGATTTTTCAGGCAGGAGTCCCGAGCGATGCAGGATCGATGCGCCGAGCAGGTAAAAGGCAACCGTGCTGAAGGTGTAAACGAACATCGAGCACCAGGCATCCCACTGCATCACCCGCATCCACCCGCGGGCGCGGTCGGCCCAGGCCTGGCTTTCGTCCCGGGGGCCGGTCCATTTAGCGTAACCCTTCTCCAGGCACCAATACGGGTAGGCAACGAGTTCTGCCGCGCCTACACCGATGATGCCGAAGGTGGCCAGGGCGGTATTCAAGGGGATGAGGCCCGCTGTTTTTTCCGGAAAACCAAAGCTCAGGCCCTTGATCAACTCGGGCAGTGCGATCGCGAATTCCGTGTGCCCCTGCAGGGCGAAGAGGTTGCCGATCGTGATAAAGGTAAAGCCGCACACCAGGGCAGTGGAAAATAGTTGGATCCAGGTGAAGTTGCCGATGACGAGGATGATAATGGTGATGGCCGTGACGATCACCGCCCAGATCTTGGCGTCCTTCACCCGCGGGGCCAATTCCCCGATCTTGGTATCGAGCTCTTCCTTGTCCGCCAAGGCGGTGCCGAAGGCCTGGCTTTCGATGCGCTGGGACAGCATGGTGTTGTAGGCTTTGCCTTCTGCGGTCAGGGGGGTGCTGATCGCCAGGGCCTGGCCTACACCGCCGACGATCCCGCCGAGCTGGCCGATCCCGACCAGGAACATGAGAAACCAGAACCAGACGATGAACCGTCCGCCCGGGATATCCATCAGCGCGTGGTGGGTGGTCTTCCGGTTGATGATGGAGTAGCGGGCGAGTTCCACCTGGGTGAAGACCTTGATCAGGCATCCTATAATGATGAGCCAGAGAAAGCTGAACCCGGCCTCGGCCCCGGTTCGCGTGGTCGCGATAAGTTCTCCCGAGCCCACGATCGAACCGGCCAGTATCATGCCGGGTCCCAGTTGGCGCAGGATCCCGAGGATGGTGGATGGCGGGTCCTTGATGTCGCTTGCGTACAGCTCGTC
>JAPYUI010000021.1:4457-37648 GCA_029936175.1 Kiritimatiellia bacterium
GGAACGGTCTGGGCCGAGCGACATGCCTCCGCGGCAGGTGTTCGTGCCTGGCAATTGCTGGAAGGCTTTCGCGCATCCGGGTGGACCTGCCTGGTCGCTTCGGGCGCGGCAGATCATCCCGCACGCGAGGAACTGGAAGCTGCGGGCTACCCGACGCGGCGCATTGCCGTGAACGATGACGCCTTCGATGCCTTCATCACCGGGTGCGCACCGGACATCGTCGTCTTCGACCGCTTCATGACCGAGGAGCAGTTCTCCTGGCGGGTCCGCGAGCAGGTGCCCGCGGCCCTGCGCGTATTGGACCTCGTCGATCTGCACGCCCTGCGCGATGCACGGAAACTAGCGCATGATGCAGGTCGGGATCCCATGCCGGTGATCCCGGATGCCACGGACGAAAAGGTCCAGCGGGAACTCGCGGCCATGTGGAGAAGCGATGTCACCCTGGTGATTTCCAAGGCCGAGATGCCGGTCCTGGACCGGATGGGTTTGCCGGATTCGAAGCGGATCTACTGTCCGCTCGCCTATGAACTGCCGGGTGAATACACGGATTTTTCCACCCGCGCACATTTTGTTTTCATCGGAAATTTTCGGCACCCCCCGAATGCGGATGCCGTTTGCGCCCTCCACGACAGGATCTGGCCGCGTATTCGCGCCGTGCTCCCGCAGGCGGAGTTGCACGTCTACGGTGCATATCCGCCCCGCCGTTTCATGGACTTGAGTGACAAGTCTTCCGGCTTCATCGTAAAAGGACCTGCCCGGGATTCCGTGGACACGCTGGCCGGGTACCGCGTGAGTCTCGCGCCCCTGGGCTTCGGTGCCGGGTTAAAGGGCAAGATCCTCGACAGCTGCCGGGCGGGGACCCCGGTAATTACCACCCCTGTCGGGGCTGAGGGGATTTTCAAGCCTCCGCATCCCGGCGTCGCGATGG
Source organism: Kiritimatiellia bacterium (assembly GCA_029936175.1). Classification (GTDB taxonomy): domain Bacteria; phylum Verrucomicrobiota; class Kiritimatiellia; order SS1-B-03-39; family UBA6053; genus JAPYUI01. Next base: position 5,386 of record JAPYUI010000021.1, read on the forward strand.
ATGAGGCCAGCTTTGTCGCCTCCGCGATCGAGGTCTACCAGCACGAAGCGGTTTGGCTGGCGCACCAGGCCTCCGCCCGGGAAACGCTCTCGACTTTTTCGCCCGCCCTGCTCCACCAGGCCGTGGAGCGGTTGCAGGAAATCCGCTTGGACCTGCAGCCGATCCGCGCGGCGGACCACACCGGCCAGGCCTTCTGGCAGCAGACCCTGCGCAGCAGTGAATATTTTTCCCGCTGGATCATGGCGAAAAATCAGGCATGATCACTCGGGCAGGTGGGCACACGCAGGGCCTCAGGCCCCGGTCTCCCACACACACTGCTCCTCGAAGCCCTCGTCATCGCCTGCTTCGTATTGCACGGCAAAGACCTTCTCCAGCTTCCCCTGGTCGCTCAGCGTAAAGCGCACGAAGCCCGCGCGCTGTGCGGGGTGTTCCGATTTCATGCCAGCGGGTCCGCAGTTGATGCAGGCGGTGTGGACCGTCGAGGGGGGATTCATCAGCCAGCGTATGTGCTTGTGCCCGTGCAGGTAGACAACCGGTTGGTAGGTGGCCACCAGGGCCTCCAGTCGCTCGGCCTTGATAAGCAGGTGATGGGTCCCGGGAAGTATACCGGGCGGGTAGGCGTAGGGGAAATGCCCGGTCAGGATGATGTTTTTCCCCGCATTCCGCTGTTGTTCCAGACAGGCTTCGAGGGCATCAGCCAGCTGGTCAGTAAACAGGCCGTTGGACATGACGGCAAAGGGCTCTGAGCAGTCGAAACCGATCACCACCCAGTTCGGGTCCAGCTCGAGGGTCCGCAGGCGGGTTTCCGGGTCGACGGTGCCGTAGGGAAAGGCCGCCTCGTAGAGCCCCGCCTTGACGCTGCGCGGCGTGTAGCGGTCGTGGTTGCCCGGTATGACAAAGAAGCGTTCGCCCCACTTCTCGCGCAACGGAGCGAAACGTTCCGCACACCTCGTGAATTCTGAAGGCAGTGAGGTCGTGGTCATGTCGCCGGAAAATACGACGAGGTCGGCCTCCTGCCTGAGGATCTCCGCCACCACCGCTTCACCGTAGGAAGGGGGGAATTTTTTTCGGCGGTTGAGCAGCAGGTTTGCCCCGCCCAGCCACCGCTTGAGGTAAAACAAATCCGTCCATGCGACCTTGAGATCCCAGACGTGGATGTCCCCGAAATGAATGACTTGCATGGGGGGAAGATGCCTCCCGGGGCTGCGCTTGTAAAGGCCGTAGCGGCCTTCACCGGCGGGCGGACCGGGAAAAAGTGTTTATTCAATCGCCCCGCGTGCGCGGGCGGCCACAAAAAAGCCGGGGCGCAGGCCCCGGCTTTTCGCGGATCACGGGTGTCGTGCCCTCATTTCCCCGGCGTCGCATCCGCATCCAGGTCACCCAGCACGTACTGGATCCCACGGATGTAATGCTTGAGTACGGTTTCGTTCCACCAGATTTCATTCCGGTGACCGAGCGAGCAGTAGTAAATGCGGCCATCGCCATAGGTGTCAATCCAGCTGATCGGGTACATGGCATCCGCGCCGTACTTGCCCCGCTTGGTGATCTCTTTCTTGTCGTTGTCGAGCGCGAGCAGGATCTTGCGGTCGCTGGCTTGTGCGGTGTCTTGACGGAACTGGTAGATCTCATCCTTCACCAGGAAGTCCGCCCCCTCGAGATCGAGGTTGATGGAATTCTTCGGGGCGAGATTCTTGATCGGGACGTCCATGTGCCAGGGGTGCCCGGCGAAGGCCCCACCCATCATGTCGTTGAACTCTTTCCAGTTCTTGTAGGTATCGGTAGCCGAGTGCATGCCCGCCAGTCCGCCGCCGCCCTTTACAAAGTCAACCAGGTTCTGCTTCAGCCGCGCTTCACGGTCCTTGTCTTGTGGCTGGCCTTTTTTCCCCTTGAAGACCTCGCCGGTGGTGTTCACGAAAATCACCGCATCGTACTGGGAGAGCTTGTCCTTCTCGAAGAAGCTGTCGTCCTCGGTGTGGTCCGCGGAGAAGGCGCCGGTCTTTTCGCCGAGCTTGGTCAGGCAGACAACGCCGGTCTCGATGGAGCCGTGACGAAAACCCGCGGTCTTGCTGAACAGGAGGACTTTGCGGGGCTTTTTGGCCTTGACGGGGGCATTGGGCAGGGCCGCTTCAATTTTGGCCACGTCTGCCGGTTTGGGGGGTCCGGCTTTGACCAGGCCGCTCAGGGCCATGATTGCGATGAGGGTGTTACGTATCATGATCACTCCTATTCATTTGATTTCTTCCACATCCGGGGAATGCCCGCGACGATCACGGATATCCTGCGGATGCCCTTTCTGCAACAGCTTTCGGTCATGGCTTGAATGTATGACGCCGGTAACGCGTCGGCATTCAGGGAATATGACGTGCAGGAGCCGCAATGCAGCTTCGCACCTGTGGCATCCGGGGCATGGATCCCAGAGGGCCGTGATGGTCTGGTCAGCAGCCAAGTGATGATCAGGTGAGGCTTGACGAAGGGCGTTTTCATTCCCTATTGGTCTCGCCTGTTGGATGACGCGGGCGGCTAGCTCAGTTGGCTAGAGCACCTGGTTTACACCCAGGGGGTCGCAGGTTCGAGTCCTGTGCCGCCCACCAATTTCATGTTGACCATTTAACCGTGATGAAGGGAGCTTGGCTCCCCTCCGGCCGGGATCGCCCAGCCTGCAGTTTGATCAGATTAGAAGGATGTTTTCGATGAGTTACGATAAGATTGTGGTGCCGGAATCCGGCGAGAAGATCTCCATGACAGGGGGCCGCCTTCAGGTGCCTGATCATCCGGTCATTCCCTTCATTGAAGGGGACGGAACCGGCCCGGATATCATGAACGCGGCGATGATCATCTGGAATGCGGCGGTTGAAAAAGCCTACGGTGGCTCGCGCAGGATTTCCTGGATGGAAATTTATGCCGGGGAGAAAGCGACGCGTGTCTATGGCGAGAATGTCTGGTTGCCGGAGGAGACCCTGGCCGCGATCCGGGAGTACCTGGTCGCGATCAAGGGACCCCTGACGACCCCTGTTGGCGGTGGCATTCGCTCCCTGAACGTCGCCTTGCGCCAGGAACTTGACCTGTACGTTTGCCTGCGCCCGGTGCGCTGGTACCAGGGCGTTCCCTCCCCGGTGAAGCATCCCGAGTTGACCGACATGGTCATCTACCGGGAAAATTCCGAGGACATTTATGCCGGGATTGAGTACGAAGCGGGCACGGACGATGCCCGAAAGGTGATCGCTTTCCTCCAGGACGAGATGGGCGCGACAAAGATTCGCTTTCCCGAGAGCTCCGGCATCGGTATCAAGCCTATTTCGCAGGAGGGTACGGCCCGCCTGGTGCGCGCGGCCATCCAATACGCTGTCGACGCGGGGCGCGATTCCGTTACCCTGGTGCACAAGGGCAACATCATGAAGTTCACCGAGGGAGGCTTCCGGGATTGGGGCTACGAAGTGGCCCACAACGAATTTGGCGCGGTCGAAATTGACGGGGGACCCTGGTGCTCATTCACCAGTCCTGCAAGCGGCAAGGAAATCGTGGTAAAGGACGTCATCGCCGACGCCTTTTTGCAGCAGATCCTGACCCGCCCGGCCGAGTACAGCGTGGTTGCGACCATGAACCTGAACGGGGACTATATCTCCGACGCCCTGGCCGCATGTGTCGGTGGAATCGGTATCGCTCCCGGCGCGAACATCAATTACGTGGAAGGTTTGGCCATCTTCGAAGCCACCCACGGTACGGCACCCAAGTATGCCGGCCAGGACAAGGTGAATCCGGGTTCGGTGGCGCTGTCGGGCGAAATGATGTTCCGTTACATGGGCTGGACGGAAGCGGCCGATCTCATTGTCAAGGGGATCGAAGGCGCGATCAATGCCAAGACCGTGACCTACGATTTCCACCGCCTGATGGAAGGCGCGACCCTGTTGAAGTGCAGCGAATTCGGCCAGGCTGTCGCAGAAGCCATGTAAGCCGATGAGCGAAGCGTCCGCCAAGATTCTTCACCGCGAAGTGCTGGCCGCAACGTGTGAGCGCCTTCGGGCGGAAGGCCGTCGCATCGTCTTCACCAATGGCACCTTCGACATTCTCCACGCCGGTCACGTGACCTACCTGGCCTTTGCCCGCCAGCAGGGAGACCGGCTCATTGTCGGCCTGAACTCAGATGCCTCCATCCGGCGAATCAAGGGCAATAAACGACCGGTGATCAAGGAACCCTTTCGCTCCGCCATGCTGGCGGCCCTGGCATGCGTGGATTATATCTGCGTTTTCGACGAAGACGATCCGTGTGCGTTGCTGGAAGCCTGCCTGCCCGATGTGCTGGTCAAAGGGGAAGACTGGGCGCAGCAGGTGATCGGCCGCGAAATCGTTGAGGAAAGGGGCGGCGAAGTCGTTCTGGCGCCGATGGTGGAGGGCTTGTCTACGAGCGCGATCATCGATAAGATCCTCGATGTGCATCGTGACGAATAAAGCCATCACTGTCGACGTCGTCATTTTTGGCGGCGGCATCGCCGGCTTGTGGATATTACGCAGCCTGCGGATCAAGGGGTATACCGCCTTATTGCTGGAATCGAAGCACTTGGGCGGGGGCCAGACCATGGCTTCACAGGGGGTCTTGCACGGCGGCCTGAAATACGCCTTGAACGGCAAGCTGGGCGAATCCTCCGAGGCGCTTCGCGACATGCCCGGACGCTGGAAAGCCTGCCTGGAAGGGGTGGGTGAAATCGACCTGACCCGGGTCCGGGTGCGTTCCGATCACCAGGTGCTCTGGTCCGAAGGCAAGGTCGCTTCGCGCATCACGTCCTTTTTTGCCACCAAGGCCCTGGCGGGTCGGATTGAAAAGCCAGGCTCTCTTCCACCGGCCCTGGATCATCCGGCGTTCAAGGGGGCGGTGTATCGACTGGAAGAATCGGTCATCGATGTGCCCGACCTGGTGCGTGTACTCGCCGAACCGGTCATGGATGCGATCGCCCATTACACCCAGCTCACCTTTTCGGGGGATGGCGTCGTGGTGGACGGGGTCCAGGTACAGGCGGGGCGTATCGTCTTCGCTGCAGGCGAAGGGAATGAGGCCTTGATGGCGGCAGCAGGTGCTCCCGGCTTCCCGAAGATGCAGGCCCGTCCGCTGCACCAGGTGATGGTGGCGCATCCGGAACTGCCGCCCTTCCACGCTGTTTGCATGGGTGCGGGTACGAGGCCCGTGCTGGTTACCACCACGCATGAAAATGCGGCGGGGTCACCGGTCTGGTATCTTGGCGGCCACCTGGCGGAGACGGGTGTTACGCGAAACGCGGCCGACCAGGTGCTGCATGCACAGGCGGAGCTCAGGCGTTTGATGCCCTGGATTTCCCTGGAAGGTGCGCGGTGGCGTACCCTGGAGATCAACCGGGCGGAGCCGGCAACGCCGGACGGGGAAAAGCCGGCCGGTGCGTACTGCCGGGCCTTTGAACGTTTTATCGTCTGTTGGCCGACCAAGCTGGTCATGGCGCCACTCCTGGGCGAGGAGGTGCTTCGCTTGATGCCGCCGCCGACGGGTGCCCGGCCGGTGCTGGACCTTGATTTTCCAAGGCCGGTAATGGCAGAACCCGCCTGGGGGGACTTGTAATGCCCTTCCTCCGTGCACTGGGCAGGACGGGTATCGACGTTTCCGCGATCGGCCTGGGCACGGTCAAGCTGGGTCGGAACCAGCAGGTCCAGTATCCAGGTGCCTTCCAGATTCCCGGGGACGAGCACGTGGTTGATCTGCTGGGTTTCGCCCGTTCCTCCGGGATCAACCTGATCGACACGGCTCCCGCCTACGGGATCAGTGAAGCCCGGATCGGTGCCTTGCTTCCGGGACCGCGGGAGGATTGGGTGCTGTGCACAAAAGTTGGCGAAGAATTTGTTGATGGTGTTTCCCGGCATGATTTTTCCGCAGCTCACACGCGGATGAGTGTCGAGCGCAGTCTGAAGCGACTACAGACCGACTTTCTGGATGTGGTGTTGATCCATTCCGATGGAGATGATTGCCAGGTCCTGGACGAGTGCGGGGTGTTGGATGAGCTTCAGCGGTGTAAAGCCGAGGGACTGGTCCGGGCGATCGGCCTGTCGAGCAAGACGGTTGAGGGGGGCTTGCATGGGATCGCCCGTGGTTGTGATGTGCTGATGGTGACACACAATCCCTGGTATACGGATGAATCGGACGTGCTGGCGCGAGCCGCTGAGGCCGGGGTGGGGGTGCTGCTGAAAAAAGCATTTGGCAGCGGACATTTTGGCGGTGGCGGGTCTGCGACGGAGGCGATTCGATTTAATCTGGCCGTGCCCGGCGTGAGCAGCGTGATGGTCGGGACACTGAGCCCTGACCACTTGCGGGAGAATGTAGACACCGCCAAAGCCTGTTTGGCATAAGGGTTTGCCGCCCGTGCAGGTCTGCGTCTCCACCCGGGGCCTTTGCTGCAAATGCCCGCCCAGACTCCCGCTTCGACTGACGATTCTCCGTTGGCTGTACCCTTGGCGGATCGCCCTGAAATGAAATGGGAAAGCCCGGATTTGCCCTTTGACAGGCAGGTGGCATCTGCTAGCGTGCGCCGCGTGAGTCCAGATGGCTGGATTCACTCGATATATTGGGTCAGCAGTGTAAGCTGCTTATGCCTCATTTTTATGTGATTTTCTATTGAAAAGCACGTGGAGGGGGTATAGGTAGGCTTCGCTTTTTTCGGTAATCTGTGTTGTAAATGTCCTTTTTTAGGTGATTTATAACGTTTTGAGGCTCAGGTGCCTCCTGAATATCGGTACATAAAGTGTCAAAAAAATGTGCCCGTCGCATGATTTTTTAGCGGCGAGCGTTTTTTTTGGGCTGGAGCAGGAAACAGAGCAATGCGCAGTGGGTGAGGTACACCCGGGGCGATTGTGGAGGATCCGCGTAGCATCTGCCCACGTAGCTCAGTTGGTAGAGCACGTCCTTGGTAAGGACGAGGTCAGCGGTTCAATCCCGCTCGTGGGCTCCATTTGATGGCTGCCGCGGTTGAGAGGCCGCAGGGGCTGGATAAAGAAGAGATAAAATTTAGATAGAAAGAACGTGAGAAGGAGCGAGTCTCCGGACAACCGAACAGGAGTAAGAAAATGGCTAAAGAAAAATTCGAACGCACCAAGCCCCACGTAAACGTTGGCACGATTGGGCATGTAGACCACGGCAAAACGACTTTGACCGCAGCAATCACGCATGTGCAATCCCTCAAGGGCTTGGCCGATTCCATTAAGTACGACGAGGTGGCGAAGGCTTCCGAGTCGCAGGGTCGCCGCGATGCAACGAAGATTATGACGATCGCGACCTCGCACGTTGAATATGAGAGTCCCGCCCGGCATTACGCTCACGTGGATTGCCCCGGGCACGCGGATTATGTGAAGAACATGATCACGGGTGCGGCCCAGATGGACGGTGCCATCCTCGTGGTTTCGGCTGTCGATGGACCGATGCCCCAAACGCGTGAGCACATCCTGCTCGCTCGCCAGGTGGGTGTTCCCTTTATCGTCGTATTCATGAACAAGTGTGACCTGGTGGATGACGAGGAACTGCTCGACCTGGTTGAGATGGAAGTTCGTGAACTCCTGAGCAAGTACGAGTTTCCCGGCGACGACATCCCGGTTATTCGCGGCGCGGCCCTCGCAGGTCTCAAATCCACCTCCCCCGATGACGAGGGCTGCAACGCCATCACGGCCTTGGTGGAGGCCCTGGACTCCTACGTGCCGGAGCCGGAACGCGATGTGAACCTGCCCTTCCTGCTTCCGATTGAGGACGTGTTCTCCATCGAAGGTCGTGGTACCGTGGTGACCGGCCGGGTTGAGCGCGGCAAGATTAAGACGGGCGAAGATGTCGAGATCGTGGGTCTGAGAGACACGGTGAAAACGACCTGCACCGGGGTTGAAATGTTCCGCAAGGAGTTGGGCGAAGGCCAGGCTGGGGACAACGTCGGCTGTTTGCTGCGCGGCAGCAAAAAGGAAGACGTCGAACGCGGCCAGGTATTGGCCCAGCCGGGCTCGATCAATCCGCACACCAAGTTTAAGGCCCAGGTCTACGTATTGAGCAAGGATGAAGGAGGGCGTCACACGCCGTTCTTCAAGGGCTACCGCCCCCAGTTCTATTTCCGGACCACTGACGTCACCGGTGACATCCAATTACCGGAAGGCGTTGAAATGGTTATGCCGGGTGACGATGTGACCATGGATGTTGAATTGATCACGCCAATCGCCATGGAGCAGCATATGCGCTTTGCCATCCGAGAAGGCGGTCGTACCGTTGGTGCGGGTCGTGTAACAGAAATTGTGGAGTAAGAAGCAATTGCAGTCGGCCCGTTTGTCGGGCTGGCTTTCTAATTGCCGGTTGAGCCGGAGGATTTTTATAGGTCAGTAGCTCAATTGGCAGAGCACCGGTCTCCAAAACCGGGGGTTGGGGGTTCGATTCCCTCCTGACCTGCCATTGAATGTGAATGATTTGTGGACCGGCGTCGAACTGGTTCCCGTCCCGAAGAAGAATATGAGTAGCAAGATTCAGGGTTTTAAGAATTTTTTTCACGAGGTCGGCGAAGAGCTGCGTAAGTGCATCTGGCCGACCAAGAATGAATTAATCCAGTCCACGATGGTGGTGGTTGTCTCGGTCCTTCTCCTGGCCGCGTTTGTCGGGTTCTGTGATTTCGTTTTGATGAAAATTCTGCGCTTTGTGATTCCGAGCTAATGGTGGAAAACGTCATGGAAAAACAATGGTTTGTCGTTCACACGCTCTCCGGCCAGGAGAACAAGGTAGAGCGCCATGTCAAAAAACGGGTGCAGATCGAGGAGATGGCCGAGTATGTCGGCGATGTCTTGATCCCGATGGAGAAGGTTTCCGAGGTCAAGCAGGGTAAAAAATTGGAGACCACGCGAAAGTTTTTTCCGGGCTACGTGCTGGTTCACGTGGCCCTGTATGATGAAGACAGAAATTTGAATGAGCGGGCTTGGCACTTTATCCAGGAAATCCCGGGGATCATAAAGTTCGTGGGCGGAGAGCTCCCGATGCCGCTGCCGCAGCACGAAGTCGATTCGATCATGAACCAGATCCAGGAAAAGCAGGACCGGGCCACGCCGAAGGTCGATTTTGAAATCGGCGAAACGGTCAAGATCAACGACGGTGCGTTTTTGAATTTCAACGGAACGATCGAGAAGATCGATCCGGATCGTGGCAAGTTGGAAGTGGCCGTATCGATTTTCGGACGTTCGGCTCCGGTAGAGTTGGAATATTGGCAGATCGAAAAGGTCATCGATTAGGGGGGATTGTGGATCCACCCCGATTTGAAAAATTTTAATAATACGGTTCTGAAAAATGGCGAAGAAGATTGACGGATACATCAAGTTGCAGATCGCAGCGGGCCAGGCAAACCCGGCCCCGCCGGTCGGGCCGGCTCTGGGGCAGCACGGGGTCAACATTATGGAGTTCTGCAAGGCGTATAACGCGGCTACGCAGGACAAGGCAGGCATGGTTATTCCGGTGGAAATCACGGTTTACCAGGACAAGTCTTTCACCTTTAAGTTGAAGAGTCCGCCTGCGGCCGCCCTGCTGAAAAAAGCTGCCGGACTTGCCAAGGGTTCGGGTGTGCCGAACCGCGACAAGGTCGGGAATGTAACCCGTCGGCAACTGGCAGAAATTGTGGAAGCAAAAAAAGACGATTTAAATGCGGCCGATCCGGAGCAGGCCATGAGAATGATCGCCGGAACTGCACGCAGCATGGGAATTGAGGTTATCGATGGGTAAATCAGGCAAACAACATCGCAAAATTTCAGAGCAGGTTGACAAGAGTAAACCCCTCGATTTGAAATCGGCGGTTGAGTTTCTCCAGACAAATTCATGCACCAAGTTTGATGAAACCGCAGAATTGGCCTTCCGCCTGGGGGTTGATCCCGGCAAGTCGGACCAGGGCGTTCGCGGTTCGGTTGCCCTTCCGCACGGCACCGGTAAGGACGTTCGGATCGTGGTCTTTGCCAGTGGCGAAGCCGCCGACGCGGCCCGCGAAGCAGGTGCGACAGAAGTTGGCTTCATGGAGCTCGTCGAGAAGGTCAAGGACGGCTGGACCGACTTTGACGTGGCGATTGCCACGGCCGAGGCGATGCAGGAAGTACGTAAGCTTGGCAAGGTGCTTGGTCCGCGGGGCCTGATGCCCAATCCGCGTACCGGAACGGTTACCGAAGACACCGGCTCGGCGGTTCAGCAGTTCAAAGCGGGTCGGGTGGAATTCAAGATGGACCGGAATGCCAACCTCGCAATTCCCTTTGGCAAGCTCTCCTTCAGCGTCGATCAATTGCTGGAGAATGCCCGGGCGGCTATTGCTGCGGTTGTCGCGGCCCGCCCCGGCTCGGCCAAGGGTGTTTACATCAAGCGTTTCGCCATGAGTAGCACCATGGGCGTGGGGCTGAGTATCGACGGCAAGGAACTGCCGTCTTAGGGATCGTTGGAATCAACTTCAGGAAAAGACTCATGAGGCCCGAAAAAAAATCAATGTACACGGAGATAAAGGATCGCATCGACGATTCTGTATTCCTCATCCTGACGGATTATGGTGGCCTTGACGTTTCCACGGGACAGGATCTCCGTTCCGCGCTTCGCGAGGTGGATGCTGAGTTTCATGTCATCAAGAACCGCGTTTTCAAATACGTCGCGAAGGACGTCGGCGTGGATGCGTTGGAGGATGGGCTGAGGGGCCCGACGGCCATGGTTACCGGTAGCGGCGAGGTGACGGAAGTCGCCAAGGTACTGCAGGCCTTTATCAAGGAGCGCGAATTGCCCGTGGTCAAGATGGGTTCCATGCAGGGTGTTTTCCTGAGTGCCGAAGACATCGGCGAACTGGCCAAGTTGCCCTCTCGCGAGATATTGCTGGCCCAGGTTGTCGGAGCCCTGGGGGCACCGCTGACAGAATTTGTGAATGTTATGCATGGTATGCTTGGCGGTTTCGTCAACGTCCTGCAGTCACTGGAAGATAAAAAAGCCGACCATGCGTAAGTAATTTCGCCATCCGGCGGGTAAAATAGAAACGAATAAGGAGACCCATCATGTCTGAAGAAACAACAGAAGAAGTAGAAGCTCCGGCTGTAGAGCTGGAAGGCAAAGCGGCTGAGTTCCTGGAATGGCTGGAAGGTATCAGTGTGCTTGAGCTGTCCCAATTGAAGAAGGCCATTGAAGAGAAGTTCGACGTCACGGCCTCTGCCCCGATTATGATGGGTGGAGTAGCGCCCGCTGCGCCCGCCGACGACGGCGCTGCAGAGGAACAAACGGAATTTGACGTCATTATCACCGGTGCCGGCGATTCCAAGATCCAGGTTATTAAAGAGCTTCGCGCGCTGACCAGCCTGGGCTTGAAAGAAGCGAAAGAACTCGTGGACACCTGCCCCAAGCCCGTCAAGGAAGGCGTTACAAAAGAGGAAGCCGAAGAAGCCAAGAACAAGCTGGAAGCAGCCGGCGCAAGCGTAGAAATCAAGTAAGCTGAATCCAACCTATTGAAGCCATGTCCTCTCCGTTTTTGGCGTAGAGGACATGGGTGTTTTTAGAACCGTCAGAGCAGGGTGCGCGAATTTGAAGGACACAGTATGGCCGAACGAATAAATTACGGAAGTATCAAGGAGGTTATTGAGCCTCCGTATATGATTGAGATCCAAAGCAAGTCCTACAAGGACTTCCTGCAGGAGGATATCGAGCCTGCCCAGCGGAAAGACATCGGGTTGCAATCGGTTTTCAAGGAAGTCTTTCCGATTGAAAGCTATGACGGGCAGTGCCTGCTGGATTTTGTCGAATACGAGATTACCGACCCGAAGATGACGGCACTGGAATGCCTGCGTGAAGGCGTGACCTTTGCGGCCCCGCTCTATGTTGAGTTCCGGCTCAAGGAGGGCGAAGAGTATCGCCAGGAAAAAATATACATGGGCGAAATTCCGCTGATGAACGAGCAGGGTAGCTTCGTGATCAACGGTGCCGAGCGCGTGATCGTAAGCCAGCTACACCGTTCCCCGGGGATCTGCTTTGAGCGCAGTGAGCACGCCAACGGATCCTGGTTGTTCTCTTTCCGTATTATCCCTGATCGCGGGTCCTGGCTGGAAGTCCAGTTCGATACGTCCGACTTGATGTATATCTATCTCGATCGAAAGCGTCGGCGGCGTAAGTTCCTCGTCCCCACACTCCTTCGCGCCCTCGGGCACAGCACGGATGAAGAAGTGCTCTCCGTGTATTACACGTTCGAAAAACTCTCGCTTCGTGGCAAGGCGAAGATCAGTGAAGAGAAAATCGAAAACCGCGTGCTGAAGGATGATATCGTCGATGCGGATTCGGAGACCTTGATCGCCCGAAAATACGAGCAACTGAGCGACGATCTGCTCACGCAGATTAAGGCTGCCGGTTACAAGAATATTGACCTGGTAAACGTGAGTTGGGACAAGGGCTTGTACCTCAAGAGCGTGCAGAAAGATCCATCGATGTCCCAGGATGATGCGCTCAAGGAGATATACAGCAAGTTGCGCCCGGGCGATCCGCCAAGTGTCAACAACGCCAAGCAGATGTTGAAGCGTATTTTCTTCGACCCGCGTCGGTACGACCTCGGACGCGTGGGCCGATACAAGATGCAGCAAAAGCTGGGTCTTGATAAAAAAGGTGTTTCCCGTGTGCTGGAGACCGAAGACTTGATCGAAGCCGTTCGTTACCTGTTGAACCTTCGCATGGACGAAGGAACGATTGACGATATCGATCACCTCGGCAGTCGGCGTATCCGGACCGTGGGTGAATTGCTCGAGGGCCAGTGTCGCGTAGGCCTGGCGCGTACCGAACGACTGGCGCGTGAGCGCATGACCATTTTTGATGCAACGGTCGAAAAGTTGACCCCGCAGAAGTTGATCAACCCGAAGGCCCTGTCCGCCGTGATTAAGGACTTCTTCGGTCGCAGTCAACTGTCCCAGTTTATGGACCAGACGAATCCCCTCTCCGAGTTGACGCACAAGCGCCGTCTCAGCGCGCTGGGCCCCGGTGGCTTGAGTCGTGAACGCGCTGGTTTTGAAGTGCGGGATGTACACAGCAGCCACTACGGCCGAATCTGTCCGATCGAAACTCCGGAAGGGCCGAACATCGGCTTGATTTCCTCCTTGAGTTCCTATGCGCGCGTCAATGAATTCGGCTTTATCGAGAGCCCTTACCGCAAGGTGGTTAGTGGCCGGGTAACGGACAAGGTCCATTACCTGACGGCGGATGAAGAAGAGAGCTTTGTAATCGCCCAAGCGAACGCGGTCCTCAAGGAGGACGGCAGTTTCAAGAACAAGGTGGTCATGATTCGATATCGCGGGGACTTCCTCGAGGTTGAACCGGATAAGATTCACTACATGGACGTCTCGCCCAAACAGTTGGTCAGTGTGGCGACCAGCCTGATCCCGTTCCTTGAGCACGATGATGCAAACCGGGCCCTCATGGGGGCGAACATGATGCGTCAAGCCGTGCCGCTGCTTCAGACGGATCGACCCTATGTGGCAACAGGGGTTGAGCAACGGGTTGCCCGGGATTCAGGGGTCATGGTTATTGCACGTAACGGAGGCAAGGTCGCTCGCGTAACCGCAGATGAAATCGTTGTTTCCAAGGACGGTGACCTGCCCAAGCGGGGTAGCAAAGATGTGGAGGTCTACGAGCTGCGCAAGTTCATGCGCACGAATGCGGGGACCTGCAATAACCAGAAGCCCTTGGTGGAGGTTGGCCAGCGGATCAAGAAGGGCGACATCCTGGCGGATGGTTCTTCCACCGATCAAGGCGAACTCGCATTGGGACGCAACATCATGGTGGCCTTTATGCCGTGGTGTGGTTACAATTTTGAGGATGCGATCCTGATCAACGAACGCCTGGTCAAGGAAGATATCTATACGTCCATTCACGTTGATGAATTTGAGTGTGGTGCCCGCGATACAAAGCTGGGGCCGGAGGAGATCACGCGGGACATTCCGAACGTTGGTGAAGAAGCCCTGAAGAACCTCGGGCACGATGGGGTGATTCGCGTGGGTGCGGAAGTGAAGCCGGGTGATATCCTCGTGGGCAAGATTACGCCGAAAAGCGAGACGGAGCTGGCCCCGGAAGAGCGTTTGCTCCGGGCTATCTTTGGAGAAAAGGCCGCTGATGTTCGCGACACTTCGCTGACCGTTACCTCCGGGACCGTTGGCATGGTGATGGATATCAAGGTTTCCTCGAAGCATTCTTCGCAGCGCAACAAACTCTCGCCGAGTGAAAAACGTCGCCAGGCCAAGCAGTTCCAGGAAGAGTATAAGCAGAAGATGACGGAGTTGACCGAGGATTTGACCGAGGCACTGAGCAATATCCTGCTGGGCGAAAAGATCCCGCTGGATGTCGTGAATGCTGAATCCGGTGAAATCATCATTCCGGCTAACCGGAAGATTACCAAGACCCTCCTCCGGAAACTTGCGGCTGCCCATAAACACGTGGAAATCGATCCGAGCCCGATCCAGATTAAGATCAAGGGCATCATCGATGAATACAACTCGAAGTTTTCTGAGATCGAGACCGATAACGAGCGCTCGATGGATCGGCTTGAAAGCGGCGATGATATCGATCCGGGCGTGATCAAGAACGTGAAGGTTTACATCGCCAGCAAGAAAAAATTGTCGGTCGGTGACAAGATGGCCGGTCGTCACGGGAACAAGGGTGTGATCGCCCGTATCGTTCCCGAGGAGGATATGCCTTTCCTTCCGAATGGCGGCGCGGTGGACATCGTGTTGAATCCCCTGGGCGTACCTTCACGGATGAATGTGGGCCAGGTATTGGAAACCCACCTGGGCTGGGCCTGCCACGTACTCGGCATGCATGCGGCAACACCGGTCTTTGACGGTATTTCCGAAAAAGAAATATGGAAGCATATGAAAAAAGCGGGCCTGCCGGAAACCGGTAAAACCCCGCTTTATGATGGCCGGACCGGCGATGCCTTCGACCAGGAAGTGGTCGTGGGCCAGATCTATATGTTGAAGCTGCACCACTTGGTCAGCGACAAAATTCATGCCCGCGCAGTGGGTCCGTATTCGCTTGTCACCCAGCAACCGCTGGGGGGTAAGGCACAGTACGGAGGCCAGCGTTTCGGGGAAATGGAAGTATGGGCAATGGAAGCCTACGGCGCAGCCTACTCGCTTCAGGAACTCCTCACGGTAAAGAGTGATGACCTGGCTGGGCGGACACGCATTTACGAGTCCATTGTGAAGGGGGAGAATGTGCTGGAAGCCGGCCGACCCGAGTCCTTCAATGTGCTGATGAAGGAAATGCAGAGCCTTGGGCTGGATATCCGGGTAGTACGCAGCCAGGGCTGAGCCCAAGGGAACAATGGACCTGAACCAGATTTTACGGAGAGACACACGTGGATAAAACGACAGCTGAAGCGGAACAGATTCTCGGAATAGAACCCCAACGCGGGTTTGACTTTGCCAGTATAGCGATTGCCTCGCCCGAGGTCATTCGATCGTGGAGTCACGGCGAAGTTAAAAACCCGGAAACGATCAATTACCGCACCTTCAAACCGGAGAAGGGCGGCCTGTTCTGTGAGCGCATCTTTGGACCTACGAAAGACTGGGAATGCGCGTGCGGGAAATACAAGAGGATCAAGCACAAGGGGGTCATTTGCGACCGTTGTGGCGTTGAGGTTACCCTCGCACGGGTTCGCCGCGAACGGATGGGCCATATTGAACTCGCTGTTCCGGTCTCACACATCTGGTTCTTCAAGTGCACGCCCACTCGGATCGGACTGGTGCTGGACATGCCGGCGCGGGCATTGGAGCGCGTGCTTTACTACGAAGACTACGTGGTGATTGAGCCGGGCGATACGCCGCTCAAGGAAAAGCAGCTACTCAATGAAATGGATTACCGTGATGCCGTGGAAAAATACGGCGATGGGTTTGTGGCCAAGATGGGTGCGGCCGGTGTGCGCGACCTGCTGTCGACGGTCGACATGGACGAGGTGATGGACGAAATCAGCGAGGCCATGGAGATTACCCGCAGTAAGCAGACGCGCAAAAAACTCACCAAGCGGATGAAGACCGTCCAGGCCTTCCTGGAGGCCAATACGCGTCCGGAATGGATGATTCTTGAGGTGCTGCCGGTTATTCCTCCGGATTTGCGTCCATTGGTGCCCCTGGAAGGCGGCCGCTTTGCGACCTCCGACCTCAATGACCTGTACCGCCGTGTGATCAACCGCAACAACCGGTTGAAGAACCTGCTCCAGTTGAAAACGCCTGATGTGATTATTCGTAATGAGAAGCGCATGCTCCAGGAAGCGGTCGATGCCCTCCTGGATAATGGACGCCATGGCCGGGCCGTCACCGGTGCAGGCAATCGACCGCTCAAGTCGCTCAGCGACATGCTGAAAGGCAAGCAGGGACGCTTCCGCCAGAACCTCCTGGGTAAACGGGTCGACTATTCGGGTCGTTCCGTGATCGTTGTTGGTCCCGAGTTGAAGATTCACCAGTGTGGTCTCCCCAAAAAGATGGCCCTGGTTCTCTTCGAGCCCTTCATTATCCGTCGCCTGAAAGAACTGGGTATCGTGCACACGGTCCGAAGCGCGAAAAAGATGATTGAGCGGGAAGCGGAAGAGGTCTGGGATATTCTGGAAGAGGTGACCAAGGGGCATACGATTCTGTTGAACCGCGCGCCTACGCTTCACCGCCTCAGTATCCAGTCTTTTGAGCCGACCCTGATTGAAGGTTCCGCCATTCGAATTCACCCCCTCGTGTGTACCGCCTACAATGCGGACTTTGATGGTGACCAGATGGCTGTTCACGTTCCGCTTTCCATCGAGGCGCAATTGGAATCCCGCCTGCTGATGCTGGCGTCCAACAACATCTTCTCACCCTCCAGTGGCAAGCCGATTACGACTCCGACGCAGGATATCGCGCTGGGATGTTACTACATGTGCAGCGAGTCGCAAAGCGACCGGATAAGCCAGCGTACGGACGCGGGCAAAGATGGTGGAATCCGGCACTATCCACTGCTGAACGATGCGCATGAAGTGCATACCGCTCATGACGAAGGCGTTTTGCACATCCATGAGAAGATTCGGTATCGGAACCCGGACTACCAGCGGGAAACGCGTCACGGTGACAAGGATAATTCCGTGATTATTACGACCGTGGGCCGGGTGTTCTTCAACGAGGTCTGGCCGGATTCCGTGGGCTTCAGCAACTTCAATGTTACCAAGAAGAAGCTCGGTGATTTGATCACGCAGTGTTACGAGATTGCCGGACACGAAGAAACGGTTGCCGTACTCGATCGCCTCAAGGAACTGGGTTTCGAACACGCAACGCGTTCCGGCATCTCTATCGGAATTGTCGACATGATCATCCCGCCGGAAAAAGACGCGGTCGTCGCTGCGGCGCGTAAAGAGATCGGCAAGGTCGAAGGCCAGCACAAGAAGGGCGTGATCACCGATGGCGAACGTTACAACAAGATCATCGATATCTGGACGCACGCTACGGAGGAAATCTCCAAGGTCATGTTCAGCACCATGGAATATAACAATCACCAGCGTCATCTCAATCCGATCTTTGTGATGGTGGATTCCGGCGCGCGGGGCAGCAAACAGCAGATCCGCCAGTTGGCGGGTATGCGTGGCTTGATGGCAAAACCGTCCGGTGAAATTATCGAACGGCCGATCCTCGCGAACTTCCGTGAAGGCTTGAGCGTACTGGAATACTTCATCAGTACGCACGGTGCGCGGAAAGGTCTGGCGGATACGGCACTCAAGACCGCTGACTCCGGGTATCTCACGCGTAAGCTGGTCGACGTGGCGCACGATATCATCATTATTGAGCAGGATTGTCATACCCTGAAAGGCATTGAGGTTCGTCCCATTCAGGAAGGCGATGAAGAATTGGTTCCGCTGCGTTCGCGCATTATGGGTCGCACGTCCCTGCACGATGTGAAGGGGCACAAGGGTGACATCATCGTGGCTGCAGGCCAGGTGATTGACGACAATGTGGCCGACAACATCGACGCGGCCGATATCGACAAGATCAAGATCCGCAGTGGTCTGACCTGTGAATCACGCCGGGGTATTTGCGCGAAGTGCTACGGCCTCAACCCATCGACCGGCCACGTATCTGCACTCGGGGAATCCGTGGGCATTATTGCCGCTCAATCGATCGGTGAGCCCGGTACGCAGTTGACCATGCGGACCTTCCATATCGGTGGGGTGGCGCAGAATATCCTGAGCCAGCCGCAAATCATTTCCAAGCATGACGGGATCCTGCGTTACCACGACATTCGCTGGGTGAAATCGGGAGGGGATGTTGAACTTCCCGCCGGTGGACCCAGTGAGCCTGCAGGCGTGCAGAACATCGTAGTGAACAAGAATGGTGTGGTCGGCATTTACGACGAAGAAGGTCGCGAGCTTGAGCGTCACACAACCGTGATTGGTGCGGTGATCTCGGTCCCAGATGGCGGCGTTGTCAAAAGCGGTGATGCCTTTGTTAAATGGGACCCGCACCACGTGCCGATTATCTCGGAATATTCAGGGACGATTGAATACCACGACTTCATCGAGGAGGTAACGTTCCGTAAAGAAGTTGACGAGTCGACGGGCACGGAGAGTACGGTCATCATGGAGCACAAGGAAGACCTTCACCCGCAGGTCCTGGTGAAGAAGGGTAAAGAGGAACTGAGCCGCTATGCGATTCCCGCCGGTGCGCACGTGGTCGTACGTCAGAAGGAGAAGGTCAGTGCCGGTAAGACCATCGCCAAGACGCCCCGTAAATCGGCGAAAACCAAGGACATTACCGGTGGTCTGCCACGGGTGGCTGAATTGTTCGAGGCTCGGAAACCAAAAGATGCCGCCGAGATTGCCAAGATTGATGGGGTGGTTGAATTTGAAGGAACCTCGCGGGGTAAGCGTCGCCTGTTGGTTCGTGATGCGACCTCGGAGGAACCCGAAGAGCATTTGATCCCGATGGGCAAGCACGTGGTTGTATTCAACGGGGACCATGTGAGCAAAGGCCAGCAGTTGACGGAAGGTCCGGTTGTTCCCCATGAAATTCTTGAGGTCTGTGGACCCGAGGAACTCCAGGAGTACCTGGTGAACGAAGTCCAGGCGGTTTATCGTTTGCAGGGGGTGGAAATCAACGACAAGCACATCGAGATTATCGTTCGCCAGATGTTGCGGAAGGTTCGGATCACGGATAGCGGTGATACGCCCTTCCTGTGGGGTGAACAGATTGAGCGGTTGAACTTCGAGGACGTCAACAAGCAGGCCAAGGAAGAAGGCCGCCGCCCGGCTAAAGCGACCCCTGTGCTGCTGGGAATCACCAAGGCCGCGCTGGAGACGGAAAGCTTCATTTCTGCAGCGTCCTTTCAGGATACCACCCGGGTTCTCACCGAGGCGGCCTCACTTGGGAAGAAGGATTTCCTACGCGGATTCAAGGAAAATGTGATTATGGGCCACTTGATCCCGGCGGGTACGGGCTTTGAGATGTACCGCAATTTGAAACTGAACTACCTCGGGGAGCCGGTCTCCGCCGAGGAAATGTTGGGAGATGGATTCCTCGAAGACCATAATTCATCGGAAATCTGACACTTAAACGTTGTAAGGCCCGGGGCGGTTCTGTAGGTTCCGCGGCTCTTTTGATCACAGGACTATACTATGCCGACTATCAACCAGTTAGTAAGAAAAGGGCGAAAACCCATACGCAAGAAGAGCAAGTCACGCTCCTTGCATCAGTGCCCTCAACGCCGGGGGGTATGCCTGATTGTAAAAACGCAGACACCGAAGAAGCCGAACTCGGCCCTGCGGAAGATTGCTCGTGTTCGCTTGACGAATGGCGAAGAGATCACGGCCTATATTCCAGGCGAAGGCCATAATTTACAGGAACACAGCATGGTGCTCGTGCGCGGTGGCCGGATCAAAGATTTACCGGGTGTCCGGTACCACATCGTCCGGGGTGCGTTGGATGCCTTGGGCGTGGATTCCCGTAAGCAGAGCCGTTCCAAGTATGGCTGTAAGCGCCCCAAGAAGGATTAATCGATGTCACGAAGACGCAAAGCACAAAAGAAGAATATCGCACCCGATCTCAAGTATGACAGTGAGATGGTATCCCGTTTCGTTGCTCATATGATGAAGCAGGGGAAGCGTTCTGTTGCTGAGCGCATCATTTATGATGCCCTTAAAATTATCGAGGAGAAGGCAGAAGGCAATCCCATTGAGATTTTTGAAGCCGCTATCGACAATATCCGGCCGCAACTGGAAGTGAAATCCCGTCGGGTTGGGGGTGCCACGTACCAGGTTCCGATTGAGGTGAACAGCGACCGCGGCCTGGCGCTGGGTATGCGCTGGTTAATCAATTTTTCCCGTGGACGTCGAGGCGTGCCGATGGCGAAAGCCCTCGCGAATGAATTGTTGGATGCCTACAACCGTACGGGCGCTGCAGTTAAGAAGCGGGATGATACTCACAAGATGGCCCAGGCAAACCGGGCATTCGCACATTATCGGTGGTAAGTCTCAGGAGGGGTCCACGTTGGTCAAGTACTATGACAATGGTTATGTCACAAGCGAAACAGAAGAATGCAGAGGCTGGAGGGCGTGAAGCCCCGGGCCGAAGCTGTCGTCTGCACTTGATTCGCAACATCGGCATTGCTGCTCATATCGACGCGGGAAAAACCACCACCACCGAGCGCATTCTTTTCTATACCGGCAAGGTTCACAAGATTGGCGAGGTCCATGATGGAACCGCGGTCATGGACTGGATGGAGCAGGAACGCGAACGGGGGATCACCATAACCAGTGCCGCAACCACCTGTTACTGGCGTGAGCACATGGTCAACATTATCGATACGCCAGGGCATGTTGATTTTACGGTTGAAGTGGAACGCAGCATGCGGGTGCTCGACGGGGCCGTCGGGGTTTTTTGTGGTGTCGCCGGGGTGCAGCCGCAGTCCGAAACGGTCTGGCGCCAGGCACGCAAATACAAGGTCCCGTGTATTGCTTTTGTAAACAAAATGGATCGTACCGGGGCCCGCTTCGACTGGGTGGTCGAGCAAATCGTTGACAAATTGAAGGTTTCAGCGGTTCCGGTTCAAATTCCCTGGGGTGCGGAAGATCGTTTCAAAGGGGTTTTTGACCTCATCCGGATGAAGGCCTTCGCCTTTGACGAGGAATCCAAGGGTGAAAAGATCGATATTCAGGACATTCCTGAGGAATTTCGTGCGCAAGCCGAGGCTTCCCGGGCCCGCTTGATCGAGGCCGTGGCTGAGTGCGACGAGCAGGTTCTTGAAGCCTACATGGAAAACCCCGACCTGTCTGAAGCCGAGATCGTAGCGGGTATTCGCCGGGCAACAGTCAAGGGCACATTTGTTCCCGTACTTGCCGGTTCCGCTTTGAAGAACAAGGGTATCCAGCCGCTTATGGATGCCATTGTCGATTATCTTCCTGCACCCGATGATATCATGCCCGCAGTAGGTAAAGATCCGAAGACCGGAGAGCCCACGGAGCGCGTGGCCAGCGACCACGCCGCGCTCAGCGCGCTTTCCTTCAAGATCGCAAACGACGCCTACGTCGGGAAAATTGCCTACGTGCGTGTCTACTCCGGTGTCCTCGAAAAAGGGCAGAATGTTTATAACCCGCGAACGAACAAGCGGGAACGCCTCGGTCGTATCCTTCGTCTACACGCGAATAGCCGGGAAGACGTCGACGCCCTGTACACCGGCGAGATTGGCGGCATCGTTGGATTTAAGAACGTAACGACGGGCGATACGCTGTGCCAGGAGAAGTCACCCGTCGTACTTGAACGGATTGAATTCCCGGAGACGGTTATTTCGATGGCGATAGAGCCGAAGTCCCAGGCGGATCGCGAAGCCTTGCACGACACGCTTCGCGTCATGTCCGAAGAGGATCCCACCTTCCAGGTTGCATCCGATCTCGAGACCGGACAGACCATCATTCGTGGCATGGGTGAGTTGCACCTGGAGATTATCAAAGACCGGATGTTTCGTGAATTTAAAGTCCAGGCCAATGCGGGCAAGCCGATGGTGGCCTACCGTGAAACCATCCGGGGAAAAGGCTCGGCCTCGAGCACGTTTGATCGCGAAATTGGTGGCAAGCGCCAGTTTGCCGGCATTCAATTGTCCGTCGAGCCTCGTCCGCGTGCCTCCGGGAATGAAATCTCCATCGACGTTTCGAAAGGCGATCTCCCAAGGGAGTTTCACGATGCCCTCGTGCAGGGTATCGAAGACGGCCTGGTTACCGGCGTATTGGGGAGCAGCCAGTTGGTCGATGTCCATGTGCGGGTGCAGGGTGTGAATGTTCATCCCGTGGATTCCACCGATACGGCATTTCGTTCGGCGGCATCGATGGCATTGCGGGAAGCGGTGCAGGCTGGGCATCCGCAACTACTGGAACCTATTATGGAAGTAGAAGTACTCACGCCCGATGAACACATGGGTGATGTGCTTTCAGACCTGGGGGCTCGCCGAGGAAAGGTGAAGGATATGGACGCGCAGGAAGGCGTGCAGCTGATTCGTGTCCTGGTGCCGCTGGCAGAATTATTTGGATATTCGACGGCCCTGCGCTCACTCACTCGGGGTCGGGCAAACTATACCATGGAACCGGTTCAGTTCGAAGTCGTTCCGGACGATGTAAAAGAGAAGATTATAATCTATTAAGGGTAGCGCAATGGCCAGTCAGAGAATTCGTATTAAATTAAGGGCGTTTGATCATCGTGTACTCGATCGGTCATCGACCGATATCGTTGAGACAGCCAAGCGAACGGGTGCCCGCGTGGCAGGCCCCATCCCGATGCCGACCCGTATCGAACGATACACCGTGAATCGGAGCCCCCATGTGAACAAGAAAGCTATGGAGCAGTTCGAGATACGCACGCATAAGCGCATGCTGGATATTATCGATCCCACCGCGAAAACAGTCGATGAATTGAAAAAACTGAACCTCCCCGCCGGGGTGGATATCCAAATTAAGATCTGAGATAATCGATGAAGGCACTCATTGGAAAGAAAATAGGCATGACCCAGGTTTTCGACGAGGCCGGCAACCAGGTACCGGTTACGGTAATCGAAGCCGGACCTTGTGTTGTCGTACAGCGAAAGACCGCGCAAACGGACGGCTACGATGCCGTTCAAATCGGTTTCAGCGAACAGAAGCCACAGCGGGTCAATAAGCCGAGCACGGGGCATTTCGCGAAGGCGGGGGCTCCTCCCCAGCGCCGGTTGAAGGAATTCCGCGTAGATGCGGAATCCGAGCTAAAGGCCGGAGACAGCGTTGGCGTGGATACCTTCTCGGACGTGCATTTCGTCGATGTGACCGCGATCTCGAAAGGCCGTGGTTTTCAAGGCGTCGTAAAGCGCTGGAACTTTGCTGGTGGCCGCGCCACGCATGGTTCACATCACCATCGCACAGCGGGTTCCATCGGCCAGTGTACCTTCCCGTCCCGGGTTTTTAAGGGCAAGAAGATGCCCGGCCAGATGGGCAGCAAGCAGGTCACGGTACAGAATTTGAAAGTGATCGCCGTGCGCGAGGAAGATCATGCGATCCTCGTCAAGGGGGCTGTACCCGGCCCGAATGGCGGGTACGTTCAAATCCGCAAAGCGACGAAGAAAGCGTAAGGAAAGAAATGAGCACCATACCGGTAAAAAATACAAAGGGCAAGAAGACGGGTGAGTACACACTCTCCGACGATCTGCTGGTCTTTGATAAAGGCCTTCAGTCTGTCCAGGATGCTGTCGTCGCTTACCTGGCCAACCAGCGACAGGGTTCCGCGTCGACCCTGGGCAAAGCTGAAGTGGCCGGCAGCAATCGAAAGTTGTGGAAACAGAAGGGTACTGGCCGTGCACGGACCGGCTTCCGTCAGTCGCCCATATGGCGAGGGGGAGGCGTGACCTTCGGTCCGAAACCCAGGAACTATCGCAAGACGATCAGCCGTCGGCAGGCCCGGTTGGCTTTCCAGCGCGCGTTCAGTGAAAATGTTGCTGCAGGCCAAGTGTTTGTACTCGAAAATTTGGCGCTTTCCGAACCGAAGACAAAGGAGTTTGCGGCTATTCTGAAAAACCTGGAGGTGCGCGTTGGGTTGGTGATTACCGATGCGGTCGATCAAAACCTCATTCTGGCATCGCGGAATATTCCAAAAGTTGAAATCACCACGGCGGCCAGCGTGAACACCTATCAGTTGGTGCGTTACCCGCTTATCATGGTTACAAAAGATGCGCTTCCAGCGCTTGAACAACGGTTATCCAGCGAGAAAGCCGCCTCAACATCAGGCGGATGACAAGATGAAAAACGAGAATCTAATCATTCATAAGGTGGTGTTGACGGAGAAGGGAACCATCCTTTCCGAGGTAAACAACCAGTATGTGTTCAAGGTCGCAACGGACGCGAACAAATTGGAGATTAAGGACGCCGTCCAGAAGCTCTTTGGCGTGAAGGTTGCGAATGTGAATACCATGCACCGCAAAGGCAAGAAAAAGCGCGAACGTCGGCAGAGCTACGGCATCACCGCCGCCTGGAAAAAGGCTGTGGTTACCCTGGCTGAAGGCGATCGTATTGACCTGACTTGATCAGGATAAGGATTTATTCATGGCTGTTAAGAAAAGAAAACCTACGACCCCGAGTAATCGGTTTACGATCCTCTCCGACTTTTCGGAAATCACCACGAATCGTCCCGAAAAGTCGTTGATCCTGCCCTTGAAGTCCAAGGCGGGGCGTAACTCGGCCGGACGCATAACCGTGCGTCACCGTGGCGGAGGACACAAGCGGGCCTACCGAAAAATTGATTTCAGGCGTAACAAACACGGGATCCCGGCCAAGGTTGCCTCCATCGAGTACGATCCGAATCGTTCCGCTAATATCGCCTTGCTGCATTACGCAGATGGCGAGAAGCGCTACATCCTCGCCCCGGGCGGGGTTGAAGTCGGCATGACGCTCTATTCCGGTCCGGATGTGGAACCCAAGGTGGGGAATGCCTTGCCACTGGGGAAGATTCCCTTCGGCCTGCCCCTGCACAATATTGAGTTGTATCCAAATCGCGGGGGCAAGATTGTTCGCAGCGCCGGCCTGGGTGCACAGATGATGTCGCGCGAAGGTGGATATGCAAACCTGAAGTTGCCCTCCGGAGAAATTCGGATGATCAATGTCAAGTGCTATGCGACCATTGGCCGGGTGGGCAATCACGACCACATGAATCAAGTCATGGGGAAAGCGGGCCGCATGCGCTGGAAGGGCCGTCGCCCGACCGTTCGCGGGGTCGCCATGAACCCGGTTGACCACCCGATGGGTGGTGGTGAAGGCCGTACTTCAGGTGGTGGACATCCGGTCTCGCCCTGGGGTCAGCTGGCCAAGGGCAAGAAAACCCGTTCGCGCCGTAAGGCTTCCAATAAATTTATCGTCAAGCGGAGAAAATAAGGTATGCCACGTTCAATTAGTAAAGGACCCTATGTCTGTCCGAAACTCCTCAAGAAGGTTGAGAAACAGGCGGGCGGAAAAAAGCATATCATCAAGACCTGGTCACGCCGGTCGATGATCATTCCGGATTTTGTTGGGCATACCTTTTCCGTGCATAACGGCAAAGTATTCATCAATGTTTTCGTGACAGAAAACATGGTGGGTCACAAGCTGGGTGAATTCAGCCTGACTCGCGGGTTTAAGCGTCACGGAACAGCCACGGATAAAACCCTTAAGTGAGCGGGGTTGTTCCCCACCTTGCGCCCAGGTGATGATGCCAAAGAGTTCTCAGAAGCTTTTCAGCATCCTGCTTGTTGGTGCCCTCCTGGGGGTTTGCCTGCTTAGTACGATGCAGGCACGTTCTTTGAAGCAACAGATCGCTGGCCTGGAAACGTCCGTTTCCAGGGGGCTGCAGAAGATCGCGGAGCATGTGCCCGTGCTGGTGACCAATCAGCAGGTGAGGGTGACGGAAACCGCGATCGTAGTGACCAATTTGGTCGTAACCAATGTGCTGGCGGAGGTCCAGGAGACCGATGTCACCAATCCGGTGGTTTCGGGTGAAGTTGATTTGAAGGAAGTGGCCGAAATTAAGCTGGTTGCAACGAATATGCACCTGGCGTTGAAAACCAGCCTGATTGAAGCGGAAGAGGCCCAGACAGCCGTAAAACAGCTTCTGAAGCAGCAGGATAGATTATTGCAGGAAAAGCTGGATTATCAAAAACAAGTCGCTAGGTTGTCCGCTTCTTTGGCCCGGATGCAGGCCGAGTTTGACCGACAAATGGTCAGAGACGAATCTGCAGAAGTCGGTCCCAGCGTGAGAGTTGCAACGAAATCTAATCGTTCACTTTTTGATGGTCGGGTAAGTGATTTTCAAGGAGATTTGAACATGGTGATCTTGGATATCGGGGCAGAATCCGGCGTTAAGTCGGGTATGCAGTTCTCGCTGGTCCAGGAGGGTCAAGGGATAGGAAGAGTACGCGTGATTGATGTGCGCTCAGTCCTGTCCGGCGCGGTGATTGAAATTTTGAAGGACACGGAAAAGCCCCTGCGAGGCATTCGGGTTATTCCGTATAAAAGCGAAGATTCTGATGGAAGTTAAAGCGGTAACAAAATATGCGCGGATTGCGCCCAAGAAGGCACGGGATCTCGCTCGGGAAATCCAGGGTAGACCGGTCTCTGAAGCGCTGAATATTACTGATTTCAGTGAGCGGAAAGCGGCAAAGCTTTTTGGTAAAACGTTAAAATCGGCCATTGCCAATGCCGAACACAATAACGGTTTGTCTGCGGAAGACCTGGTGGTCAAACTGGCGGTGGTTGAAGACGGCCCCATTTTACGCCGCGGCTGGTATGGCGCACGAGGCATGTTCAAGCCGATCGCCAAGCGCACGAGTCACATTCGAATTATTTTAAGCAAAGACGAAGACTAAGTTTCAGGAGTACGTAAACGTGGGACAAAAAGTAAATCCAATTGGTTTTAGGATCACTATTACCAAGGACTGGCGGTCGCGCTGGTATGCCGATAAAAAAGACTTCGGGAACTTGCTCCACGAGGACCTTCTGGTTCGCGAAATGGTGATGAAGCAGCTGAAAGATGCAGCGGTTCCGGATGTGGTTATTGAACGTTACGCGAATCGTGCACGCATTACGATCTATACGGCGCGTCCGGGTATCGTTATCGGCCGTAAAGGGCAGGATATTGAGAAGTTGCGCGAAAAGATTTCGGAAATGACCGGCAAGGAAATTTATATCGAGATCAAGGAGATCAAGACACCGGACCTCAATGCGCAACTCGTTTCAGAGAACATTGCGTTGCAACTGGAACGTCGAATCTCTTTTCGCCGTGCCATGAAGCGTGCGCTGCAGATGGCCATGGAATTGGGTGCCCTCGGTATCAAGGTCGAGTGTGGTGGTCGTCTCAATGGTGCGGAACTCGCTCGCCGTGAAAGCTATAAGCGGGGAAAAATTCCGTTACACACGTTGCGTGCGAACATTGAATACGGAACGACTCAGGCCGAAACAACCTATGGGGTAATCGGTGTGAAAGTCTGGATTTGCAAGGAACCGGAAGTACAGGAGGACACGTCTAATGCCCCTTATGCCTAAACGTGTGAAGTACCGGAAGCGGCAACGCGGCAGTAACCGCGGCGTGGCAACCTCCGGCAACACCCTGGCCTTTGGTGAATACGGTTTGCAGGCCCTGGGCCGTGGAATGATCACCAACATCCAGATTGAAGCCTGCCGCGTGGCGATCAACCGACACATGAAACGTAAGGGCAAAATATGGATTCGGATTTTTCCCGACCAGCCTTATACCAAGAAGCCGCTTGAGACCCGCATGGGTAAAGGCAAGGGAAATGTTGATCATTGGATATGCAAGATCAAGCCGGGACGGGTTTTGTTTGAAGTTGGCGGCGTGCCTGAGTCCGGCTCGCGCGAAGCGCTTCGCCTGGCGGCTTCCAAGTTGCCGCTGCGCACCCGCTTCATCCAGCGTCGCATACACGATTGATCGGGACATCATTTGAATTGGACACCATGAAAGCAAGTCAACTTAGAGAGATGACTCCAGAGGAACTGCAAAGCACCCTGGATGATACGCATAAGGAATTTTTTAACCTTCGTTTGCAGCAGTCCCTTGGGCAGCTGGAAAAACCCTCCCGGTTGGTTCAGGTTCGCAAGCAGGTTTCCCGGATTCTGACCCTGCAGGCCGAACATACGAAGCAGAAAAGCGAGAGCGCATAACCATGTCGGAACAAGAAAAACGCGGTAACCGTAAAATACGCGATGGCGTGGTCGTGAGCGACAAGATGGATAAGACCATCGTGGTCAGGGTGGAGCGGCGGACCCGCCATCCCCTGTATGGCAAGGAAATCCGGAGTTCCCGAAAATTCTACGCCCATGATGAAGAGAACAGGGCCCAGGTTGGTGATCGGGTTCGCATCACGGAAACCCGCCCACTTTCCAAGAATAAGAATTGGCGTTTGCTGGATGTCCTATAGGACGAAAGATTTTATCTAATGATAATGCAGGAATCAAAACTACAGGTGGCGGATAATTCAGGAGCAAAGCTCGTGCAATGCATCCGTGTACTCGGCCAGCGCAAGCGTTATGCGTACGTTGGCGATATTATAAAAATTACGGTGAAGGAAGCGCAGCCGCAAGGCGTGGTCAAGAAGGGTGAGGTACATGATGCCCTCATCGTCCGGACCAAGCATGCCATTCGCCGTTCGGATGGTTCGCAGATTCGTTTTGACAGCAACGCGGTAATTATCGTTGACGCCAATAAAAACCCCCAGGGCACCCGGATCTTCGGACCGGTGGCCCGCGAACTGCGCGATCGTAACTTCATGAAAGTCGTGTCATTGGCACCGGAAGTACTTTAATGAAAAGAATTAGAAGCCATGTGAAGAAAGGCGACCTTGTTGTCGCCATCGCTGGATCCGACAAGGCGAAGTCAGGAAAAGTCCTCCAGGTATACCCGGGGACCCAGCGTGCACTGGTTGAAGGGTTGAATTTCATCAAGAAGCACATGAAGCCCACCCAGGACAATCCCGAAGGCGGCATCATTGAGCGCGAGGCATCGATACACGTCTCGAACCTGAAGGTAACGAAGGATGCCAAGGGCTCCAAGCCTTCCAGGGACGACAAAAAGAAGGAGGAATCTGAATAATGGTTCCTGAAAACATAAAGAATATTTACGTCAATACGATTTTGCCCAAGTTTCTCGAAGAGGGCAAATATGCAAATCGTTACCAGGTTCCGCGCCTGGAAAAGGTTGTCATCAACATGGGTGTAGGCATCGCTGGCGACCGCGACGACCTGAAAGCACTGGCGGAAGATCTCGCCAACATTACCGGGCAACGTCCCGTGACGACGTTGGCAAAGAAGAGTATCTCGAATTTCAAGCTGCGTGAAAAGATGCCTATCGGCCTCAAGGTTACCCTGCGTGGCCAGCAGATGTACGATTTTCTGGAACGGTTGATTTGTACCGCGCTACCTTGTATCCGCGATTTCCGCGGCGTTTCGGAGACCTCTTTCGATGGGCGGGGTAATTTTTCCCTCGGCCTGGAGGAGCAGACCATTTTTCCTGAAATCAACCCGGACCGGGTAAAGCGTACACAGGGAATGGACATTTCCATTATCACCACGGCGCAGACAAACGAGGAAGCTAAAGAGCTACTGACCCTTTTCGGCATGCCCTTTGCCGTCAAGAACTGATTGGTAGGAAGCATATAAATCATGGCTAAAAAATCACTGGTAATTAAATGTCAGCGCCCGCCCAAGTTCGGGGTCCGGAAGTACAGCCGATGCCGCAGCTGCGGTCGGCCGCGCGCCTATATCCGAAAATTTCAACTGTGCAGGATTTGTTTTCGTGAATTAGCCTCATCCGGGAAAATTCCGGGAGTCACCAAGGCGAGTTGGTAAGATATGAATATGTCTGATCCCATTGCAGATTTGTTGACCCGCATTCGTAATGCCGCCATGGCCGAGCACCGGACCGTGGAAATGCCGCATTCAAAAATGAAGACTGAAATTGTACGGCTTTTGAAGGCGGAAGGGTACATTGAGGATTTCGCTGAAGAAGGCGAAATTCCCACGAAAAAGATTGTCGTGTGGCTGAAGTATACGCCCGACCAGGACCCGGTGATACGCGGTTTAAGGCGGGTGAGTAAGCCCGGCTTGCGCAACTATGTAAACGCTACGGAGATTCCGCGTGTCCTGGGTGGTTTGGGAGTAGCGATTCTCAGTACTTCTCACGGAATCATGACGGACCGCCAGGCGCGCAAGAAGAACGTGGGCGGTGAAGTCCTTTGTAATATTTGGTAAGCGGTATTTAACCCGCAGGTTAAAGTCATGTCTCGAATTGGAAATAAGCCGGTAAGCGTGCCCGACGCGGTAACCGTCGATGTAAAAGGTAGCTGCTTCAGCGCCAAGGGGCCCAAGGGTGAACTCTCGCGAGAGTTTCCACCTTGCGTGACGCTTGAAATGGTCGACGGCGTAGTGAAAGTGGGTCGTAACCAGGAGTCCAAGTTTGCCCGCGCCATGCACGGAACGGCACGCAGCCTGATTGCCAATATGATTGAGGGTGTTGGTAACGGATACGCCAAGGTGCTTGAAATCGAGGGCGTTGGTTTCCGGGCCCAGATGGAGGGGCGCAATATCGTACTGGCACTGGGTTTTTCACACAATATTCATTATGAACCGCCTGAAGGGGTGGATATGGTGGTAAATAATTCCTCCGAAGTAGTCATCACCGGTGCCGACAAGCAGAAGGTCGGACAGGCAGCGGCCCAGATCCGGTCCTATTACAAGGCCGAGCCCTACAAGGGTAAGGGCGTTCGTTACCAGGGTGAAGTCATCCGTCGCAAGGTGGGTAAAGCCGTATCCTAAGCTCGTTACGGCACAACAAGTCGAAGAATAATCGCTGGCAAAAGCATGAGATTAAAGACCAAAGCAGATGGCCGTCGTCGGCGGCATTATCGGATTCGAAATAAGATCCGCGGTACCGCGGGGCGCCCTCGCATGGCCGTTTATCGGTCCTGTAAGCATATCTATGTGCAGTTTATTGACGACGATGCGCAAGTCACTCTGGCGGCAACTTCTACGCAAGCCGGCGAATTAAAAGGCGCAAGCAACAACCGCGAATCGGCCCAGAAGCTGGGGACCCTGGCTGCAGAGGTCGCCAAGTCGAAAGGGATCGAAACCATTGTGTTCGATCGCGGCGGATTTGCTTTCGCAGGCAATGTGAAAGTTCTTGCCGAATCGGCTCGTGAGGGCGGCCTCAAATTTTAATCATTCCACGAAACGGAAACGAACATGGCGTTTAGTACTGATAATCGAACACCTAATAACAGAGGCCGGAAGAAGGAATCCAGCGAGGTGGAGGAGCGGGTAGTCAATATCAAGCGTTGCTCCAAAGTCGTCAAGGGGGGGCGTCGTTTCAGTTTTAGCGCTCTTGTGGTGGCTGGCGATCGAAACGGTCGCGTAGGCTATGCCCTGGGTAAGGCCAACGAGGTTGCGGACGCAATCCGTAAAGGCAACGAACTGGCCCGTCGGCGAATGGTATATGTGACGCGCAAAGACGGCACGATCCCACACGAGGTTTTTGGTGAGTTTTGCGGAGGCAAAGTGCTTATCAAGCCGGCGAGTCCGGGTACCGGGGTCATTGCCGGTGGCGCAGTGCGTGCGGTCCTGGAGCTTTCCGGTGTGCGCGATGTCCTGGCAAAGTCTCTGGGAAGCAACAATCATATCAATCAAACGAAAGCAGCCTTTGCGGCCTTGGATCAACTGCGTTCAAAGCAGGAAATCGATGCCATGCGAAGGGCTTAGGGTAGGAACATGAACTTACATTCCCTAAAAAATACGCCGGGTGCCAAGCACCGTCGCAAGCGGGTAGGACGTGGACACGGATCCGGCATGGGTAAAACCTCCGGTAAGGGACACAAGGGGCAGATGGCGCGTACAGGCCACAAGCACAAGGTGTTGTTTGAAGGGGGTCAGCTTCGCCTGATCCAGCGTATTCCGCGCCGTGGCTTTACCAATTATTGCCGCAAGGAGATGCTTCCGGTGAATCTCTGGCAACTGGAGAACGCCTTTGAAAACGGTGCCGATGTCAGCTTGGCTGCCATGGCTTCCGCCGGCCTGACCAACGGGCCCTTTGACGGGGTGAAAATTCTTGGCAAGGGGGAGTTGACGATAAAGCTCAACGTTACTGCGGATGCTTTCAGCGCATCTGCTCGCACGGCCATCGAAGCGGCCGGCGGGACCTGTACCGTCGTAGAAATCGAGAAAGTCGAAAAGGTGAGGAAGCCCGCCAAGGCGCCTAAAGCTGTCGC
>JAPYUI010000022.1:0-26033 GCA_029936175.1 Kiritimatiellia bacterium
GCGGCGTTCATCCAGGCGAAATGCGGAGCCCAGCGCCCGTTTTGGTTCACGGCCAACTTGACTCCTCTTGCATCCGCGGCATCGCAGATTCGTCGACCGAGGTCCAGGTCCTCGACAAAGGGCTTCTGGCTCAAGACATGTTTCCCCGCCTCAATCGACGCCTCCAGGATCGCCACCCTTGGATCGGGATAGGTGGCCGCATCGATAACCTCGATCGCATCGTCCTTCAGCAGCTCCCGGTAATCCGTGTAGACCTGGCCGTCGGGATTGTAGGTGTCCCGGCGTTCCGTCGCTTTCGCCAGGTCCTTGTCGCAAAAGGCGGCCACTTCCAGTCCGAGTACCCGGTAGGCCTCCAGGTGATAGGCCGTGATTCCCCCGCAGCCAACCAGGCCGATTTTCGGCCGATAGCGCTTCGGCATGGGGGGGCGGTAGTTCATGTCCGGGGCCGGAATGCCCGCCGCGTCCGTAACTTTATCCATCCCGTAGGCCTCGCTCATGAAGCGTCCTTGCGTACAGGCCTTGCTGTCATGATTCCAGCGGGAGGGTTCGCTTCTCCTGTGCGCTTTTATACGCCGTGTCTACGATCTGCTGGCCGATGCGCGAGACCGCGGGCGACAGCGGGCCTTCCACCGCTCGCTCCTCGGCGAGGCAATCGATGAAATAAGGGATTGCCGCGTGATGCGGGGGCTCCAGCTTGTCCACGGGAAGGTCCTCGCCGGCGGGGCCATCCGGGGTCTGGAGGCGGACGGTCGCCTCGCAATCGTAACTGCTCAGGGTGCCCTCGCTCCCCTTGATAACGAAGCCGCATTTCGGTTGCGGCTGTTGCACCCAGGGGTCGCTGAAGGTTCCCCAGCGCGTCTCGAACTTGGACAGGCCCTTTGCGTAGCGACAAATCGTGATGCTGTGCTCGTCGACCTCCAGTCCCGCGGTTTCATCCCACATGCAGGTCACCTCGACCGGCGCATTGCCGCCATGATACCAGGTGCCGAGCGTGGTTCCATAGCCGAGGTAGTCGAGGAGCGATCCGCCCCCGCGTGCCTTCGCGTAAAACCAGCTTTCCGCCTTCATTTCGGTCGTCGGTGTGACCTCGACCTTGTCCGCGGTGTGGTAGAGGGGTCCGCGATTGCCGTCGTAAAAATGCACTTCCTGCACCTCACCGATGCGGCCCTCGTCGACCAGGCGCTTGGCCGTGACGTGGGATGGGTACCAGCGCAGGGGCCAGTTGATGGCGAGTTGCCTCCCCGTTTTCCCCATGGCTGCGATCATGCGGTCGGCCTCGGCAAGCGATCCTGCGAAGGGCTTTTCCAGCAGTACGTGTACATCGTACGGCGCGACTTTCTCCGTCCACGCACCGTGCTCGGAGGCCGCCGGGCAGAGGATTACGAGATCCGGTTTCGCCTGTTCAAGGCAGGTGCGGTAGTCGGTAAAGATCCGGTCCGCGGAGATGTTGAAATTGTCTTTTGCGGGGTGCATCCGCTCCGGTCGCTCGTCGGAAATGCCCACGATTTCCGCATGCGGATGGTCGAAGACCTCGCGCAGGAGGTCGCCCATGTGAAAGTGGTCGAAGTTAATCCCCGCTACCCGCCAGGTCTTGCTCATGTCAGCTTTTCCGGGAGTATTCCTGTGATCGGGAGGGGGTTAATGAATAGGTCGGACAATCGGAAGGGGCTTGACCCGCCCCCGGACCGGTGATTCAGGCGCATGGCGTGCCCAAAGATTTTTTTAGCAGGCTGGCCATCCCCTGCCCGGGTGAGGAGGAGAACTCCCGCGTGAAGCGGGCAGGGTTGTCGGAACAACTTCTCGTTTTCCACAGGGTCAACTTCAGGGGCTCGATTCGACGTCCGGTTTCGACTCGAGCAGGGTTGGTGTCGGAATCCCATTCTCCTCGAAGGCCTGGAGCACGGTCTTCATCTTTTCCGCCTCGTCGATGCGATTTCCCACGGTCAGGCTGCGGATGAGGTCCTTCAGGTTCTTGGCATGCGTTTCCTCCACCATCGACAGCTTTTGGTTGCGTGCGGCATTCAGCTTGGCTCGTTGCTGGGCGGCCATGGCCATGACCACGCGGACGGTGGCGGGTACATCCTGGCGCATCCGGCGGGGGAGGGTGCCTTCGGCTTTAATGCGGGCCTGTTCGTTCTCTACGGCGACCACGATATCGAGGATGCCGTTATTCTGGCCCTGCATTTTTACCTCGTGCAGATCGGCTTCGTAGCGTCGCACAAGGCGCCTTAGCTCGACCAGGTAGGCTTGATCCGCGGGAAAGATGGTCGCTGCAAAGCGGTCGCGCAGGACGATATATTCCGCGGGCCAAACCTCCTCCGGGGGCTCAGGTGGCTGCGGTGGGATTAGGGGCGGTACCTTGGGGGGCAAATTGTCAATCAAGTCCTGGCGTTGGCGCTTGGCTTGTTCGAGGGCTTTTGGTTCAAGGGCCTCGGCAAGTTCTTTGCGCTCATCAAGGGTTTCGGCTGCAAGTGGCCCGGTGTAGTGGCGGTAGATGTTCATCGCGCTGATATAATCCTCGTCGGCGATTTCGGCCGCGGCCTGGTCCTTCAGTCCGTTGATCACGTCCGCGCGGTCACTCGCATGCTTCCTTGTCATGCGGTCGATATCCGCCTGGATTTTTTCAGCGTATGGGGTGCTTGCGGTCTGCTCTAACGCCGCTTTAAAGTGGGCGAGGACTGCATCGAATTCATTTGGATGCTGCTGCTCGTAATCGAGGGCTTCCTGGTAAACCAGGGCCGCGGCGGCTTCCTGCTCCAGCCCGGCCTTTGCAGATTGTTTCTTCATGACATACTGGCCACCCACGATGGCGGCCGCGATCACCCCGAGGGCGATGAAGATGCTGAGGATGGCCAGCGGTGCACCACTCTCTTTTTGCGGAGGGGGGGCGTGCTGCTGATGTAGGGCCTCTTTTTTTACCTTGACGATCCGTCCACTTTGCGGACGCGGAGCCGCCGTCTTGGGCGCGTCATGCTGCGTGTCGTAGTCGGCCGTGCTCCGGCTTCCTTCCGGCAGGGCCTGGGCGGGTGAGCGCCCATGCATGGCCAGGCGGATATCCTTCATCACCTCGGGCCAGTCCTGCTGCCGATGGGCGGGATCCTTTGCCAGCATGCGTTGGATCAGGCGGACCGTGGCGGAGCTGATCCCCGGGGTGATCGACCGGGGATCGGTGAGTTGCGCATCGACTTGGAGGTCGAGTACCTCGAGCGGGCTGTATTCAGCGTCACCAAAAGGCAGGGCCCCGGTCAGCATGTGCCAGATCATGCAGCCGAGCGAATAGATATCGGTGCGACAGTCGAGGTCCGAGGCGGCATTGGCTTGCTGTGGCGAACAGTAGTTCGGGGTACACATGTTTTCCATCTCCTCGCTGCCTTGCTCGGTATGGATGGTTTTCACGAGGCCGAGGTCCACGACCTTCACGGTGCCGTCTTCGTCGATAAGGATGTTGTCCGGCTTGATGTCGCGGTGGAGCAGTCCGGTCCGTTCATTTGCGTAGCCGAGGGCCTCGGAGACACTATCGGCGACCTTGAGCGTATCTTCCTCGGAGATGGTGCCCTTGCGTTCGAGCCAGTCGCCCACGCTGTAGCCCTTGATGTACTCCATGGCAAAGAAGTAGACCCCGTCCTCTTCGCCGAAGTCATATACGGAAACGATGCCCGTATGCTTGAGCTGGGCGGCCGCCTTGGCCTCGGCCTTGAATTGCTCGACGTCGGCGGGGTTGTTGGCCAGCTGGTCGGTGAGGATCTTGATCGCCACCATGCGGTCAAGGGAAACCTGGCGCGCCTTGTAGACGGATCCCGCTCCGCCCTCCCCGATAGGTTCGAGGAGTTCAAAGCCCGCTATGATCTGATTACTCATACAAAAAGATGCGAAATTATTGCTGTTTATCCAACCCCATACCCTCTCGCATCAACGAAGAAGGTTCAATAAAAAAATATTCACGGGAAGTCCCGGTCACGCCGGAGAGGTGTTTTATCATGATCGGGGTCGCTTGCCTTCCGATTTGCCTGCCCAGGGCAGGGCCCTCAGTCAGATCCAGGCGGAGGGCCACGCCCTTCTGGCTTGTCCCGTCGATTATTCTGTTCAATATGTCGCGGTGGACCCTGTGCCGAAATCTGAAGCTGTTCCGTACTCACCGTGGCCGGTGGCCTGGGGGCGAGCGCTGACAGGCCTTGTTGCGGGCCTGTTAGCACTGTGGGGCATCGGGGCGGTTTTTTGCTCCAGTATGGTGCACCTGGTGTGGCGTGAAGACCTGCAGAAATTCATTCCCGAGCCTGGAAGCCATGTGCGTTGGCATCGCGAAGGTTGGGCGTTGACCCGGTTCGGAGCCGATGGGATGGCCGGACGAACGGAGGTGGATACAAGGGCCCTCTCGGTCCTGCTCTGGGGGGATTCCTTTGTCGAGGCGCTGCAGGTTTCGGACGATAAAAAAATGGCCGCGGTGGCCACCCAGATATTTACACGGAACGGATACGAAGTCCAGGTCCTGGGCGTAGGTGGCTCCGGGCAGAGCGTGGCGGATTACCTCCTCGCCATGCCGGCCTACGCCAGGCGCTTCTCGGATATCCAGGCGCAGGTGATCCTTGTGTCCAACCTGCGGGATCTGCTGCCGGATCAGCCGACACAGGAGCGCGCCCGGTTCTTTTCCCAGCCGACCTTTCGCATTGAGCCGGATCCAAAAGCCGGGCCCGGGCGGGTGAGCTCCCCGCGCAACAAGCGGGTAGATGCCTTGCGCTTGAGTATCCTGCGCAAGGCCCGGCGAAAGGCGGCTGGCAGCCTGGGCAATTTGCGGCTTGCCCCGGGTCCCGTCCCTAGGCCGATAGATGAGCCCGCCAGCATGCATGTGGGGGATGACTTTCGATATATTGCCCGGAGGTTAAAGGCGGCATCGGATAAGCCGATGGTCCTGCTGTATTGTCCGGAGGTGCCGCGCTTTGAGCAGGGCGTATTGGTTTTTGATGATCTGGACGCGGCCCTCGCGGAACGTTGTGCCACGGCCTTTGCCCGGGAAGGAATTCGCATGGTCAATCTCGCTGAGCCGTTTGCTGCGGCCTTCCGAGAGGATCGGACACTGGCCCGTGGTTTCGCCAATAGTTATCCCACCAAGGGGCACTTGAATCCCGCTGGTCACCGGTTGGTTGCACGCGCTCTTTATGATGCTCTCACCTCTCCGTCCGATGCTCTTCACACAGATTGAATTTTTTCTACTCTTTGGCCTTGTACTGTTGGCCTGTGCGTTGCTGCGTTCGCACGCAGCACTCAAGTGGGTACTGCTCATTGCGAGCCTATACTTTTACGCATATTGGGATGTGCGTTTTGTCGGGTTGATGCTCGCCTGTATTACGGTGAACTATACCGCGGCCCGCTATCTCGATCACCGGGAAGACGACCGATCGCGTAAGTGGATTGCCGGTGTGGCCATCGGACTCAGCTTGCTTGGACTCGGCGTGTTCAAGTACCATGGCTTTTTCCTCGAGAACGTGCAGGCAGCGGTTGATGGCTGGGGCATGCGGGTGCCCGCCCTGGACCTGGTTCTTCCTGTTGGCATCAGTTTTTTCACCTTCCAGGCCCTGAGCTATACCCTGGATGTCTACCGACGGGATATTCCCGCCACGCATTCATGGCGGGATGTGGCGTTGTACATTTCTTTTTTCCCACAGCTGGTGGCGGGCCCGATCGTGCGGGCGGCGGAATTCATGCCACAGCTGG
The DNA here is from genome assembly GCA_029936175.1 of Kiritimatiellia bacterium. Lineage (GTDB taxonomy): Bacteria > Verrucomicrobiota > Kiritimatiellia > SS1-B-03-39 > UBA6053 > JAPYUI01. The sequence goes on from JAPYUI010000022.1 coordinate 5,710, forward strand.
ACCAGCGACCCCGCTTGAGTTGGGAGCGTGCGGGGTCCGGGACGCGACAGTTTGTACGCGGTCTATTCAAAAAGGCCTTTATCGCTGATCAGCTCGCGGGCTTCGTCGATTTCACCTTTTCGCAGTATACCGAGTTCTCAGGGTTGACCCTCTTCGTGGCGCTGGTCGCCTACACCGTGCAGATCTATTGCGATTTTTCCGGTTACTCGGATATGGCGATCGGGACAGCGCGGTTTCTCGGCTATGATTTTTCAGAAAACTTCCGACATCCCTACCTGTCGCGGAGCATCACCGAATTCTGGCGGCGTTGGCATATCTCCCTGTCCACTTGGCTGCGCGATTACCTGTACATTCCCCTTGGGGGAAATCGTAAGGGGAGGAGGCGTACCTGCCTGAATCTCCTGCTGACCATGCTCTTGGGAGGCCTCTGGCATGGTGCAGCCTGGACCTTCGTCATCTGGGGGGCCTGGCATGGTGCCTGGCTGGCGGGGTATCGTTTCTGGGCGACGAAGTGCTCCCGCGAGCCCATGGGTGCATCTGCTAGTCGGTTCAACTGGCTGCTGACCATGACGGTTGTCATGTTGGGCTGGTTATTGTTTCGCGCAAGCAGCCTGGAACAGTTTTGGGGGATGCTGGTGCGAATGGTCAGTGCTGCCGAAGGAATTACCTGGATCCCCTGGATGACCCTCTGCTGCATCGGCTTGGTCGTTGGTCGTCATCTGCTTTTGCTAAGCCCCCGCTGGGAGCGAGCCTTCGGCCTGGAGCCCGGTCGCGCCTGGACCGCCTTTGCGTTGACGGTCATGGCGGGTGTGGCGTGGCTGTTTGCGCCTGAGCAGTTCCATCCGTTCATTTATTTTCAGTTTTAATCAGCCGGGTACTCCCCGCAGCCGTGGTGTAACCAGGGGCCCGGGTGGTCAGCTGTACAACGCTGCGAAATCAACGATTACATGGTCCACCTGGTTGCGGCATTGTTCGATCCGTTGGGGCCAGGTGTCCTTGGTGATTCCCGTGTAGAGCACCGGGGTCAGGCCCGCTTCCCGCGCACCCTTATGCTCGCTGGATCCGCCGTCACCGACGAAGAGGGCTTCGCAGGCTTCGACGCCGAGTCGCTTCAGGCCGATATGGTAGATGGCCGGGTCAGGTTTGACGTGACCGACTTCGCAGGAGAATACGACGGTGTCGAAAAGCTGGGCCAGGGGCGAACCCGGCCAACCGGTGGTTTCTGCGACATCTGCATTGCTGATGAGCCCGATTTTGATGCCGAGGGACCTGAGCCGGGTGAGCTGCTCGATGGTTTCCCGGGGAACGATTTCCAAGGCGCGCTCGAAACGGCGTATCCGGGTGGCGGTGACCTCCCTGATGAGGCTCATGGGGATGCCCGGGTTAAAGGTATGTGCGAGTGAGCGCATGATCTCGACCGGGTCGGTCATTTGACCAGACAGGCGCTCTGGCGATTGGTCGAGCAGGAGCCGGTTCCAAGCCTCGCGATCAATACCCAGGCTAAGGGCGGTGTCAGGGTATTCCTTCACCCACCCCACGCTCACCAGGGTATCAAACAAATCAAAGAATACGGCTTTCTTGTTTTCGATGAGGGCCATTCTTCCTCCTAATCATACTCCCGGGTGAAATCCTAATCCAAAGTCGTGGTGCTCGTGGGGTACGATGATGGCTGGGTGGGTCGTGGCGGGCAAGCCGCCTCAGCCCGGGCTTACTTCTCCACCGGCACCACGATGCCGCGCATGATGATATTCTGGCAGAACACGAAGATAATGAAGGTCGGAATCGCAGCGATGATCAGCGATGCATACATCACGCCCTGTCCGCTGCGCTGCTGCAGCTGGAATAACCAGACCATCAGTGTCCACATTTTCTCGCTCTGGCAAATGAGGAGCGCAAACATGAAGTTGGAATACGCGGCGGTAAAGGCGCTGAGGGCAATCACCGCGAGGATCGGCTTGGACAGGCTCATGGTGATGGTCCAGAACATGGTCCATTCCCCGGCACCGTCCATCTGGGCGCTCTCGTAGAGTTCGTCGGGCAATGAATCAAAAAAACCCTTGAGCAGGAAGATGGAATAGCCGTGGGCCATCCCCGGCAAGATGAGTGCGGCGAAGGTGTTCAGCAGGTCGAAATCGCGGAGCATGAGGAAGACGGGGATCTGGGTGACCATGGGGGGGAAGGCCATGGTAAGCAGCATGAACAGGAGCAGTTTGTAGGTATTCGGTAGGCGGTAGCGGCTGAGCGCGTAGGCGGCCATGGGATTGACGATGAGTGCCGTGAGGACGGCGAGCAGGCAATAGATGCCCGTGTTGAAGATCCCGCGGCCGTGGAGGATCATGTAGTCGATGACGGTTTTGTAATTGCGCGTGGTGAATTCGTCCCGGATCGCCTTTCGCGTCCCTGTCTGTCGGTGCAGGGCGCGTTGCGGAGGTCGGATCTCCAGGAAATTTGTGTAATGTGTGCCCCAGGCCGCATTGCGCTCGTCCAGCGAGTGCTCCGCCAGCATGGCATCCCGAAACATGAACTCCACCGAGTGCACGCGGAGATGTTCCGCCTCCGGTCGATGTTGCCTGCCCGTTTCCGGATCGGTCCAACCGGAGAGGAAGCGGTCCCAGTCACTTAGCGGTACGCCCCCGCCTGGCGGCTCATCCATCAAGGGGATTTCGTCGAATCGCCGGTAGCTCGTCCGGTAATTCCGGTTGAGCACGTCGATGTCCCGGTACTTGCGCAGCAGGTATTCCCGGTAGGCGGGCGTCGCTTCCGGTTCCACGCGGACCCAGAGCAGGTTGAGCATGCTGCGAACAAAGTTTTCCCAGTCTTCCTGTTCCTTGGTGGATCCTTTCGGCAGGCGGCGGGTGAGGTGAATTTCCTCCCAGGAGGAATAAGCCGTGCCATGCTGCTCGTTATAGTTTTTCAGGTTCTTGGTGTACATGGCCTGGAGGAAGTTGTGTTTATAGAAGCCCTCGGCGTTGAAGTGGTAGCGGAGATCAATGGGTTGGGTCTTTTTGAATGCCTGGATTTCCCTGTACCAGGGGGAGTTCAGGTACTGGTTCCGTCGGGGCAGGTAATATTCCGGCCTGACTTCGAAGGCGTTCCAGTTGACGAACTCCGTGTCCATCGCGATGTTCATCTCCGTGATGGTCCCGTATTTCCGGATCATCTGCTTTTTGAAGTCGCGCAGGGTTTTCGGATTGGTTCGACTGAGCGGCGTGTACAGGTAGCCCAGCGTGTAGCTGTATTCCGGCAGTACGCCTGACTCGACAAATGTACGCCAGTCCGAGACGTAGGCCTCCTGGGACTCAGCCATTTCCAGTTTACCAAAACTCCCGACGTTGATGTCGTAGGTGGCCCGCATGATGTCCAGGCGTTCGTTGAAGATACCTTCGACGTGTTTCTGGTAGAGTTTCTGTTCATCGTCCATGTACCCCGGCCTGATCGTGAACTCCTTCTCGTCCAGGTTGCTTTTCGTGCTCCCCGCGATCATGAGCAGGAAGGGGTAGACCATGGTGACTGCACCGATGATCAGCACGATGTAGAGGGCGCTGATCAGGGCGATAACCTTGGGGTCTTTGCGGCCGATACGGGCGATAATAGGCACTATTTATCTCCCGTCGTCTTGAATTCCAAACGCGAGAGGATACGCAGCTGGTACATCGTAAACACGATCAGCATAAACCCGAGGATCCACGCCATGGCCGTTGCGGGCCCAAATTTCAGAAACATGAAGGCCTGGTAGAAAATATGTAATCCCGCGACTTCGGTTCCCGCCTGGCCCTGGGTCATCGCGAGGATATTCGCGCCGGCGTAGAACCAGGAGCCGATGAAGATCCCGACGAAGTTGATGATCAGCAAGGGTTTGAAAATAGGGAAGACGATGAACAGAATCTTGTCGATAAAGGTCGCACCATCCATGTCGGCGGCTTCGTAAAGTTCTTCGGCGATCCCCTTCAAGGCCGCGAGGTAGATCAGGCAACCGGGGCCGATACTCGCCCAGAAAAGTGGAATGACGCAGGCGATCATCGCCGAGGCATGGCTTTCCAGCCAGTGATACGGTTCGGGTGCTGTCGCGAGCAGGGAAGCGGGAAAGGATACGCCCGACTTGTTCAGTGCGGGCGTGGCCAGGCCGTAGCAGGCCGCCAACAGCAGGACTCCGCCACCGATGAACAGCCAGGAGGCCAGCGAGTTGTCCAGTCGCTTGAGTCGACGGGAAAACAGGACACAGATCCAGAACAGGCCTGCGCCGGCCAGCAGGAAAACCCAGGCCGGCACCTGCATGATCAGGCGGTTCAAGGCGCCCTGCTCGGTCGGCGCATAAAAGGAATGCCAGAGCAGGATGACCACCAGGCTGGTGATCACCGCGGGCAGGTAATAAATCGTTCGGAAGAGGATCTTCGCGTAGGGAATCTCCTGGAGCAGGATTGCCAGGATGACCGGGGGGATAAAGGTCAGCACGACGATGAGGAAACTGTAGCGAAGCGCGTTCCATACGGAGGCCCACCACTCGGGATTCCAAAGTACGTTTCCGAAGTTGTCGAGCCCGACAAAGTCCGAGCCGCCCATGACCTTGTAATCCTGGAAAGCCATGATCGAGCCCTGGAGGAGGGGGACGTATTGCCAGACGAGGATGGTGAGGATGGCCGGGAGCAGGAGTAGGTATGCGTGCCCGTATTTGCGAAACTGCCAACCCCCGTGTTTCCCTTTATCCCCCGGTGGGGTGAAGGATTTAACGATGATCCGGAACACGATTGCGAACAGGGCGAGCAGGGCGAGGATAAACACCCCGGCACCGACGCGGCGCTTTTTCATTTCCGCCGGTGGCAGCTCGTCCAGGATTTCCCTGCGTGCGACCCCGGCTGCCTCCTTGATGAGCCCGGCGAGGACGGCCCTGCGCGCGCCTGGATCTTCGGGCAGCCGGTCTTCCCGTGCCAGCGCATTGGCCGCCTTGATCGGCCGGTCAAGAATGTCGTAGACGGGGTTGGCGAAGCGCCCGTAAGGTTCGGGCTCACTGTCGCTGATGGCGATTTCGAAGGTCTCCTGCCAGCCGGGAGGGGCGAATCGGATAAGCTCATCGTAGCCGAACTTTCTCAAGTAGGTCGGATTGACGAAGCGCCCGAGGCCGCCTTCCACGAGGATGCGGGTCTTGATCTCGGTCGCCTCCTCGGAGCCGTAATACCGGATGAATTCCCAGGCCGCGTCGCGCACCGCGGGATGCTCGATCTCGGAAAACAGGCCAAGCATCTTGCTGTTCAAGGCGGCGGTTCGTTTCCCGGTGGGGCCGATGGGCATCGGTGCCAATCCGACCGCGGTCGGATCGAAGGTCCGGGCAAAAACGTCTTCCTGGATCGTGCCGAGCAGCATCGCGATGCTGCCATTTTTCCAGGCTTGGTTGGCCGCGGTGTAACTTGGGTCGCGATACGCATAACCGCGTCGCTTCCGGCCCTCGGCGTCCTGCCAGGGCTCCGTACAGAGTTTGACATAGTAATCCAGGGCCTCGACGGCGTTCGTGTTGTCGAAGGCTATTTCCCAGGTGTCGCTGGGTTCGTCGTAGTGCATGGCCTGCGAGCCGGAGGCGAAAAGGAAATCCAGCCAGCGCCAGGATTCGTGCTTCACGTTGCGCAGGGCGATCGCGTATTGTCCCTGGTGGGGTTTCGTGAGTTTTCGGCAGGCCTGGTACAGGTCGTCCCATGTCCACGTTTTATCGGGGTAGGGGATTTTCGCCTCGTCAAAGAGGTCCTTCCTATAAATCAACACCTTGCCGATGGCCCCGCCGTGCGGAAGTGCCCAGACGTAGGTGCCGCCGGGACCCTTGCGGTCGATCACCGGCCGGATTTTCGGGTTGATACGAAAGGCGATGTCCTCCTCGCTCATCGCGGTGAAGTACGCATCCTCCGGGCGGTTCAGCGGATAAAGGAAACCCTGCTGGATGTAGGTGTCGGACTTTCGGAAGTTCAGGTAGATAATGTCCGGGGCCATTTTTCCCGCGATGGCCAGGAGGTCGGACTCGATGCCCTCGATTTTAATCCCGGAAAACTTCTCGATACGGACCTCGACCCGGTCCCAGCCGTATTTTTGCTTGTATCGCTCGGTGTAGATCCCGGGAAACTTCTCCCGGAAGGCTTTGACCGCCGCCGCGTTGGCACGCGGACCCGTATCGGTGCGGATGGGATCGAGCTCGTCCCAGAGCCAGTCATGGACGGTGACGTGAATGATCGTCCGGTCGGCAAATTCCTCAATGAACCCGGCCCGAGCACCCAGGACCAGGCTGGCGAGGATGAGCAATGCATAGCGCCAGAAAAGCATGGGATGGTTATTTCATATTTGGCCGCCGACGGAAAGATTGGAGTCCGTTTCGTGTCGCGCAGGCTCCAGGCTCCTTTGTCGCACCGATGCGGCCCATTCGGGGCCCCTTGATGGCGGTGAGCCGTTTCACGGTGGCGGATTGCCCTGTCCCACCCAAACAGCGGCTCCCCTAGCTGTGCGGGGGCACGCCAAGGGAAAATCGAATCTGGTTATTCCCCTCGTCCATGCGGTGCCAGAGGCGGATGGTTTCGACGGGTTCGACCTGCTTCAGCCATTTTCCGGTGCGTTCCCATTTCTTGATCGTCTGCCGGTGTTCGATCGGATCATCAAAAAGCAGGCGCAACTTGTTCGCGGCGATCGCTTCGCGCACGGCTTTGCTGCCTTTGGCCGCGTCCATCCAGAGGAAGCCATTGTTGTGATGCAGAAAAAGCTCGGGCAGCCAGCGTCCCTGCCGGGCTTCAAATTCAGCGACGGGGGTGTCGTAACGGTCGGCGAGGCGGCGCAGGGGCCCGAGGTGACTGCCGATCACGATCATATCGTCGAGCAGCACGTAGCCCGCCCGGTCATCTCCCCGGAAGTAGCTGTACACCTCGTCGCCGGCTCCCTGGAGGGCGAAGACCGGCCGCGCGTGTCCGGTGACCCGCTCGCTGCGCAGGTCGAGTTTGTGCAGCCCGTTCATGGTCTCGATGCAGGCTTCGGCAAACTTGGGCCCCTGCTCCACGGATCTTAATTTCACCGCAAGGACCAGCGAGGGAATGCCAATGTCCTTCATGTTGCCCTTGAACTCGTCACCGAGCAGGGCGAGCGTGATGTTCTTGGACGGGATGTGATTGAGCAGGGTTCCATACTTCTGGGCTTTACTCGAGAGCAGTTTGAACGAGCAGAGTTCGGCCAGGAGGTCTGTCGGCACCATCATGACCCCGAGGGGGATATCACCGAGCAGGGTGCGGGTCTGGTCGATGCCGTGCTCGGGGGTGAAGGCGGGGTGGTCGGTATGCAGCCAGGCAGCCTGCATGGAGCCGGATAGGTGTCGTTTGCTCACCTGGTCCACGCGAAAGAAGCCCGGTTGGGGAAAGGTCGCCGAAGGCAGTTTCAGGAAACCGTGATCGCGGGCATCGCCCGCCCAGGTATTGAGCTGGTTCAGGGCCCCTTGAGGCCGGTCACCCAGGTCGGGCTCTAAGCCGTCGAGGCTGTCGATGGCGGCGTGGATGGCGAAAGGGTCCTCGCTGTAGCAGCCGATCAGCAGGCCTTCGGCGATGGATACGCTCAGGCTGGGTTTTCCGGGCTTTTCTCCGAGGTCAATCTTCCATATCTTTCGCCCCCGATAGGGCTTCCGCGGGTGGAATTTCCTGGGCTTTGCGATCGCGAGAAGATAGCGCAGCTGCTGCCCGCGTCCGCCGATCCAGGAGGTGATCAACCAAGCGGGCTTCCGGTGATGGCCCATGGCGGGAACCCAGGCGATGACGCTTTCGTCGCTCGCGAGCTTGTCGACCCATTGGGCCGTGCTCGAGTCGGCCACGAGGTCCTTGAGTTTCTTTTCTTCCATGCCCGCAGCTACGATGGCCCCGTGAATGGCCGGGTTGCCCATGAGTGTTTGCCACCGTCCCGCGAAATCAACATGCCGGGAATAAAAGGCCGCGTTGGCGGGAACAGCCTGCGAAGCGCGCCCGGGTGCATAGGGTTCGTGGAAGGTCCAAGCGATACAGGCGATGATGAACAGCAGCGTGAGGAACTGATGGGCCGTGTATTTCACGTCCGTGATTCGGCCTTTACTTCGTCCCAGAGGGCGTCGAGTTCTTCCAGGTTCATGCGGTTCATGTCCAGCCCCCTTGCGGAGGCCTTGGCTTCCACCTCGTGAAAGCGTTGGCTGAATTTCATGTTTGCGGCCTGGAGAAGCTCCTCGGAACGGAGTCCTTTCTTGCGTGCGAAATTGACCACGGCGAAGAGCAGGTCGCCCAGTTCTTCAGCGACGGCCGGGGCATCCCCGGATGCGATGGCCTCTTTCACCTCGGCAAGTTCTTCGTCCAGCTTGGGCAGCACGTCCGCAGCGTCTGGCCAGTCGAAGCCGACCCGCGCGGCACGTTTTTGCAGCTCGTGGGCCCGCATCAGGGCGGGTAAGGCCCGGGGTACGCTGTCCAGCACCGACTCGGACTTGCCGGCCTCGGCTTTTTCTTCCCGCTTGATCGCATCCCAGTTTCTCAGCACTTCATCGGAGCCGGAAACGGCGAGGTCGCCGAATACATGGGGGTGTCGCCGGACGAGCTTGTCGGAAATCGCGTTGGCCACATCATCGAAGGCGAATTGGCCGTCCTCCATCGTGATCTGGGATTGGAAAACGACCTGAAGGAGCAGGTCGCCGAGCTCTTCCTTGTGTTGGTTGACATCCCCGCGATCGATTGCATCCAGCACCTCATAGGCTTCCTCGATGAGGTAGGGTTTAAGGGTGGTCAAATCCTGCTCGCGATCCCACGGACACCCGTTCTCTGAACGGAGGGTGGCCATGATGTCCAGCAGGCGATCGATCGGCGCGGTCATGTCTTGTGAAAAGCCGGTACTACCGGCACCTTGCTGCCCGGTTACTCCGGCAGATACTCGAACAATTCGTCGAGGTCAATCTCGTCCAGATTGTCGACGACCATCAAGGCGCCGCCGTAGTCCTGGAACCCCGTCAGCGGGTCCGGAATCGCGATCGTGCGCATGCCAGCGGTCAGGGCCGACTTACAGGCGTACTGGCTGGTTCCGAGCACGAGGCAGCTACGCGGATCGACCTCCATTTCCTTGGCCACGCGCAACCAGGCGTCGGCGCGGGGGAAATGACGGTCCACATCCTTGAAGGTGAACAGCTTGATGCCGAGGTTTTCGAGATCGAGCTTGGAGGTTAAGGCGTTGAGAATTTTTTGCGGAAGGCAACTGACGGCGGCGAATTGAATGCCGCGGGGTTCGGCCTTCTCCATGATCTTCTTGAGGCCACCCGGGAGATCCGGTTTGGATGAATTGAGATGGAGGCCGATACCGTTTTCCACGTCTTCAATCAGCTTCGTGGTCGATAACTTCTTGGCGCCGACAGCTTCCTGGACCGCTTCAATGTAAAATTGCGGCTTGGAGAACAGGCAGTACCGGGCAAACTGCGGGCCGGTAAAGGTGATGTTCTTTTCCTTCAGGATACCGCTGAGCACTTCAAAGGCTGCGTAGCGTGCGTTCCCGATCAGATTGTCCAGCTCGAACAGGATAGCAAAAGCGGGCTCATCGCTGCCCGTCGTTTCGCTTTCGGCTTCTTCCGAAGCCGTTTCAGCTGTGGGGTCTATAATGTCGTCTACATTCTCCTGCGTATCTTCGAGCATGGCGTGGTCTCTCCTGAGAGTGGTTGCCTGAAAAAACGCGAAAACCTACGTATCCGGCCTCTACAGGTCAAGTACAGCTTGGCTTTATTATCGATGGCCCTCGGGCACTTTATCCTGTAAGCCATCCGGTGTATCTTCTTAGGTGAACGCAGGATGAAGTGTATTCTAAAGGCTTTATGGCTACTTACAACCGTGTTTGCCGTCCGGGTGGGAGCGGGCGGGGGGGCCATGCAGACCCTGGTTATCGTCAACAATAACGAGACCCAGTCCCTCGAGATCGGACGCTATTACGCCGATGCGCGGGGGATTCCCGAGAACCATATCCTGCATCTGGACGTGCCTTTTGACCCGGTTATCTCGCTCGGTGTCTACGGGGCTACGGTCTTGGCTCCCGCACTTGATTACCTGGATACCCATGGGCTAGCCGACCAGATCAGCACCTTTGTCTTTACCTTCCGACGTCCCTACCGGGTGTGGACCAGTGGCAAGGAAAACGGACTCACCTCTACGTTTTATTATGGGTTCAAGGATTACTCGCTGGCCACGCCCTGTGATTTGGCAGCGGTCGCGCTGAACGAGTACGCGGGAACCGAGACCTCCTTTGAGCCCGCAAACACAAATGGATATCGCCTGTCTGCCATCCTGACCCTGGATACCCTGGCGGAGGCGCAGACCGTGATCGACCGTAGCGTCAGCGCCGACTTTTCCGTCCCCGGCGGGAACGCGTATTATCTCTATACGTCCGATGCCGCGCGCAATGTGCGATGGCCGCAGTTCGACGAAGCTCAGTTTATGCAGGGCCTGGTGCAGCCGACCGTCCAGGTGGAGTTTCGTTTTGCTGACTTCATTGTCTCCGAGAGCAACGTGCTGGCCTGTGTCACCGGACTTCCCCAACCCCCTTTCATCGACAGCAATACCTATGTGCCCGGCGCCCTGGCCGACCATCTAACTTCGTACGGCGGCTTGATCGACCCGGCACCCAGCCAGACCTCGGCCCAGGAATGGTTGCGGGCGGGCTGTGTCGGTTCGTACGGCACGGTTGTTGAGCCCTGCAATTTCACGAATAAATTCCCCGCGGCGTTGACGCATTATTATTATGCCCGGGGATTCAGCATGGGGGAAAGTTATTACCAGGGGCTGAGCCATCCCTACCAGGGGATCGTCCTGGGCGACCCCCTCTGTCAGCCCTATGCCATTCCGCTCGTGGTGTCCGTGCTGGGCGGGGTGAACCCGGTGGTGAGCGGGAACCTGGATTTGAACATTTCAGCCGCGAGTACCGAGGCCCAGCGCTGGGTGGACCGGATTGAGCTTTATATCGATGGGTTGCTTCACGGCACCGTGACCAATATCGTTCCCGCGGTGGGGAACATTGTTGAAGCGACCGTGAACGGGACGACGCGGGGCTATACGGTTCAAACGAATGACGACCTGGCAGATATCGCAGCGGGCTTGCAGGCCGCATTGGCCCTTCCGCCGGGATTGGGTGTGGATGCCGAAAGTCACGCCGATCGATTGTTGCTCAAGCAGCAGGCCCTGGGCGTGCCGGGTGCCGGGATCGCCTATTCGGCGGAAGCGAAGATCGGCTCGGCCACGAGGCAGACCATCCAGGTGCAGGCCCTATCCGGCACCTTGTTCGAAACCCCTGTGCGCGCGCGGCAAGCCCTGCGCGTGGAAGGCAATCCCTCCTTTGGTCATTCCCTGTTCGCCGCCATCAAGCGCCTGGATGGCCTTGTCTTTACCCACGTGGTCAGCCGCTTGCCCGGTGACACCCGCCTGGACATGGTCACCCGACTGATGGATGCCATCAACACCGATACCAACCTGCAGATACCGGAAGGCTGTACGGCCCGGGCCCTGGTGAATGACGAGAGCGAGGACAGCGCTGAATTTCAACTTTTCGCCAACACGAACACCTGGGAGAGCGCCACCCTTGAGGTACATTTCGATGTCACCGGCTTTGGCTTTGCCGATACCGACTACAACGGGACCTTCGGCTCCAATGCCGCGCAGATGGCCGCGCGCGGTTTGCTTAGCCTGACCCGCGGGCAGCCGGTGCTGAACGCACTCTATTCCCTGGATACGACGGGCCTGGCGGATGGGCCGCATGCCATGTCAATCGTGGCCTACGAGGGCAGCGCGGTGCACACCCAGGGGCAAACCAATTTTACCGTCGTCGTGGACAACCACGGCATGAGTTGTGATGTCGTATGGCCTCCAGCGGGCCAGACCTTTATCCGGCACCACCTGCTAAGCACCGAGCTCGCGGCCGTGACGCCGGCCGGGGTCATCACCTCGTTGGTTCTTTTCGTCGAGGGCAAGGCACAACCGGCCCAGGTCTTTGACACCGGGGCGTACCCGTCCGGGCCGCTGAGCCTGTACGCCGAGGCGCAGAATTCAGCCGGGGAAAAGGTGCGCAGCGACCCGGTGCTGGTGGTTCTCCTGGAAAACGAGGACGCGGACGGCCTGGCCGATGACTGGGAGATCCTCCACTTCGGGGACACCAGTTCCTGGGCCGGAACGAATGACGTGGACAACGATACCCTGGACAACGCGTACGAGTTTGTCACCGACACCGATCCCAATGATCCGCTGAGCTTTTTTTCACTCTCGATCGCCTTTGATGCACCGGTTCCCCAGGTCGGGTTGCGTTTCCCGACGAGCACGCAGCGCCTGTACCAGATTGAGGTCGAGGATGACCTGGTGAATGGGGACTGGAGTACCCTTCTTCCGGCGTCCATCCCGGGGAGTGGGTCGGTAACGAACTTCTTCGAACCGGTCCTGATTCCCCTGCGCAATTATCGCATGCGGATTTCGCTGCCGTAGGAAGGCGGCTTCGGGGTTTACACACCTCACCGGCCTTGGAAAGCCCCGTCGGCAGGATCTTCCCCGGTGAAGACCGCACCCGGCACCGCATTTCGCCTCAGGCGGATACCGGATCGCTTCATTCGGAATATATTTACCCCATTTTCCGTTCGACGGAATCCCGGTGGCAGGGCACACTTTGCCCATGAGTCACTTCTCCCATCGCCTGACGGTCGAATACGCGCATACGGACATGGCCGGTATTGTCCATTTCAGTGAATTCTTTAAATACATGGAGGCTACTGAGCATGCCTTTTTCCGCTCGATCGGTATGTCGATCAGCATGGATATCGGCGGGTGTCATGTTTCCTGGCCGCGGGTGTCGTCTTCGTTCGACTTCAAGCGACCCTTGCGGTTTGAGAATGACTTTGATTCAGCATTGACGATCGAGCAGATCGGCACGTCTTCGATCACCTATCGTTGTGATGTCCGCATGGATGGGGAGTTGATGGCGACCGGGAAAACGACCAGCGTCTGCTGCGAAGTGGTTCCCGGGCAGGGCTTGAAGAAAATCCCGATTCCGGATGAGCTCCGGGTTGTGTTTGAGCGCGTTTTACACGCATAAACGTATGTTTAGCTGGACAGCGTTCGCGACAGGATGCTTGAGAATGCCCCCCGCATCGCGATGGCCAGGTGCTGTTTAACGGTTGCTTTTTTTACCTGTTTACGTAGAAACTCCGTCAAGTTTGGGTCCGCATACGGGTTCTATTCAACGCTTAATTCCTAGGGAAGAGTTGTGGCTATGAAGAAGTTAATTGTTTTGGGGTTGGGTTGCGTCCTGGTCGCACCTTGGTTGCACGCGGCTGATTGGAACCACTGGCGGGGGCCAGGCCAGGCTGGCGTCAGTTCGGAGACCGGTTTGCCGGATGAATGGAGCCAGGATGGATTGAATCTTCTTTGGCACGTACCGAAGAGTGGTGCCCGCACGGCCCCCCTGGTGATGAACGACCGGGTTTACGTGTTCAACCGCTTCGGCGAAGGGGTGACCCTCAAGGAACGCATCATGTGTCTCGAGCTCGATACGGGCAAGACGATCTGGGAACACAGCTTCAATGTATTCCTCACCGACATCGTCGAGCTCCGGATGGCCTGGGCGAATCTTGCCGGTGATCCGGCCACCGGCAACGTCTATGTACATGGAATCCAGGGCAAGTTCTTTTGTTTCGACAAGGACGGGAAAATTCTCTGGGAGCAGTCGCTTACGGAAGAGATCGGACGCATCTCCGGATACGGGGGTCGCACGAATACCCCGGTGGTTGATGGCGACCTGGTCATTCTCTCTTCGCTGAGCAGCAGCTGGGGTCCGCACGGGAAGGGCCTGCATCGTTTCTTCGGTTTTGATAAGCTCACGGGCGAGATCGTCTGGATTTCCGAGCCGAGCGGCAAGCCGCTCGATACCACGTACTCGGTCCCGGTCGTTGCGACAGTGGACGGGGTTCGCACCCTCTTCGCGGGCATCGCGGACGGCGCGGTCATCGCGCTCAAGGTCAATACCGGCGAGCGCATCTGGTCGACCGTAATCAGCAAGCGCGGCCTCAATTCCTCCGTGGTTTACGCCGATGGCAAAGTCTACGCATCGCACAGCGAAGAGAATATCGGCGAGACCAAGATGGGCGGCGTTTTCTGTTTCGATGCAAGGACGGGGGCGGTTATCTGGAAGCAAATCGGCCTTCGCGTAGGCTACACGTCCCCGGTACTTCACGAAGGCAAGTTGTACGTCGCGGATAATTCCGCGAACCTGCGTTGTCTCGATGCCAAAACCGGCGAGGAAGCCTGGCTCTTTAATTACGGTAAGGAAGGTAAAGGCTCTCCCGTCCTGGCCGACGGCAAGCTCTACGTCGGGGACGTCGGCGGAACCTGGAGTATCCTTGCGTTGACCCCCGGCGGGGCGAAGCGGATCAGCGAAGTTCATTTCAAGTTGCCGGACGGTTCGCCGGACGAGGTATTCGCCACCGCGGCCGTGGCCCACGGCCGCTTGATTCTTCCGACGATGTCCCAGCTCTTCTGCATCTCGACAAAGCCTGCGAAAACCCGTACGGCCGCGGACGAGACCTCTTCCCCTCCGAAGGCGAAGCCCGGACCCGTGACGCGTATCCAGGTGGTTCCCGCCGAGGCCTGGGTCTGGGCGGGCGGTGCGTTTAATTTTCGCGTACGCAGCTACGATGCGAAAGGTCAGCTGGTGGGTGAAAGCCAGGCGGACAGCTACGAGCTCAAGGGGCTCACCCTGGCCGATGCCGGAAACGGAAAATATACCTCGGCGGCGGACTCGGGCATCCAGGCCGGCGTGGTCACTGCGAAAAAGGGCGACCTGGCCTCGACCGCACGCATCCGGGTATTTCAGAACCTGCCCTACACGGAGGACTTCACGAATACGCCGGACGGGGCCCCTCCCGGTGGCTGGATCTCCTCCAAGCTGAAGGCGATTGGCTCCGATCACGAGGGCGAACGGGTGCTCCGCAAGCGAGCCCACATGCCCTCGCCGCCCTTTGCTCGACTGCGTTGCTACATGCTGCCGCCGATCCCGACCGGCTACACGGTACAGGCCGATATGTTTGGCTTCTCCAAGCGCAAGCGCTTCATCCCGGATATGGGACTGATCAATGCCCGCTACATCTTCACCGCGACCCGGAATATTCAGCGCAAGAAGGTGATTCGCCTGGTCAGCTGGGCGGCGATTCCGCGGATCCAGAAGGACGTGGAATTCGATTGGCAGCCCGATACCTGGTACACCGTCAAGCTGAGTGCTGATGTCAAGGACGGGCGGGGACTGGTCCGGGCCAGGATATGGGTGCGGGGCACCCCGGAGCCGGAAGCCTGGTCGATCGAGATGAAAGACCCTTCGCCCAACTACGATGGAAGCCCCGGGCTGTATGCCTATTCGCGGATGATCACCGAAAAATCCCCGGGCACCGAGGTCCTTTTCGATAATGTGCATGTAACACAAAACAAGTAGAGAGAAACTATGAAGAACGTTATTCAAATAATCGTGTGCTGCGCGCTGGCCGGACCGGCTTTTGCCGCGGATTGGGCCGGCTGGGGCGGCCAACCCGGTCGAAACATGGTCAACAATACTGAAAAAGGCCTCCCTACCGAATGGGACATCGAGACCGGAAAGAACATCAAGTGGGTTGCGGATCTCGGCTCGCAGAGCTACGGGAATCCGGTCATCGCCGGTGGAAAAGTCTTCGTCGGAACCAACAACGAGAGCCTGCGCGATCCCAAGGTCGAAGGCGACAAGGGCAACATCATGTGTTTCCGCGAGTCCGACGGGAAATTCCTCTGGCAGGCGATTTTCGACAAGCTGGCTGCCGGCCGCGTGAGCGACTGGCCGTTGCAGGGCATCTGTTCCACCGCCTGGGTCGACGGTGACCGCCTGTACTTCGTCAACAATCGCTGCGAGATGGTTTGCTGTGATACCGAGGGCTTTCTTGACGGTGAAAACGACGGCTACCAGGATGAGCAGTACAAGGGTGATACGAAGGCGGACATCGTCTGGAAGTACGACCTGATCGAGGAGCTGGGGGTCTTCCCCCACAACCTCGCGACCTCTTCCCCGTTCGTGAAGGGCGACACGGTCTTTATCGTGGCCGGTAATGGTGTGGATGAGGGTCATCTGAACCTGCCTTCGCCTGAGGCGTCCAACTTCGTGGCCTTTAACAAGAAGACGGGTGAGCTGCTCTGGGATTACTTTGAGGTCGGACAGGTCCTGCACGGTTCCTGGTCGTCCCCGGCCTATGGCGAAGTGAATGGCAAGGGCCTGGTCTTGAACCCGGGCGGGGATGGTTGGCTGTACGCATTAAACCCTGCCAGTGGTGAGCTGGTATGGAAATTCAACATGAATCCCTCCGACTCGGTATGGGAATTGGGCGGGTACGGTACCCGGAACAACATCATCTCGACGCCGGTATTCAAGGATGGCCACGTGTATCTCGGCGTGGGGCAGGATCCGGAGCACGGCACGGGCATCGGCCACTTTTACAAGCTTGATGCCGGTGGCAAGGGCGACGTTACCGCGACCGCGGTCAAATGGCACATTGGCAACAAGGAGTTTGGCCGGACGATGAGCTCGGCTGCGGTGAAAGATGGCCTGGTGTACATCGCGGACCTGGAGGGTTACCTGTTCTGCCTCAATGAGAAGGACGGTAGCCTGGTCTGGAAGGAAGACCTGACCGCGGCGGTGTGGGGCTCTGCGATGGTCGTGGATGGCAAGGTGTACATCGGCGATGAAGATGGAGACATCTGCATCCTGAAGCATGGCCGCGAGCACAAGCAGATCAATGAAGTGACCATGGATGCCTCGATTTACACAACGCCAAGTGCGGCGAACGGAGTGCTGTACATCGCGACCAAGTCCAAGCTGTATGCGATCGCTGAGCCGGCGGCGGCCCCAAAACAGCCGGCAGTCAAGCCGGCCGTGGTGGCTCCGAAACAGCCGGTAGCCAAGCCGGCCGTGGTGGCTCCGAAAGCGAGCCCGCGCCGAGGCCGGCCGTTGTGGTTCCGAAGAAGCCAGCGGCCAAGATGATCCCCGGGTGGGTCGTGGGAACCGGTCACTGGCGGAAAAATGCGTGGGCAGAAAAGCTAAAACGAAGTCCAGTGCGGGGCAGTGGGTCGACGCCTTGGCGCAGCCTTGGATCGGGGAAAAAGAAAAGCGGTTCTCCGGGGAGAGCCGTATAGTGCCTTCGGTGATCGACTCCTAGGACTCGGTCACGTCCTTGATTTCGTCGGCTTCGGCCTTGACCTCGTCCGCACCCTTCTTGAGCTCCCGGGCGATTTCTTCTTTACCCTTCTTGAACTCATTGATGCTCTGCCCCAGCGAGCGGGCGAGCTTGGGGAGCTTGGTGGAGCCGAAGAGCAGGAGGACAACAAGGAGGATGATCACCAATTCGCCCGGGCCTTGGAAGCCCGGAATGATTGCGATTTCAGTAGGTACGTTCAGAAACATAGTTTACTCCACCACGGTAAGGATTTTGATAAAAGGCCGATTTTTGTTAAAAGCAGTATAGCGTGAATTTGTTTTGATCGCAATGTCCACGCGTTTTGCCAGCCCGATTCAGCGAAACGCCAAGCTTTTGCGGGTTTTCCCGCGATAGGCAAGTGATTTTTTATCAAAATTTACGCTGGTGCAGGTTATCTTGCTAGGGTTAGTTATCGCCGGGTTTTTGAGAATATGGCTATTTTTCTACCATCGTTGATTGGTTTTCTGGGAACCTCGCCAGGTAGCCTGGAGATTTTTGTGCTGTTTGTGGCCGTGGTTTTACTCTTTGGAGCGAGGAGTCTGCCCGGTTTTGCACGACAGTTTGGGCGGATCATGGAGGAATTACGCAAGGCTTCCTGGGATTTCAAGCGCCAGATGATGGATGCCGACTACGAAATCCGCCAGGCGACGGCCGAGGTGAGCAAGGACCTGAAGGATCTGACGAACCTGGAGGCGTCCGGTGAAGGGCATGGTTCAGACCCTGCGGACGGGGATGATTACGATGCGGACTACACGGACGATCAGGGGGACGAATATCACGATTCCCATGCGGATGATCCGGAGGCTGAAGGCGCGGACACGCCGACCGAATCCGCCTCCCAAGACGATGTTCTCCCCCAGGCCGATAAGCCGAAACCGGGTGGGGAATCGACGGTAGCGCGCGGTGCCGTGGCGGCAGAGGCCCTTCCAGGGCCTGTTGTAGCTGACGATGCGGAATTACCAGCCCATCCGAACGTGGCGGATCAGGCATCAGAAAAGGACCCGCCGACACATGGTTGATGATTCGAAGCCTGACTCGTCCGACGACCTGAATCATCCTGAATCCAGTCCGGAGTCCGAAAGTGGGGCCTCGACCGAAGGTGGATCCCCAGGTGCGTCCGAGAGCGAATCCCTGGTAACGCCTGCCGAGAAGGCGGCCGCAGACGGTTCGCCCAGCGATGACACGCCGTCCGCTGATGCGGCGCAGGAGGATGAGTCCGACCGTGATGAGGACCATGACCCGGATCACGATGATGCGTACCACGATGACCACTATCATGACGACCATTACCACGACGATCATTATAATCAGCACGATCCGCATCACGACGATGCCCCGACCGACCCGAATGCGATGACCTTCCTGGAGCATCTTGAAGAACTTCGGAAAACGATTCTTCGCTGCCTTGCGGCACTCGGTATCGGCCTCGCGATCGCCCTTCCCTTGACGAACAAGATTCTCAGCCTGCTGTATCGCCCCTTGCGCATGAACGGGCACGACGCAAACGGAAACGGCATCCTTGAGATGGATGAACGGTATGATCCCGATGCGATCCTGAATATTCTCGAGATGACCGGGAGCGTCAAAGTGATCCTGACGGTTGGTTTCTGGGGTGGTATCCTGCTGTCCGCACCCTTCATGATCTTTGCCATCTGCCGATTCATATTTCCCGGGCTGAAAGAGAGGGAGCGAAAGGTTATCGTGGGGACCTCGGGCTTTGCCGTGGCCCTGTTCGCGCTGGGGGTGGCGATGTGCTACTTTTTCACCCTGCCCTTCGCGGTGAAAATCATGTTCGGGTTTGCCAAGTGGATTGGCGCCGGCTTTGATGTCATCCGGCTGAACGACTATATTTCCTTCTGCCTCAAGCTCATGCTGGGCTTCGGGCTTGCGTTTGAGTTGCCGGAGGTCCTGTTTGTCCTTGGCTATCTTGGCCTGGTGAATTCAACCCAGTTGCGCCAAAAACGACGCCACGTGATGGTGGGCTTACTCTTTTTGGCCATGATGTTGACGCCACCGGACCCGATGACGCAGATGATGCTGGCGATTCCACTGTACGTGTTGTTTGAGATCACCATCTGGTTGATTTGGGCCAAGGAGAAGCGTGACATCCGCAAAGAGGCAAGGGCTTAGCACCGGACCCTGCGGCGAGGTGCTTAAGCGGGAACAGCTGAATCCGCCTGAGGCACCCGGGCCGGGCGCGCCTTCAGGGCAACACGATCCGGCCGAGCGCGACCGGGATTTCCCGCAGCGTCCCATCTGCGGCTTCGACGACGATAAGCATTCGGACTTCCTCGTCGACCGGCCCGGATAGGCTGGCTGCGATGTCGTCCTGGCTCAGGCCGGCCACTTTGTGGCCGTTAATCTCAAAAATCAAATGGCCGGGTTCAATGCCGATTTGAGCAGCCGGGCTCCCCTGGGCTACGCCCGTGACTTCGGCGTAGGTTTCGTGGAGGACCAGGTCGATGCCGACCGTGCCCATCAACTCGGCGGGCATGATGATGGTGAGCGGATTCGCTTCACCCTCTTTGATCACGACTTCCATGGGCTGGGCTTCCAGGATGTGTTCCCCAATCGTTCGCTGTGCGCCGACGATACATAGGCCCGGTTGGACGACGATACTGAAGTTTCCGTTGCTCGAGATACCGGTGAAATGACAGGTGGTGCTGTACACCGTCACCGGTGCCTGGATGGGTTGGCCGGTGCCATCAAGGATCCGTCCGGTGAGCGTGGTTTCCACGATTTCCGGGATGGGCTCCGCTTCCCGCTGTACCGAGGTGGCTTCGGGGGTAAAGTCCTGTGCCGGATCGCCCAGCGGGGCTTTCACCTTGGGCCTGGCGGTCTTGGATTTCTTTATGAGCTGGTTGAGCCGGGTAGGTTTTTTTTCGGGGAGGGCCTGGGCGATCGTATCCTTGGCATCCGGCTTGCGGTACGTGCGGTACGTACTGTACGCGATAATGCCCAACATCAGGACGACAATCACTTCTATGAGAATACGTGCCTTCATCGAGTACCCCGTCAGATGATGCATACAGGATACCCAATCCGTGGGGTCCTGCCTAGGAAAAAGCGGGAGGATGTCTATACG
>JAPYUI010000022.1:26133-33788 GCA_029936175.1 Kiritimatiellia bacterium
ACCGGTGGAATGACCGGCGCCACGGGTTTGGGTTGCTTCGGCTTGATAACGGGCTTCGGGAGGGGTTGCTGGAGGGCGATCGCCCTGGGCTTGCCCGGCTTAGCCAGGTCGATGATGTGCTCCTGTACGTTCGCCTTATGCGAAATCGTGTGGCTGCTGGTTTTGCCGCCATGGCTTACGCGCAGCTCGTACTCCCCGTAGAAGGCGCTGGCCGTTCCGCCCGCCAGTTTGCCCTTGCTGGTCCATTCCTTGTTGAAGAGGTCGAGGAAGACCTGGCCATTTGGCTTGATCGACCAGTCTCGGCGGAATAGGGCGCAATCCTGTTTCCAGTGCTGGCCTTCCCAGAAGCCCCACAGCGTGATGCCCGTGACTTGCGGATGGCTGAACAGGACGGTTACGAAGTCGCGGGTAAAATCCGCCTGGGTCGCCTCGTCAGCGATGTTGACGTCAAACTCAGTGGCCTGGATGTCGATGCCGAGTTTGCCGAGGCGATCGAGGATTTCCTGCATGCGCTCGGGGGAGGGCAGGTAGCTGTCGAAGTGGGACTGCAGCCCGATACCGTGAATGGGCGCCCCCGCCTGCTGGATGGCTTTCACCGTGTTCTCCAGCTCGGTCACCGCCGTATCGGAACCGTTCAGGATGCCGAAGTCATTCAGGTAAAGCCGTGCCTGGGGGTCGATGCTTCCCGCCAGCTTGAACCAGCGCGGGATCGTGTTTGGCCCGAGTACCCGGGTGAAATCCTTGTTGGTACGTGACTCGTTGACCACGTCCCATTCGCTGACACGGCCCTTGAAGATGCCGACGAGGTCGCGAATGTGATCATCCACCCGCTGCTGGAGCTCGACGGGTTTCAGGTTCTTCAGCCCGGCGGGATTCTGCTTGTCCCAGCCCGGCCAGACCAATGCGGTGCCACGGATGGTGAGCTTGTTTTCGCTCAGCCAGGCGACGGCTTTCAGGGTGTCTTCCTTGAGGAAGGGCGCGTAGCTGCTGTCCCACTGGTTCCACTTCATGCCGTTTTCCAGGACCGCCTTGTTAAACAGGCCGGTAACCTCTCTTGCGTAGCGTTGATAATCCGGCGTGTCCTGGTGGACGACCAGGCGTTTATTCACGGCGGTGCCGATGCTGAAGGCGTGCTGCTTCAAGGCATAGCTGACCTGGGCATTCCCCGCAGGTTTTCCGGAGGTGTCGAGTACCCGGATGCGCATCGGACCTTTGCGGTGCTGTTCGATCCGTTGGGCGGCGGCCTTGCGCCATTCGGCATGGATGCTGCGTCCGGCATAGGTTGAAGACGTTGCAGCTTTTTCCGCGTCGGGTTCGATGGCGAGATCCCGGAGCCGAATATTTCCAATCTCGACCGTTTGTTTTTTCTGCCCGACATCAAAGGCCACACTGAGTTCACCGGCCTGGTAACGCTGATCCGGGGTGAAGATGACGGAGTACTCCCGCCACTGGTCATCCACGACGATGCGGTTCGCAGTCAACTGGTGCCAGGGATCCTCCCGGTAGACATAGAAGCCGATGATTGCGTCGCGTGCACCGTTGTACGGGGCTGCTGAGCGCGCGTGGAAGGTGGCGATGACGGCTGCTTCCCGCGGCATTGCCAGGGTGTCCACGGTCTTGAGAACCGCCATCCAGGGGCCGTGATCGTCGTTGGTGTAGCGGGCCTGCAAGGCCTGCTGAAAGGCCTGGCCTTCGACCGCCTGGATCACGGCGCTTGCGGCATCGGGGTTGACGGTGCTGAGTTCGAAGGAAATGGCATCGCTTTTTGCCAGGTAGGAGCCTTTTGCACTCGGCGATGCGGGGGCTTTGGCTGGACCTTCCAGGTTCTGGCCCATACCCTGGACCGGTCGTCGATTCGGACCAGCCACCTGGGTACAGGAGGTGATTGCGGTTAGAGCGGCCAGGCATCCAGTGAGGCAAAGCAGGTGTTTTGTTGAGAAGATCATCTTGGAAACCTTAGTCTCGTGGTCAGTCAGTCAACCAGAATACATGCCCTAATTGCCTGAGTGAAGTCAAAGAAAAATCCCGCTTGGCCATCCTGTAACGGGGCTATTCCGGGCGAAAAAGGCCCCGGATATCTTCGCTATTGCCAAGGCCTCCGGCTATATTCCTGCCCGACATGCATGATCAGGAAGAGGCCTTTGATGTGCGAGCTGTCCACCGCCTGATCCGGGGGCGCCGGACGGTTAAACCCCCGCAATACAGTGGGCGGATCATCGACCGGTCCATCATTTCGGAGATCCTTGAGAATGCCAACTGGGCGCCGACACACGGCCTGAGCCAGCCCTGGCGGTTTAAGGTGTTCACCGGTGCTGGTTTGCAACGACTGTCACGAGGGCTCCCGGCCCTGTATGCCGCGGTGATTCCGAAAGAAGAGCAGCAGTCGGAAAAGCTGGAGAAGCTCGCCAGCACTCCGCTGAAGGCCTCGCATGCCATCCTCCTCGCGGTGCAACCCGGCCTCTCCCCGAAGATCCCCGAGGTGGAGGACGTCGAGGCCCTGGCCTGCGCAGTTCAAAATATGCAGTTGACCGCCCGGGCCTACGGCATCGGCTCCTTCTGGAGCACCGGCAGGCAAACCTATGATGCGCGTGCGTGCGTGTACCTGGGGCTCGAAGAGGGTCTGCAGTACCTGGGTGTCCTGTACCTGGGCTATCCGAAACACTTTTTTCCGCCCGGTGCCCGTGAACCCCTGGCCGAGCGCGTGGAGTGGATTGACACCGATGGATGATCGCGCCCTCTCCCTTGCCCCCATCCGGACGACCTGCTAAGCTTTGCCCGCCAACTGGAATACATTATGAAAAAACTGCTCTACCTGGCCCTTGTTATCGGCTTTTGCACCGTCCCGTACGCGGAGGAAAAGAAGGCATCCGTCCTTCGGCACGTGGTCATGGTGAAATTCAAGAAATCCACCAGCGAGGAAAAGGTTGCCGCCCTCGTGGAACAATTTTGCGGACTCCCGCGTAAAATCGATACCATCCTGGATTTCGAGTACGGCGTCGAGGTCAACGAGGGGGAACGCGTCGACGGGTGCACCCACTGCTTCCTGGTGACCTTTGCGGATGTATCCGGGCTGGAAAAGTATCTGCCGCATCCTGCCCACCAGGATTTCGTTGCGGTGTTCAGGCCGGAGATCGAGGTGCTCAAGGTCTTCGATTACATGAGCAAGGAGTGAGGGGTTCCGCATGAAAAGCCTGCTCTTCACCCGCTGCCTGCTCTTCACCCTCTGCCTACTGCCCGTCCTGCTCCCGGCAGGCGACTGGCCCCGGTTCATGGGGCCCAATGCGGACAATATCTGCACCGAGACCGGCCTCAACTGGGATTGGCCCGAGGGGGGACCGCCGCAGCTGTGGTCCCTGGACTGTGGCGAGTCCTACAGTGCGCCCGCGGTCCGCGATGGCAAGGTGATTCATTTCGACCGACTGAAGGGCCAGGCAGTGGTCGGGTGCTTCGATGCGGTCTCCGGCGTGTCGCAATGGACCTATGCCTATCCCACGGCCTATCGCGACCGCTACGGCTATAACAGCGGCCCACGTTCGACCCCGACAATCGATGGAGAACGGGTGTATGCCTTCGGCGCGGATGGCGTGCTCAGCTGCCTCGATTTCGCCACCGGAAAAAAGATCTGGGAGCGGCGGATGAACGATGAGATGCCCGCGCCTCCGGACAATTTCTTTGGCAATGGCCTCCCCGCGGTGATTGAGGGCGATACCCTTTTGCTGAACGTCGGGGGCTACGAGAAGGGGTGGATCCTCGGGCTCGATAAGCTGAGCGGGAAAACCCGGTGGCAGTTCGACACCCTGGGGGCGAGTTACTCCGCCTGTGTGGTGAAGCCCTTCGGCGGCAAGCGTTATGCGCTGGTCCTGTCCCGTGAGGGCCTGTTTGTGGTCGACCCGGCAACCGGGAAACGCAAATTTCAGGCGCATTATCCCTTTCGCTCTCGCCTGCGGGATTCCGTGAACAGTGCCTCGCCGGTGGTGGTGGGCGATACGATCTTTCTCTCCGCGACCTATGGCACCGGTGCGGCCCTATTGCAGTTCACCGAGGACCGGCTCGTGCAGAAATGGCGCGATGTGGATGCCATGCAGAATCACTGGTGCACCAGTATCCACGACGGGGGCTACTACTACGGCTGTAGCGGGCGACACCAGAGCGAGGCGACGATTCGTTGCATCGAGGCGGCCACGGGCAAGGTTGCCTGGGAAAACAGCTCTCGAGAATTCGGCCGGGCCACCCTGCTCAAGGTCGAAGGACATTTTGTGACCCTTGGCGAGCGTGGCGAATTGGGCCTGATCGAGGTCAATCCCGGGAAATACGTGCTCAAATACAAAATCAAGCCCGAAACGCTGGGGCTGCGCCCGCCCTGCTGGGCCCCGCCGGTCATCGCCAACGGCCTGCTCTACATCCGGAGCGAGCGCAGGTTCCTCTGCCTCGATCTCCGGAAAAAGACCGAGTAAGCTTCCCGGAAAAGTTGGTGAAAATAAGTTCACTTATTTTCGCACCACTGCTTGACAGGGGTCCACGCGGCGGGATACTGCCCGCATAATTCCGATCCTTCCCCTCCTCGAGCGTGACCGGGGATGCGTGTCGGACCTGTGTGGCCCCAAAACCAGCAGCCAATCATGAGTCGAAAAGGAAAAAAGGTCCATGGGGATATGGACTGCTGTGTATCCGTCAACCTTGACGAGACCTTGCGGGTCAGGCAGACCGCCCGGACCTTTGCCCTGCAGGTCCGGGGCGATTCCATGATCGGCAAACATATCTGCGACGGGGACCTCGTCGTCTGTGAGCACGGGCTCAGCCCGAGCCCGGGGGATGTCGTTGCCGCGCTCATCGATAATGAGAGCACTCTGAAGACCTACATGGTCAAGAACCACAAGCCATACCTGAAAGCGGAGACGCCGAATTGCTCCACCATAATCCCGGCCGACGAGTTGGTGATCCAGGGCGTGGTCATCGCGATGATCCGCTACGTGTAATGCTCGGGTCCCCGAAAGCGGTTCCCTGAGAATGGTCCCCATGATGAATCTCATCCATATGGATGCCGATGCGTTCTTTGCATCGGTCGAGCAGGCCTCGGATACCCATCTTCGTGGCCGCCCCATGGCCGTCGGCGGAGAAAAGCGGGGCATCATCGCCTCCGCCTCTTACGAGGCGCGGGAATTCGGCATCTGCACGCCCATGCCGACCGCCCGGGCACGGCGGCTTTGCCCGCAGTTGATCGTGGTGCCGGGCGACTATGAGAAGTACGAGCGCTTTTCCCGCTGGATGTTCTCTTACCTCTACGATTTCACCCCGATGGTCGAGGTCTGCTCGATTGACGAGGGCTATTTCGACCTCACCGGCTGTCGAAAAAATCCGCGCGAGGTCGCCGAGACGGTGCGCCGGGCGATTTATCAATCGTTAAAGATTACGGTCAGCGAGGGCCTGGCGAGCAACAAGCTGGTCAGCCAGATCGCCTCGAAGTTGCGCAAGCCCGCGAGCTTCGTCGAGGTCTTTCCCGGCCAGGAGCGCCGCTTTCTCCACCCCTTGCCCAATCGCTGCCTGCCCGGCATCGGTTCCCGCACCGCCCGGCGAATGGATGCAGCCGGGCTTGCCCGGATCGGGCAGATCGCGGAGACCGATGTTGATTCCCTGGCCCTCCTTGTCGGGAACCGCGCACCGCAATTGCATCGTTTCGCCTTCGGTGAGGACCCGCGCCCGGTTGTTCCCGAACGCCCGGCGGCCAAGTCCTACAGTCACCAGCGCACCTTCGACACGGACGTGACCGATGAGGATTATATCGAAGCCGTGCTCCGCGGCATGGCCGATCAGCTCATGTCCAGCGTACGCCGGGACCGGAAGATGATTCGTACGCTCACGGTCAGGGTGCGCTATAACGACTTTGCGGAGGATCAGTGCAGCCGCAGCCTCGATGAGCCGACGGACCTGGAGATCGAGCTCTACGGCCACCTGCACCGCCTGCTTCGCCTGGCCTGGAAGCGCCGGGTCAGCCTGCGCCTGGTCTCGCTCAAGGTCTCAAACGTGTACGATGCCCTGTTTCAGCTCGACCTCGCTCTCGACGGGTCGCCCCGCCCGAACGATGCCCGCCGCCGCCTCGCCTTGACCGTCGACGCGCTTCGCGACAAACGTGGGCACCACGTTATCATGCGCGGTCACGACCTGATCTTGGCGCGCGGAAAGACGCATGGGACCCCGCCCCGGGAAGCGGTCGGAACCGGTCTCCCGGCACTTTCGGAAAAGGGTACGTACAAGGCGGGGAACCCCGCCCAGGGCTCCGGGAATGGACGACGGGGAACGCGCCCGCCCGTTCCCCTCCATACGCACAGTTATTATTCACTGATGGACTCCGTCCTCTCCCCCGGGGCTATCGTCGACTTCGCGGTCGCGCACGAGATCCCCGCGGTGGGGCTCACCGATACCGGGAACCTCCACGGCGCGGTCCCGTTTTTCCGGGCGGCGACCCGGGCCGGGATCAAGCCGCTGATCGGTACCGAGCTCAAGGTCGATGGCAAGACCCTGCTTGTCTACGTCCAGAATACCAGGGGCTATCAAAATCTCTGCCGCATCCTGAACGCCGGACCTTCGTTTTCCGTGTGCGATGCGGGTCGTGTTGTGGATCCATGCCCCCCTCCCGCGCGCTTTGATTTCGACACCTCCGGCCTTCTCGCCATCGGTGCTGATTATCGCCTCGGACCCCTTTTTCCCAAGGCCTTCTACCTCGGGGTTTCCTGCCCCAGGGCCGCCAGGGAGTTGCGCAATCCCACCGACCTCCCCGCGGTCGCCGCCCCGGGTGTCCACTATCTCCGCCCCGCAGACCGGGGAAAATACAACATCGTCCAGAGTATCCGCACCCGGACCCTGTTGAATCAGAAACACCCGAAAAAACAGGTGGGAAACTTCCATTTTCGCGATCCGGCCTCCATGTGGGAGTGGTTTGAGACCGATCCCGACCTGATCGACCACAGCCGTGAGATCGCCGATCGCTGCATCTTTGCCTTCGACTTCGACACCCTGTATTTCCCCGGCTTCGATCCGCCGGGTGGGGTTTCCTCGGGGTATTTCCTGCGTGAGTTGGTCCTCCGTGGCGCGCGGGAGCGTTACGGGAAGCGCCTGGCCCGGGTCAGCCACCAGGTGGAGGAGGAGTTGTCAATGATCCGTGAGGTCGGTTACGAGGACTATTTTCTCACGGTCTGGGACCTGCTCCAGGATTGCCGACGCGAAGGCATCGACTGGATTACCCGTGGGAGTGCCGCCGATTCGTTGGTTTGCTACTGCCTGGGCATCAGCGATGTCTGCCCCGTGCGTTTCGAGCTGGATTTCCGCCGCTTCCTCAATCGTGAACGGATGCAGATGAACAAGCTGCCTGACATCGACATCGATTTTCCGCACGACCGCAAGGACGACGTGATCGACCTTGTCTTCGCCAAGTACGGTGCGGCATATGCCGCGGTGGTCGGCGGCTTTTCGACATTTAAATCGCGCAGTGCGTTTGCCGAAATAGGGAAGGTGCTGGGGGTCTCCGACTACCAGGTCCGCCGGGTGACCGAGCGCCTGCCGCACACCCGTGCAGCGAATATCTTTGAAGCCGCGAGGCAGTCGCCTGGGTTCAGCGAGATTCCTTTCGAGGAAGAGCCGTACAGGACCGCCTTTGAAAC
>JAPYUI010000022.1:33888-35554 GCA_029936175.1 Kiritimatiellia bacterium
CCCGCCATGATCAGCCTCGCCCGCATGCTCAAGGTCCGCGACATCGACACCCTCGTGGCCATGGTCAGCATCATTCGCCCAGGCGCTTCGAACGAGCGGAAGAAACGCAATTTCACGCTTCGTCACCAGGGGATGCAGGCGGTTGAATACGCGCATCCCGCGCTGGAGGGCTGCTTGAAGTCGACCTACGGGATGATCATCTATGAGGAGCAGGTCCTCCAGGTCTGCGAGGCTTTTTGCGGGCTTAATCCCGGCAAGGCGGACCGTCTCCGTCGCAGCCTGGTCAAGCAGGATTGGGACACGGTCCTCGATATCGGGAAGGATTTCGCCGGGCTCGCCCGGTGCTGCGGCCACCGCGACGAGGAAATCGAAACGGTCTGGGAGTTGATCTGTGGGTTCAACGGCTACGCATTCTGTAAGGCACACAGTACCGCTTATGGTGTCGAGGCCTATCACTCGGCCTGGCTTAAACTCCGGTATCCCGCCGCGTACATGGCGGCGGTCTTGAGCAACGGGAAAGGCTTTTACAGCACCCTGGTATACATCCTGGAGTGCCACCGGCTCGGGATCCCGCTCCTGAAGCCGGACATCAACCATCCGGGCCCGGAGTACGCGGTGCGCGAAGGAGCGATCCAGGTCCCGCTGAGTTGCATCAAGGGCCTGGGGCCCTCGGCGGTCGACCGGATCGTGGCCGAACACGCGCGGGCACCGTTTAAAGCCCTCGGCGATTTTTATCGGCGGGTTGTCCCGGGGAAAGAGGCCGCGGAGTTGCTCCAGCGGGTCGGGGCCTTTGATGCCTTTGGTCGAACCCGTACGGAACAGTTCTGGGAGATTCAGTGGCTGGGCCAGGCCCTCGATCACGATCTCGAACCCGGCCAGGGCTGGTTGCTGCCCGATCCGGATACGCAGCGTCGCCCGGACACCCTGCTCAC
This sequence comes from Kiritimatiellia bacterium, assembly GCA_029936175.1. GTDB lineage: Bacteria > Verrucomicrobiota > Kiritimatiellia > SS1-B-03-39 > UBA6053 > JAPYUI01. The sequence continues at coordinate 34,821 of JAPYUI010000022.1, forward strand.
CGAGCCGGACCTGCCGCAGAAGCTACAGTGGGAAATGGCCTTGATGAACTTCACCGCGAGTGCCCACCCGCTGGCATTGCATGGAGACATCGACTGGGACCGCTACGTGCCGATTGCCGAGCTGGGGAAGCATGTAAGCGAGGTCGTCACCTGTTGTGGACTCATCATTGAGCAGCGCACCGCCAGCCAGGTCACGGGTGAATTGATGAAATTCATGACCATCGCCGATTACTCCGGGATGATCGAGACCGAGCTCTTTGCCGCGGGCTACAGGAAATACGGCCTGGCGACCGTGCGTTACCCGGTGCTGGAGCTTACGGCGAGCGTCGAGCCCTTTGCCAGCGGATGCGGATATACCTTGCGCATTCACCGGGTGGGGAAGCCACGGAGGGTCCGTGACCGGATTTAATCCGCGCGAAAGCTGCGGGCGGGGCTAGCGGGGTAGATGGGGATGCCTTGCATGGCTTGGCCCGTACCGTACCATGTGGGCATCGGCACGCCGTTCACTTTCCGTTGAACGCCGGGTTCGGCTGCGGCATCTTCGCGCCGATTCGTTTTTGCCAGGCGTGCAGTTTCGCCAGCAGTTCCTTCTTTTTCTCGGGAAACTCCGCCGACAATTCCTTTTGCTCACCGATGTCGTCCCTGAGCCGGTACAGCTCCGCTTTTTCGTCCTCGTAAAACTCGATCAGCTTCCAGTCGCCCATGCGCACCGAGGCCCCGGGCTCCCAGGCGGA
>JAPYUI010000022.1:35654-37354 GCA_029936175.1 Kiritimatiellia bacterium
TTCGGTTTCGCTGGAGCGTGCACAGGCCGCCGTTGTCAGAGGTGAATATCACCACCGTGTTGTCGCCAATGCCGAGCTTTTTCAGCGTATCCAGGACCCGGCCGACGTTGTCATCCATCGCCGCGACCATGCTGGCGAAAGCCGGGTTGTCCTGGCGGACACGGGAGCTGCCCTCGTGCTCCTGGATCGCGGTTTTTTTGAGTGCCGGAAGTTTTTCAGCCTTCGCCTTGTAGTGGTCAATAAACTTCTTGCAGGGCTGGACCGGTGTGTGAACATTGTAAAACGAAAGGTAGGCGAGAAAGGGTTTCTTTTTTTCGGCCTGCTCGGAGACCCAGGTGATGGTCTCGTTGCCCAGGCGATCCGTGAGATACTCACCCGGTTTGCCATTTTCCAGCTTGGGGTTTTTCCAGGGGCTGTAATAACCACCCGGTGGGGAACCCTTGTGGTGCCCCCCGATGTTTACGTCGAAACCCTGGTCTTCGGGGAAGAACCCTGTACCCCCCAGGTGCCACTTGCCGGCGAAGAAGGTCGCGTAACCCTCCGCCTTTAGTGCCTCCGCGATGCTAAGCTCTTCCAGGGGTAACTGGTGGAGATCCTCCACCCCCAGGAGTTTGCGATTCTTCGGGCTCGACCCCGGGATCCAGTCGGTGATGTTCAGTCGTGCCGGGTACTTGCCGGTCATGATGCTGGCCCGGGTGGGCGAACAGACCGGGCAGGCCGCGTAGGCATCGGTGAACTTCATCCCGGTGTTTGCGAGCGCATCGATGTTCGGTGTCTCGTGGAAGGTGCTGCCAAAGCAGGCCACGTCGGCCCAGCCCAGGTCGTCGACAAGGAAAAACACAAAATTAGGCTTGGCCCCGAGGCTGGGAGCAAGCGCAAGAAAAGCAAGCATCACAATACGGTTCTTCATGTGCTCAATGTATGCAGCCGTAATTGGATTGGACAACCTATTTCCGGCCTTGCCCTGCGTGGAATCACGGTGCGTTTCCAGCCCGGTCGGACAATGTGTCATGCGTGGGCATGAAATTACCTCGACTCATCTACCGGCTGAATCCAGGTGATCCGCTCGTTTTTGACCTCCATCTGGAAGAGCGGGAACACCTTTTCCTTTTTCACGTCTTTGAACAGCTGCTTATCCGGCCTGGCGGATAAGGAGCATTCCGCCACGCCCTCCTCCCGGCAACAGAGCAGGCGGCAATGGCCCTTGTACTGTCGCGGGTGCCCGATCACCCGCACACCCTTGTCGAGCGGTGGAGATGCCTGTTTATCCATCGCGAGAAAGCTGTAGGGCAGGGTGCCCAGGTCGATGTTCAACTCGCTCACGAAGCGCGACCAGTGCGGGTCCTGGTGCACCCGCGCTGGTGGCTGGGTAAAATGATGACACCAGTGCGGCTCCTTGCCCTTGGCGGTTAAGCCACAGGTCCCCTGGTGGGTACAGGGAGCGATGACCTGCAGGTGTGGTCGTAGTTTCTCCCGGATGGAGATCAGTGCCCGGCTGGCTGCGAAGGTGCCCGGCTCCACCCAGATCACCGCCTCCGCCTTGGCGACGAGCTGGACCAGCTCCTCCAGCTGCTTCTCCGAAAGTTCGTTCAGGACGTGGGAGATGAGCAGGATGCCCGGGTTTTTGAACGGGGCCTGGCGCGCGGGACGAACCGTGACCTGGGGAAAAAAACGGTTTACCCGGCGGGTGCCGTACTTGA
>JAPYUI010000445.1 GCA_029936175.1 Kiritimatiellia bacterium
AGAAGGATGCCCGTGCCTTGCTCTACCACGCCGGGCTAACCTGTGATCCGGCGGGTAAATCTGTGTCTTGGATCGGACTCGACGACAAGCTGCACCGGGTCGATGCGGTCGCGCAACGGGCTGTGCCTGAGAAGGTGCGCCACCGCACGATCGCTCTGGAGACCGAGGCCGGCGCCGTCGCAGTCTTCCCGCCGCCGCACCGCTACTTCTATCCGCTTGATGAGGCTTATAACCTGGGCTTCACCTGGCGGGGAAATGATTTTATGGATCACGTTTCAGGCTTCGGCATCGGTGTCCGTCAGGATCTCCAGGGAGATCGGCGCTGGGTGCCCTGGTTCAACGCGCCGCCCGATACCAAGCAGGAATTGGGTATTTTCTGGCTCGCCTCGCGCGACCGGGGGGACAAGCTCTTTGATCGCGTGAAGACGTACACGCACGGGGATCGCTTTCCCGGGTTGGCGGGGCATAAGACCTTTACCAGCCATTATCACATAGAACACACGACGCGCCTGATCAAGGCGCGCGAGCAAAGCGGGAAGCCCGGTGTGCCTGCCGTGCTCAAGAAGCCTGACTTTATTGATGTATTTAAAAAGTCAGGCATCCAGATCGTCCATCTCGCGGAGTTCCACAACCGGCTTGGCCGATTGCGGCGTGATCCCGTAAAGGCCCTTCCCCTGCTCAAGACATTGCATGATGAGTGCGCCCGCCTTTCAGACGAGGGCTTCCTCCTGCTCCCGGGCGAAGAGCCCAATGTACACCTTGGCGGTCACTGGATCAGTTTTTTCCCGCGCCCGGTGATGTGGGTGCTGAATCGATCCAAGGATACGCCTTTCACCGAGGAGCACCCCCAGTTTGGCCGCGTTTACCACGTTGGCAGTCCCGAGGACGTCCTGAAGCTGATGGAGCGCGAGGGTGGGTTGATGTGGGCGGCGCACCCGCGAATCAAGTCCTCAACCGGTTATCCTGACCTTTATCGGGATAAGCCTTTCTTCAAATCCGATCGCTACCTTGGCGGGGCCTGGAAGGCCATGCCCGCTGATCTCTCGAAACCTCGCCTGGGTTGGCGCGTGCTGGATCTTCTGGATGACACCGCCAACTGGGGCGCCAGGAAATACATCGTCGGCGAAGTCGACATCTTCCAGGTCGATCGAAGCACCGAATTCTATGCCCATGCGAATGTTAACTATTTGCGCCTGGACCGCATTCCCCGTTTTGAAGAGGGGTGGGCACCGGTTCTGAAAGCGTTGCGAGATGGTGCCTTCTTTATTTCCACGGGTGAGGTGCTCATGCCCCGGTTTACGGTGGGCGAGAAGTCCTCGGGCGAGACGTTGAAGCTCGATGCATCGGGCCGCGCCAAGCTTGAGGCCCGTTTGACCTGGACATTCCCCATGG
>JAPYUI010000221.1:0-2686 GCA_029936175.1 Kiritimatiellia bacterium
GGATGTCGCGCCCCCCCCGGGTGATGACCCACTGCGCGCAGGGCTGAAGGGATCGATAAAGACCTCCTTGAACGGGTTATTGCCGGTGGAGCTGCAGCCGGCCAGGCCGAGGGCCAGGATCAAGAGGCCGACCAGGCCTCGGAGCCTCGCGGGTAGCGTGCATGCCATCATGCATAATCTTCCGTCGGATAGGGCGTAATTTCAATGCCTATCCTCCTTTCCATCGGGCTGCGTCCCCCGGGCGGGCTCTGCCGACGATTTTTTTCCGCGGAGGTTGATTGCCCTGCGTTCCGCCCGTACCTTGCGGAGTTGATGCGAGGTTCGCCCACGATTGTTGCCGCCCTGATGGGTTTGTTTCCATGTAGTACCCCGGCCCAGGTGGACATCCGGACGACGACCCTGCCGGATGGGGTGGTGGGCCAGCCGTACGCGCTGTCCCTCGAGGCCGACGGGGGCGAGGGGGGACTCGTCTGGTCGGCGGATCGCCTGTTCGCGGAGGTGCCGGAGCCGGATACGGAATTTGACTTCGGGGGAACGCCGCAGCATTGGCGAGGCGACGATGGCTGCTGGGGACCGGTGCCGCTGCCCTTTCCCTTCCCCTTCCTCGGCTCGGTCTATACCCAGTGTTTCATCAATACCGAGGGGACGATTCGATTCGATACCTGCGACCTGGATTACTCGGGCAGCCTGGAGGAACTGGCGGAGCAGCCGAAAATTGCGGTGCTCTGGAGTGACTGGTGGACGGACGCGGCCGTGAGCAATCAAACCCCGGAAGACATATACCTGACCCTGACGCACACGAGCCTGGTTGTGCGTTGGCAGGTGGAGGGCTGGGAGGCGGGCGAGGTGATCCGGGCGGATTTCCAGGCGACGCTTTTTGCGGATGGCCTGATTCGCCTGGCCTACGGCGATGCCACCCGGCGCCGGGGGTTGATCGCGCTTTCCGGTGGGCGACCCGACCGGGTGTTTGTCTCCTCGCTGCAGGCTCTTCCCCGGGATCAACCCCTGGGGAGTCGGGTGCTCTTCCCGGTCGGGGGTTTGCCGGAAGGCCTGCACCTGGCTCCGGATGGACGGATCAACGGGACCCCGCGAGGGGCATCGACGAACCTGGTCAGCATCCAGGTGCGCAATGCGGCCGGCCAAGTGGATGCCGGGGAATGGATCCTGGCGATCCGGGAAAACCCGGATGCGGCCCCGCCCGGTCCCACGGTTGCGGTCCAGAGCGATTTCGCGCGCCGCTATGCCTTTTCGGATGCGGTGCATGCCCGTATTGACCCCTGGCCGCTCCCGGAACCCGCACCGGCGATCCGGGCACCCGCGATTCAAGCGCCCGCGGTGGTGGACAGGGTTTCCGCGCGCCGCTATATCGACCTCTTCGAGATGGAGCCGCGGACGACGGATATCACGATGCACAAGTACGCCTTGCTTGAGCAGGTTAAGGTCCAGCGGGCCCTGTACCTGTTTGCCGGCCAAATAGAGAAAGTCATGGAGGCCTTTAAGACGCCCATCAACCGGATCCCCGGGCTCCCCACCTTCATGCTCGCCCAGCGGGCGCGGTCCCGCGAGAAGAACCTGGACCCGGAGCAGGCGCGCGCGATCGAGCGCGAAACCGTGCAGGGCATGGGGCGGATCATCAGCCTGTTTCACGAGCAGAAACTGCGGGATATCCTCACCGAGCGGCAGCGCATCCGCCTGGATGAACTGATCATCCAGATGCGGGGGCCGATCCTCCTTGCCCTGCTGGACCCGCTTGCAGACCAAGTCGAACTGGACGCCATGGAACGTGCGGCGGTGGCGCAGCTGGTGCGGGTGGGGGTTGCGGAAATCGCCCCCCGGGTAAAAGGGCTCGCGCAGGTGCTGGAGGGATCGGGGGCGGCGTCCGCGGAAGGGATCGCCCGGGCCGCCTCGCTTAGGCGGGCCCTGCAAGAACGCGATGCGGCGATCCTGGCGGCCCTCCGCCCGCAGCAGCGTGCGCTTTTCGAAAAGCTCCAGGGCCGACCGCTCCCCCTGAGCTGGGATGCGGCCAAGCTCCTGGGCCTGCCGTTCAAATAAGGCCCCGGCCGGTGACCGTAAATCGCGCTTCTTTCGATATGGCCTTTTGCCCGGTGCTGGGGCATATTCCAGCCATGTCCCGTCCATCGATTGCTTCTCGCCTGCTCCCGGCCTGCGCCGGCCTGTCGCTGCTCGCCGCCCCGCTTTTGCACGCCCAGACCCACGGGGAGGACCGGGCGAACTACCGGGCCTTGAGTGCGCCCGAGATCCCGGACGCATGGCGCGCGGTGCCGTGGGAGTTTGAAGGGGCTCCCTCGCCTGCGGGCCTCGCGCTCCTGGTGCTTACGCTCGCTTCTGCGGACTTTGAACAGCGCCAGCGGGCCGAGGCGGAGTTGATCGAGTGGGGTCGCTCGGCCACCCCGTACCTGGAGGAGGCCGCAGCCTCCGATGACCCGGAGTTGCGGGCCCGCGCCCGGCGCATTCTCAAGCACCTCCCGTCGGACTGGCGACCCTGGTATCGCCAGCTCCACGAGCACCTGGCCGTGGAGGCCGCGACCGGGATCGTCTCGCCCGAAACCGCGCGCCTGCTGGAGCAGCATGGCCCCGACGTGCTCGATTTCGACGCCCTGCGCGATGACCTCTCGGCCGCTGTGCCCCCGCCCCGGACCGATCCGCACCCCCTGAAGCCCAAGGC
>JAPYUI010000221.1:2786-6529 GCA_029936175.1 Kiritimatiellia bacterium
CCGGATGCGTTTGACCGCATTCGGGACGCGTTTGACGAGGTGCCGCCCGTGGTCCCGGAACCTGCAGCAAATCCGCCGCCGGAAGCCGATCCGGAGTTGGCGTCCATCCTCGCGATTTTTTCCATGCGCCGGGTGCTGGGAGCCGAGCGGGTGGATGAGGCCCTGGCCGCCTTTACCCGGCCGGAGGCGAAAACCTGTCGAACCTGGTTGGGTTTACTGGCGCACGACCCGGAAGGGGAGCCCCTGTGGCTCAAGAACCTGGACGAACAGGGCCCGCGGGCCACGGACATCCGGGCCTGGGAATTGAACGAGGCGCAGCGCGCCTTCCTGTCCCGGGGCGCGGCCTCGACCTACAAGCCCCTGCGGGCGCATTGCCGGCGCTGGGTCGCGTACCTGGACTAGGCCAGCGGCAGGACCATTGCGCCGAGCATGCAGACCACCAGGCCGACGCTGGCCATGATGCAGCCCATCACCGTGTTGGTCTTGAGCATCTCGCCCTCGCTCAGCCCGCTCATCCTGCTGATCACCCAGAAGCCGGAGTCGTTCATCCAGGAAATCGGCTTGGAACCGCAGCCGATGGCGAGGGCGATCCAGAGCGGGTTGTAGCTGAGGGCCTGGGTGGCGAGGATCGGGCTGATGATGCCGACGGCGGTGATCATGGCCACGGTGGCGGAGCCCTGGGCGGTGCGAACGACCAGGGTGACGAAAAAGGCGAGGGGCAGGAGACCGACCTGGGTCTCGGGCATCATCTGTTGGATGGTCGCCGCGATGCCGGATTCGCGGAGTGCGCCACCGAAGGCGCCGCCGGCCGCGGTGATCAGGATGATCACCCCGCCACTCGCCAGCGCGGATTGAATCGCGGCCGCAATCTGTTCCTTGGACGCCTTCTGCGCGCGCGCCAGCAGGACCAGGCTGCACAGGGCGGCAATCGTCATGGCGATATTCTTGTTGCCGAGCAGTTTGTAGGTGGGCTTGAGGTCGAGCAGCCATTGCGGCGGGGTCGCGGCGGCGTTCAGGCTCATGTCGAGGATGGTCCCGCCGGCCATGAGGACGACCGGGAGCAGGATCGGCAGGATCGAGAAGAAAAGGCCCGGCAACTGGCTCTCGTCCCGGCTGGCCATGGCTTCCAGTTGCTCGCGGGGCATCTCGGCCGACTCGCGCAGGGGAATGTCCCATCGGCGGTTGGCCCAAAGGGCATAGAGGTAGCCCGAGCCCGCGGTGAATAGGCCGACGAGGGTTCCCGCGAGCATCATCAGGCCGATGTCGACGTCGAGCTCGCCCGCGACGAAGAGCGGTCCCGGCGTCGGGGGCACGAGTGAGTGCGCCATGGTGCCGCCGGCGACGATGGAGAGCACGTAGAGCAGGTAGTTTTTTCCCGTGCGCACCCGCATGGCCTTGCCGAGGGGAATCATCAGGTAAAATACGGTGTCGAAGAAAACGGGAATGCCCAGGGTGAAGCCGGAGCCGATAAAGGCGAGGGGGGTGTGCTTTTCGCCCAGCGCGTTGCGCATGCCGAGGACAATGCGCTCGGCGGCCCCGGAGTCCATCAGGCACTTGCCGATGATCGCGGCCATGGCGATGAGAATGCCGATGCCGGTGCAGGTTTTTCCGAAGCCCGCCGCAACGCGTTCGCCCATGTTCTTCCGGGCCGCGGACATCGCGGCACCGTACTGGGTCTGGTGCGCGACCCGGTCGCCGGCGCGCAGGCTGAAGGCGTGATCCTTTCCGGTGATCGTGTAGGCACCCGGCCTCTCCGGATTATCTGTGCCGGCGCGATCGAGCTGGCCGCGTCCGATTTCCCTGAACAGGCCCTGTGCATCCGGGCGCAGGAAAACCGATCGGCCCGGGATGAAGGTCTGTTTGCTTCCGGGCCGTAAATCCACGGTGTCGGGGGCGTCTTCAAGGGGGCTGACGCGAATGCTGACCATGTCCAGGTGGAACTGGCTGATATTCTCTTTCCGGGTCAGGCCGGCCACGGCCAGTGCGGCGATGATCAGCGCGAGGAAAGCGTGGAGGCGGAAACAGAGAATGCCCCCGACGACGATAGCCATGCCGAGGATTAGTAGGGCGATAGGGTCCATGGTAGTCCGGTGACCAGCCCTTAGTACGCGCTGGATAATGAACTGTAAACGGTATTTTTCGCTTCCCGGGGCCGGGAATACGTCCCACCGCGCCTTTGCCTTATCGCCAGTCCGCGGCCCAGTTCTTGGTCTGCAGGTCGCTTTGAATCCGCCATTCCCGCAACTGGTCGAGGAGGGCGCGCTTCTGCTCCGCACAGGCCGGGTCGTGCCAGCGGTTGTGCACCTCGGCAGGATCGTTCACCAGGTCGAAGAGTTGGCCCTCGTCTTCCCCGAGGAAGTGGACGAGTTTCCAGTCCCGGCTGCGGACCATGGTCATGAACGCGGTGTCGGTGAGGATCATGTCCTGCTGCTGTTCGGCATAGACGTGCTCGCGCGGGGTCCAGTCCTCGCCGTTGAGGGCGGGGAGCAGAGTCCGGGCCTCCATGCTCTCCGGCGGCTTGATACCCGCGAGCTCGAGGATGGTCGGGCCGAGGTCCATCTGGGAGCAGAGGCCGTCGATGCGCCGGTCGGCCGCGAAGCGCCCGGGGGACCAGGCGATGACCGGCATGCGGGTGATGATGTCGTACATGGTCCATTTCTGCGAGTGCCCGTGGTCGGTGAGGCAGTCCCCGTGGTCGGAAGTGAAGAAGACCACGGCATTTTCGAGGTAGCCCTTCTCGTCGAGGGCCTCGAGGATCTCGCCGATCTTCTCATCGATCATGGTCACGTTAGCGAGGTAGTGGGCGCGTTGGCGCCGGCGCTGTTCCTCCGTCGGGTTTAACTCGAGCACGACCGAGTCGTGGTCGATGTCCTGGTTGTGCTGGCGCAGGCCCTTGAGGGCGGCGGGCTGTTCATCGAGCTCCTCCTGGGTGACCGCCTGGAGCGGCAGGTCCTTGTCCTTGTACATATCCAGGAAGCGCTGGGTCGGGTCATAGGGCGGATGGGGACCGGGAAACCCGATTTCCAGGAAGAGGGGTTCCTCCACCTTCGGCTTGTTCCGGATCCACCAGGTCGCGCTGTCACCGACGAACATGTCGCTGTGCATGTCCTCCGCGAGTTCCCAGAGGAAGGCTCCCAGGCAGGCGCGGTAGTCGGGTCGCAACCGGTACTGCTCGCGCTGCTGCTTGACCAGGCCACGGGCCTTCAGGGCCTTGTCCCACTCGTCGAAGTACCAGCGTTCCTCCATGTAGCGGTCCTTGTTCTCGACGACGTAGCGTTCATGGAATCCGAGCGGGGCGTGGTAGGGGTAGCTGTGCATCTTGCCCACGTTGATGCAGCGGTAGCCCGCGTCGGCGAGGTTCTCGACCCAGGAGTGGGTCCAGGAATCCGCGTTTCGCAGGATGCCGGTGGTGTGCGGGTAGTAGCCGGTGAACAGGCTGGCCCGGGACGGTGCACAGGAGGCGGCCGTTACGTGGCAGTTGGTCAGCGTCGTGCCTTCCCGGACCAGGCGGTCGAGGTTGGGGGTTTCCATGTAGTCGAAGCCGAGCTCGCGGATCGTGTCGAAACGCTGCTGGTCGGTGATGATAAAGATAATATTCGGCCGTTCTTCAGTGCTCATGGGCTGTAACCTTTGCCGTACTTGCGGTCGCTTGTCAGCAAAGAAGACAGGGAAGCAGCGGGTTGCGCCTGGCCCAGTGACCGGGGCATCCGCCACGAGGCCCTGCCTTTGTGGTGGGATAGGGC
>JAPYUI010000446.1 GCA_029936175.1 Kiritimatiellia bacterium
TCGGGTGATGATCACGACCGTAGCTCTGCTTTGTAAGCTTTCCCTGGCAGTAGATAGTGCGCCCGAACTCCCCGCCCCAGACCACCAGCGTATCATCAAGCATGCCGCGCTGCTTGAGGTCACGCAGCAGGGCGGCGGTCGGCTGGTCGGTATCGCGGCACTGGGCCGCGACCTGCTTCGGAGCATTACCGTGGGCATCCCATCCGCGGTGATAGAGCTGGATAAAGCGCACCCCGCGCTCGGCCAGCCGGCGTGCCAACAGGCAGTTGTAGGCATACCTGCCGACCTTCGTGGCCTCCGGCCCGTAGAGATCAAGCACACTCTTTGGCTCATCCTTGAAATCAATCAGCTCAGGCACACTCATCTGCATGCGGAAAGCGAGCTCATACTGGGCGATGCGGGTGGCAATTGCCGGGTCATTGAAGCGAGTGGACTGCTCGCTGTTCATTTGCACGAGCGCATCCAGCATGCGCCGGCGCTGGGCACGGGTGACCCCGGCCGGGTTGTAGAGGTCAAGGATGGGGTTGCCCTGTCCGCGGAACTTAACCCCCTGGAAACGACCCGGCAAAAATCCCGCACCCCAGAGTCGATCGTATAGCGGCTGTCCGCCCTTGCCGGTGCCGTTTGAGGTCAGGGCCACGAAGGCGGGCAGGTCGGCATTGTCATTTCCAAGCCCGTAGCTGACCCACGCACCCATGCTCGGGCGGCCGGGAATGACCGAGCCGGTCTGGAAGAGCATCGCGCCGGGATCATGGTTAATCGCCTCGGTGTGCATGCTCTTGATCACGCACACCTCATCAATCACCTTGGCAAGGTGCGGCATGGCATTACTCAACCAGGTGCCTGAAGCTCCGTGCCTGGCAAACTTGAAGGTGCTCGGGGCAAGGGGAAATGACTTCTGCCCGGAGGTCATAGTGGTCTTGCGCTCGGCCGGGTAAATCGACTCGGGCACCTCTTCGCCGAACTTCCCGGCAAGGTGCGGCTTGTAGTCGTAAAGGTCCATCTGTGAGGGACCACCGGACTGGAAAAGGTAGATGACACGCTTGGCCCTCGGGGCAAAGTGCGGCAGGCTTGCCGCGATCCCGGCTCCTGTGTCATCCGCCCCGCGGGCATTGAGCAGGGTTCCCAGGGCAATGGAACCCAGGCCCATGGTGCTTTTTCCGAGAAAGGCGCGACGGGTTTCTTGAGAAAGTAATTCGCTTACCGGGTTCATCTCAGTCCTGAGTCATTGCCTCATCCAGGTTTAAAATCGTGTTCGCCACCAGGGTATAGGAGGCGAGTTCAACAGGCGATAATTTTGCATCTGCCTTCTTTTCCCCAACTGTCAGCACTTGACCGGCCGCCTGCGGGCGCTTGCTGAAATCCTGCCGGTAAAATTCCAG
>JAPYUI010000222.1:0-4673 GCA_029936175.1 Kiritimatiellia bacterium
CCATGAAGGGTACCATACGCCGACCCCGATCCAGTCCGAGGCGATCCCACACCTGCTGGAAGAACGGGATATGGTGGGTTGTGCGCAGACGGGCACGGGCAAGACCGCTGCTTTCACCCTGCCTATTTTACAGATTCTGCACAAGGATAGCTATGACTCAGAGCCCGGGCATCCCCAGGTGCTGATCCTCGCCCCCACGCGCGAGTTGGCAGCGCAGATCGGCGAAAGCATCACGACCTATGGTCGCCACCTGGACCTGCGCTCCTGCGTCATTTTTGGCGGGGTGAATGAAAAGCCCCAGATCAGGCGCTTGAGGGAGGGGGTTGACATCGTGGTGGCCACGCCCGGCCGCCTGCTCGATCTTGTCCAGCAAGGGCACCTCCACCTCTCGGACGTGGATATTTTTGTTCTCGACGAGGCGGATCGCATGCTGGACATGGGGTTTATTCATGACATCAAAAAAATTATCAAGGAGCTTCCACGCGAGCGCTGGTCGTTATTTTTTTCCGCGACCATGCCCAGCGATGTTGAATCCCTTGCCAGGAGCATGCTGCACGATCCCGTTCACGTCGCCATCGAGCCCGCGCAGCCCACGGTCGAAAAAATTGAACAGAAGATGATGTTTGTTGAGAAAGGCGACAAGGATAAGCTGCTTGTCTCCCTGTTTGAAGATCATGACCTGGACCGGGTGATCGTGTTCACCCAGATGAAGCACATGGCAAACAGGGTCTGCAAGGCCCTGGAGAGCGTCGGCATTCCCGCGGCCGCGATTCATGGCAACAAGAGTCAGTCTGCCCGTACGAAGTCGCTTGAAAAGTTTAAAGGTGGGCAGGTGCGCGTGCTCGTCGCCACGGATATAGCCGCCCGGGGAATCGATGTGGATGGCATTACCCACGTGATCAATTATGATTTACCCAATGAACCGGAAACCTACGTGCATCGCATTGGGCGCACGGCACGGGCGGGTGCCGAGGGCGATGCGGTTTCCTTTTGCAGTCCGCGCGAACGCGATTACCTGCGCGATATCGAAAAACTGCTGGGCGGGGTGGTCCCCGTGGACAGGGATCATGCATACCACTCCGAGGACGCACGGAACGCCACCGGTGCGAATGCCCGTCCGGAACCCAAGGCCCAGCGCGGTTTGCATGGGGGCGGCAGGCATACCCGACGGCAGCACGGAGGTTCAGGGGGAGGCGCACGGGCCGGGCGGGGCGGAAACGCGTCCCGTCCCCGTCGTTCCCAGGGTCGTCGTTCCAGCAGTAGCCGGTGACCGGTGAGACCGGCGGGCGTCCCGTCCCCTTCGGGAGGTGGATTCCACCGGTCTATCCGTCTTGTTTTACAAAACGAATGGGTGAGAGTGCCGGCTCGAAATCAATGGCAAGCCCGTTTTCCACCAGGTCCAGGTTAAACCCGGAGGCATATTCCGGCAACGTGAACCGGGCTTTTTCGCGGGAGGTGAAGGTGAGCGGAATCGGTTCCCGTTCCTGGAACCAGGCCTGGTCACCCTGGATGCGGAAGCTTCCGTAGCCGGCGTTCAGGTAGACGCCATCCAGGCCCTCCGGGGCGTCGCAGGTTTCGCCTTCCGTAGCGGGCGCGTCATCGGTTTGCGCTTGAACAAAACAGTCCGTCCAGTCGATTGCCGGGTGAAAAAACCCGTACGCCATGCTTTTCAACCAGCCCAGGCTGCAGTCTGAATTGGCCAGCAACACCAGCCCGGATTTCCGCCCCGGCATGACACTCATCCAGGCGGAATACCCGGAACACAAGCCGCTGTGCCAGGCATGGGATTCCCCGTGGATGGTATCCAGGCGCCAGCCGAGCCCGTAGTGTAAAGGCCCCAGCACCTTGTTCGGTTGCACGGAAGAATCGATGGGGACCTGTGCCTGGGCCATGCGGTGGAAAACAGGTTCCGCGACGTGCGCTTGCAGCCAGGTGGCCAGGTCATGTGCCGTTGACATCACTTCACTGGCCGGGGCGATGAGATGCCGCGCCTTCGCAGCAAAGCCCGGTATGCGCCGGCCTTCCGCATGGGGAAGGGCGAGGTGCTCGGTATCCATCCAGCCTTCATCGAGGTGATGCGTGTGGTGCATCCCGTGCCGGGCAAAAATCTCTTCACGTAGAAACCTTTCCCATTCCATTCCCGCGACCGCCTGGACCAGGTGACCCGCGATGGCGTAAGCGATGTTGGAGTAGCGGTAGCACGCCCGGAAGGGACCCGTCGATTCCAGGTACGGCAACCGCTCACGGATGAAGGTCGCCCGGTCCAGCTCGCCGTAGACCCAGGCCCAGGTGTGGGGAGGCAGGCCGCTGCGATGGCAGAGTAGGTCGCGTGGGGTCATCTCCTCCGTCGCCTCGGGGTCGTGTAGTCGGAAGTCCGGGATCCATGTACGCACCGGTCGATCCAGGTCCAGCAACCCGGACTCGGCCAAGCCGCAGATCGCGGACGCGGTCAGCGGCTTGGTACAGGACGCGATGGGGAAGCGCGTCGCGGCGTCCACCGGTCCGTGGCCCCCTTCGCCGAACGCGAAGGGAATGACGCCCTTTGCATCGAAGATCGCCCCGCTGAGACCGACGATGCCGGAGCGATCAAAAAGCCCCTGGAACAGGTCTGGAATGGTCATCATCCCTCCATATTAGGTGTTGATTTCCACGGTTTCAACGGGTTTTATACGCCCTCTCATTTTCCCCGCACGGGAAGCAGCTGTTGAATGAAAAAGAGGACATAACATGAGTAAGCATTTACCCACCCTAGTGAATCAAGCCGCCCGTAACAAGGCCTTGGTCGATGCCACGACGTATATGCGGGATCGCGTTACCTCCACGGTCCTGCCCTGGTCCGTCGACCTGTCGGCCGATGGACTGAGCGTAGACCAGGTCAATACCCTGAATGCCCTGGAAAAAACCGCCGCGAAGACCGCGTTGGCCTCCCTCGCCTCGCTGGCGAAAATCAACGAGCTCGACCATCTCGGTGGCGGCCTGGAATTGATTCCTTCCCTTCTTTTCACCCTCGGCCTGACCGATTACGAAAAGGTCCACTTCACGATTGAACACGCGCATACCAGCATCGGCTATTACGCTTCGCTGGCCACCCTCGGTTTCCTGGACGATGACCTCGTGATTGATGGTTTTCGTCGTGGGCTCGACATCGCGGGTCATGTCTCCTGGGTACCCGGTGGTACGCAACTCAACGGGGGTCGCCTTGGGGTCATGGTTCCGGTTGCGGTCGGCCAGGCCCTGGGTGAGCGTTCGCGCCACGGTGACGATGCCTGGGTAATTTGCCACTGCGGTGATGCGGGTTGGATTTCCGGCCAGGCCCTGAATGGGTTCAACGTTGCGGACTTTGAAGGAGCCCCGGTGACCTTTATCATGCATCGCAATGGCATCCAGCTCTCCGGGTCGACCAAGTCGATCATGGACAAGGATCCGCGTCCTGTTGTCGAGGCCCTCGGGGTGAAAATCATCGAGACCCCGAGCCTCCATGATAAAGCGGCCCTCTTCAAGGCCTACCAGGAGGCGAGGGACCTCGCGAGGCAGGGCCGTCCGAGCATGATCTATCCGACGGGTTCCGCGGAGCAGGGTCTTGCCGACTTCGCCGGCAGCTATGGCATCGAAAAGGAAGTCGAGGCCTTCGCCGGCGAGCAGGGCGTGGCCATGGACACCCGGGTCTGGGTTCCCGGTTCGCTGATGAGTTTCCGGGACCTGACCCCGATGCTCGAGTGCATCTTCCTCGTGAACGAGCTTCCGGGTGGTGAAGGTCACCATGATGGCCACATGAAGGGACGTGACCTGGACGAGGTCTGTGCGAACCCGATGCTGGTGATCAATGAGGCCGAGGCGGCGGCCCTCGCGGCCCTCGCGGAGGCCGATTCACGCGTGGTCGTTACCGAGGCACGCCCGGCAGCCGGGTCGCCAAACCTGGTGTTGAGCGCGGAACAGTTGAACGCAGCCAGCCTGCCCGAGGCGGGAGCGAAAACCAGTGCCCGCGCCGGTTCCCAGCTCGCTTACGAAGCGGTCGCCCAGGCTTTCCCTGAGCAGTTCTTCAACGTCTCGTGTGACCTCGATCCATCGACCAAGCTGGATAAAGCCGTGAAGCATATCCCGGCCCGGAACAGTTTCCAGCTGAGTATCGAGGAGCAGGTTGCCTCCCTGGTCGCCGATGGCCTGGCCATGTGCAGCCGGCGAGAGCAGGTGCAGGTGTTTGCGACCTTTGCCGCTTTCTTCGAGGGCATCGCCCGTGAAGGCCTGGAGCTCTGGCGCTACCAGCGGAACCTGAATGGCGCCAACGAAGGCTTGAACGCGATCATGCACCTCTCGCATGTCGGCGCCTGCACCGGCCGCGACCACTTCAGCGGGTGGAGTCTCGATTGGATTACCCTGGCGATGGGTTATTTGCCCTACATCGACCGTTTTTACAGCCCGGCAGATGCGCGGAGTGCGTTTATCGGGGTAAGCGATGCCTGTGCCCGTTACGGGGGAAGCATTGTCGGCATCCCGCGGGACAACCTGCCGGTACTGGAAAAACAGGACGGTGGCGCCCTGTATAACCCGACGGATGCCTGGGAACCGATCACGAGTTACCGCAAGAGCGAGGGGGCCCGGCGGGCGATTCTCGCCATGGGTGCAACGGGATACCTCGGGGGTGAGGCGGCCGCCTCCCTGGGCGCGGAAGGCCT
>JAPYUI010000222.1:4773-6498 GCA_029936175.1 Kiritimatiellia bacterium
TTTCTTCATCGTGTTTCCGGGTTGGGGTTGGGTTGGTACAAGGTACGCTCCATGCACGTGATTTCAATCCTTCTCTGGATGGATTTCCGGCAGGGAGAAGGTGAAGGTTGTGCCTTCCCCGGGCACCGATTCCACGGAAATACACCCGTTATGTGCCTCGATGATACTTTTTGCGATCGCGAGGCCGAGGCCACTCCCATAGGCTTTCTGCTCACCGCGCGGCTCGGTGGTAAAGAAGCGCTGGAAGACCTTTTCCCGATTGCTTGCGCTGATCCCGCACCCGTTGTCCGCGATGCGGGTGACGATCTCGCCGGCTTCCTGCCGGATGGTGATGCGCACCTCCCCTTCGACCGGGGTGTAACGCAGGGCGTTTTCCAGCACATTCGCCATCACCTGTTCAATCCGCTCCGGGGAGACGCGTGCGCGAAGGGCCTGTTCGGGCAGATCGAGCTGAATCGCTGCATGCGGCGTGTCAAAGGCCGGCTCGAGGAAGCCGATAATGTCGTGCAGCAGTTCGCCGTAGTCCACCACTTTGCGCGGGGTACGCGGGGACTCGGCCTCGATCCGGGTCAGGGTTTTCATTTCACCAAGCAGGCGGGAGAGCCGATCGTTCTGGTGCTTGATGTTGTGCATGAAGCGGTCGCGATTTTCCGGCTCCTCGGCTGCACCGGATTCAAGCACCTCCACCGCCCCGCGAATCGCCGTGATCGGCGTCTTCAATTCGTGCACCACGTTTTTAAAGAACTCCTGGTTGTAGGCATGGCGTTGCTCGATCTCCTTCGCCATGTCCTGGAAGGCCTCCGAGAGTTCGCCGATCTCATCCTTCCCCCCGGCTCCCCGGAGCTCCGGTTCCCGGCCCTCGGCGAAGGCGGTGGTTGCGCGGGTGAGTCGTCGGAGCCGATAGGTCAGGGTCATGGCGAGCAGGGCGGAAACGCAGGCGGCGAGCAGTAATGCGGTAATCGTGGCCGTGCGTTGCCGGGTAAACATGGACTTGATCGCAAGGGTAATCGGGCTGGTGTGCCGGGAGACATACACCACCGAAAGTACGGCCCCGTCCTGTTTAATCGGCTGGGCGCAGAAGTAGTACATGTACTTCCGATCCGGGGTGAGTCGATTGCGTGCCGCGTAGCCCCCCTTGAGTGCGTTGGTGATTTCGGAACGCTCCATCAGGGGCGGGCCATCCACCGTATCCGGCTGGGTGTCGAGGAGGAGCTGTCCTTCCGGGTCGAGAATGCGAAAGCGCATCTCCGCCTCCTCGGCCGCGCGCTGCACATAGGCCTGTTTTTCCGCATCCGACATGGTTGAGTTCCATGCCATGCCGGTCATGATCGCGTGCTCGACCATCTGCGCCTCCCAGAGGCCGCTGGTGAATGTATCAAAGGACTTGATCGCGTATCGATTCAGCAGGCAGACCGGGATAAGGACAACCAGGATGGTGCTGAGGATCATTTTCCAACGAATGCTGTGCATGGTTTAAGGTGCCTGTGGGTGAAGGAACTTTCCTTGCCTAGTGTCCGCCTGGGTTTAGTTCGGCAAGGCCATGCCGGAGCTTGTAGCCTTCACCGTAGACGGATTCGATGGGGTCAAGGTCCCCGCGGATTTCGGAGAGTTTCTTGCGCAGGCGTTTAATCGTGGCGTCGATGCTGCGGGGTTCGACCGCATGTTGGCTTGAATAAATTGCATCGATCAGGCTGTCCCTTTCAAACACGCGGGCCGGGTGCCGGA
>JAPYUI010000447.1 GCA_029936175.1 Kiritimatiellia bacterium
GTTGCATACCCAGTGAATGAGGTGCCCACTCCTGCAACCCATCCACCTTGCCGAAGGTGAACCCGCCACCCTCCTCCGCAAACACGGAGCCATGGCGGGTGAAGAAATGAAAGTGGAAGAAAAATGAAAAAGATATGGATAATCCTGCTGACCCTGTGCCTGTGCGTCACGTGCGCGGCACAAAACCGCTTCGTGGAACGGTTCGACAAGAACGGGGATGGTAAGCTTTCGAGGGCCGAAATACCGGAGCCGGCCAGGACCGTGTTTGACCAGGCGGACAAAAATGCGGATGGATTCATCACGGCCGAGGAGGATGATGCGTTTCGAAAATCCCGCTCAAGTCGACCGAACCGCGGAAGGACGCCCGGCTCACGCACGCCAAAACCCTCACACGAGAACATTCCTTATGGCACCCACGAACGCCAGGTCTATGATGTGTGGCAGGTTGAAAGCAGCACCCCGACATCCCTGGTCATTTTTTACCATGGCGGAGGCTTCCGGGGGGGTGACAAGCGAAGGATCAAGCCTCAATTGCTCGATGCGCTTCTACAGAAAGGCATTTCCGTGGCGGCGGTAAACTACCGGCTTTCCGATGCGGCCCCCTTCCCCGCCCAGATGCACGACGCGGCCCGGGCCCTCCAGCATATCCGGCATCATGCGAAAAGATACAATATCGACCCGGAAAAGATCGGCGCGACCGGGGGGTCTGCCGGGGCGTCCATCTCCCTCTGGATCGCCTTCCATGATGACCTCGCCGACCCCAAGAGTGAGGAAAAAGTCGCGCGGGAAAGCACGCGCATCACCGCCGCGGTGGTGACGGCGGCCCAGAGCTCGATCGATCCCCGCTTTATCCAGAAACTTTTCAATACCGACCAGGTCGACTCAGCCCTTCTCCCGCTATTCGGCATGAAAGGCCCGGAGGATATTGACGACAAGGCCTTTCACCCCCTCTTTGAAGAAGCCTCCCCGCTCAACCATTTGACCCGGGATGATGTGCCGATCATGGTATACTACAACCAACCCAATAAACCCCTTCAGCCCAACTCGAGCGGGCCGGAGCACATTCACCATCCGAAGTTTGGAATCGTCCTGAAGGAAAAGATGAAAGAGAAGGGGCTGGAATGCCACCTGCTCTTCAAGGAGGACCATCCCAGGGAGCCCACGGACCAGTTCGTTGCATTTTTTCTCGAAAAATTCAGCGAAAAGACGGGTGACGAATTGAAGGACGGGGCCAAATGAGACGCATGAGCGCATCCATCACGGCCGTGTCGTGGCTGGGGCGTGGAACGTATAACCCCGGGCAGGCAGACCCGAAAGAAGGGGTGCTCATTTAACATGCGTATCGTTTCAGCCATCATCCTGCTCGGCTTGACCCTCGG
>JAPYUI010000448.1 GCA_029936175.1 Kiritimatiellia bacterium
TCGGCCAGGCCATGGACCCCCTCAACCCCAGCATGGCGGCCATCACCCAGTATATCCGCGACCACGGGAAGGCCTTCGACCTCTATTCCTCCAACGCCGTGTTGAACGTCAGCGTCGGTAAAACGTTGATGAATCTAGACCCGCAAAATCCCCTGGTGGGACTCGGGCTGTATATCCGGACCAACGACACCTGGACCTTTAGTCCGCCCGCCGTCACCTGGGATATCCCACTCGATGCCGGCCACCAGTTCTATCGCATCGAGGCCGTCCCGGCCCCCTGAGGGCGGTTTGGGTTATAAGGAAAATGCCATGAAAAAGATTACGTATTCATTCCCAAGCCTGGCGATTACGAAACGCGGCCTGTTGCTTATCACCCTGTCAGGTTTCCTCCTTCCCCACGCGCTTTCCGCCGGAAGCACGACGACCTACCACAACGGGAAGAATGGATCTTCCGCGGGACGCTCCGTGACCCGGGGCAACACGACGACCCACTACGACAAGAGCGGCCGAAAGACCGGAAGTTCAAGAGCCGGCACCCACGGCACGACCTATCACAACGGGAAGAGTGGATCTTCCGCGGGACGCTCCGTGACCCGGGGCAACACGACGACCCACTACGACAAGAGCGGCCGAAAGACCGGAAGTTCAAGAGCCGGCACCCACGGCACGACCTATCACAACGGGAAGAGTGGATCTTCCGCGGGACGCTCCGTGACCCGGGGCAACACGACGACCGACTACGACAAGAGCGGTCGAAAGACCGGAAGCAGTCGATCCACGAGGTAGACCGCTCCATTCCAAAGCGGCACGGAATGCCCGTTCTCCTGTATCCGTTCGTACGGGGGGGGACGGGCCTTTTCGGGCCCGGGCGAGGTCAGGCCCGCATCGATGCAGGGGGACGATACGGAGAGACGGTAGTCCCCGGCGGACGGATCGCGAAAAACCGGGTCCAGGGCGATGTTACCGGGGCCGATAAATATTTTTTGCGTATCGGGGGGAAAAACCCCATGACCCGACGACGGATGTGTTGTATAGACAAGAACCTTGCCAAAACACGGCCCCCAAAGGAACCCTGCATGAAAAAAATAAATTATATATTCCCAAGCCTGGCGATTACGAAACGCGTCCTGTTGCTCATCACCCTGTCCGGTCTCTTCCTTCCCCACGCGGTTTCCGCCGGGAGCACGACGACCCACTACGGGAAGGCGCGGTAGGGCGCGTGATTCGGTGCGTGATAGCGTTGATGTTGACCTGGTGTACCTGGGTGCGCGCGGCAGATTTTGTGGTGATTGTTTCCGTGGATGGGCTCCGCCCGCAGACCATCGAGGAACTCGGGCCGACTGGTGCGCCGAATTTTCATCGCCTGATGAACGA
>JAPYUI010000449.1 GCA_029936175.1 Kiritimatiellia bacterium
TCCTGATGTCGGACGACCTCAACACGGCGTTGAGCGGATTCGGGCATCCACAGTGTAAAACGCCGGAGCTGGACAAGCTGGCTAGGCGCGGTATGCGCTTCGAGAACATGCATTGTCAATATCCCGTGTGCGGTGCGTCGCGCGCGTCGCTGATGTCCGGGCTCTATCCCTACACCAACCGCACGCTGGGCAATGCCGGCACCCTGCGGGGAAACATGCCAGACGTCGTGACGATGTCACAGCTGTTCAGAAAAAACGGCTACCGCGTCGGGCGCGTCAGCAAGATCTACCACATGGGCATCCCGCCGGAGATTATCGCCGGGACCGCCACGCGCGACGATCCGCACTCGTGGGACGAGGTGGTCAACATCAAGGCACCCGAACAGCATGCCCCGGGCGAAAAGACGAATTGGTCGCCCAAGAACCAAAGTTCGCAGTCGTTTACCGGCGTCGTGGCCGAGGGCGATGACCTGGTCCATGCCGACGGCATGGCCGCGAGCCACGCCATCGACTTCCTCAAGCGCCACAAGGACAAGTCCTTTTTCCTCGCCTGCGGCTTTGTGCGGCCGCACGTCCCCCTGGTTGCCCCGGCCAGGTATTTCGACCGCTACGACCGCGACGCGATGCGGGCTCCCGTGGTGCCGGCGGACGACCTTGAAGACGTGCCGGAAATCATTCGCAACTATAAACGCAACCGCACCTCCTACGGCGTCACGCCCGAGCTGCACAAGGGCTTGCTCGAAGCCTACTATGCCAGCATTTCCTATATGGATGCACAGGTAGGCCGCGTGCTGGATGCGCTCGAAGAACTGGGACTGGCAGACAACACCATCGTTGTGTTCACCAGCGACCATGGCTACCTGCTGGGGCACCACCACAAGTTCCAGAAACAGCACTTGTTTGAGGAGGCCACCCGCGTCCCCTTCATCGTCAGCGTCCCCTGGATGAAGAAGCAGCACGGCACGGCAACAACGCATATTACCGAGCTGATCGACCTCTATCCGACCCTCGCCAAGCTGGCCGGGCTGAAGGCGCCGGATAACCTGCACGGAGAGAGCCTGGTGCCGCTACTCAAGAATCCCGCTTCCGACGACTGGAAAAAGGCCCTCGCCTTCACCATCAGCCGCAGCGGCGGAGAATCGATCCGCACCCACGGGTGGCGCTTCACGCAGTGGAACTTTGGTGCGGGCGGCATGGAACTGTATGACCTCAGGAACGATCCCGGCGAATTCACCAACCTGGCCGGGAATCCCACCTATGCCGCGCCGCTCAAGAAACTGAAGGCGCAGCTCGAGACCAAGCGAGGTGAAGCAGGCTATTCTGCCAAGCGGTTTGGCAGGAAGAAGAAGTGAGAGCAAAAGCGATGTT
>JAPYUI010000223.1 GCA_029936175.1 Kiritimatiellia bacterium
GGGTCCGCCTTTCCACGCGGACGTCCGGCCCCGAGCGCAACCAGGACGACCAGGAAGAGACCGATACCGGCCCCCACGCTCCTGGAGGCATCCCAGACCTTCGTCTCGCTGAAAGCGTAGGAGACATCCATCCCTGCGAAGGGCTCGATCTGCAGGGCCCGGTAGAAATCCAGGCGCTTGCCGTTGACGGGCAAGGTCACGTTGATCGTGGACAGGTGCGGGGATGCAGCGGCCTGCTGGTCGATCATTTTCTCCGCGACCTTGTTCAGGGCCAGGTTGTCCTTGGTGGTAATCGCGGCTTCATCGGCCTTGCCGTGCGTGCGCTTCTGTAATTCACCCCGTCGGTTCACCAGGCCAACCACGGCCTGTTCCCGGGCCAGGTTCCGGTACTGGATGCGCGCATCCTCGTTAAAGTCATCCTGTCCCTGCGAGTAGTACATGGCGGCCTCGAAGGCCTTCTTGGCCTCGTCATGCCGCCCGGTCTTGGCGTATTCCGCCCCAAGTTCCATGACCTGTTGCGCTTTCTCCATCGTCTGCTGGAAATTGCGCCGCGCTTCCTCGGTGTACGCGTGCGTATCATAGACGAAGACCGGGCGGTCGCCCTCGGGTTCGCGATAGTGCAGGCTTCCGTCAAAATCGTGGTAGCGGTAGCGATCCGGCACGTAGAGGTGCCACTCAATGTTCGAGAGCGGAAGGCCGAAGCGTGGGCCCTCCATGGCGCGCTTGTTTTTCCCCTTCCGCGGCACATCGGTGCCGCCGTAAATGATCTCCACGTGGGAACGGGCACTCCCGGAATCCAGGGGGATCAGGATGTCATCGTCCTTGACCAGGGGGGGAGAGGGTTTTCCATTGACCAGGACCGACCACATCTGGCTCCCGGCCGGAAGGCGCGTGGACAGGAAGCGTAAATCCCCAATCCGGAGGTTCATCCCCACCCGGCTAACCACCTGTCCGTCCTCGGAAACCACACTCTCGATGCGGACGTCCTCCACCACCGCGGGCAGAACCTCGGCCGTGTCGTGCCGCAGTACCGCGAGGTCGAGGAGAAAGTCACGCCGGGTAATGCGGTAGCAGAGAATGGCATCCGACAGGTCGCCGGCCCCTATGCCCACCGGGATGTTGCGGGCGTTTTCCTCCCGCAGGCTGGCGGGAACCCCTGCAGCCTTCACCTGCAGGCGATCGTTGGAGAGGATGGCCAGGTAGCCTTTCTGGCCCTCGTCATCCAGCGCCACCACCGGCTTCACCGGGAGGGTCCCGGCCTGCAGGTCGAAGGGCAACTGGTAATGCACCTCGAGCCGGTAGGTGTTCTGGATCTTGTTTCGCAGGGTTACCGTCCACTCGCCCTTGACCGGGTCCGACTCAACCGACTGGGCAATGTCCTCGCCAAAAATGGAGAGGACTGTTCCCGGCCCGGGGCCGAGCAGCTTAAAGGCCTTTGCCCCGGCCCCCTCAACCTTGTACTGGATAAAGCATTTCCCCTGAAGAATTCCCTCGCTGATCTCAACCGTCTGGACGCTCTGGGCCCGGATGGAAGCATCCACGAGTTCCGCAGCCAGCCGAATCTCCCAGGCCGGGCGCAAGAGCTTGTAGGCGAGGTAGCCCGGGAGTTCGATGCCCAGTTCGCGCGGATTCAACTCGCTGACCCCGTCTTTCGCGGCCGTGGCCAGGCGAATGCCGCGCTCGGCGGATACGGTTACCGTGCCGTGATGCTTGATCGCGTTCTCGAGCTGGATGCGTGGCACGACGATCTCGGTGCCGATGCCCTTTTCCGTGCGGGTGAGGACCAGGTTGATCGCCCTTTCGCCCAGCACCTGCTGGTGAAAATGGACCGTCACCGCGTTGGTCGCGACCTTGTGCTCGTCCCAGTGGCTCACGTCGTCCCCGCTCAGGGATTCCACGTCGTAGCCTTCCGGGATATCCAGCCAGGCGGAAAAGATCCCCGCCTTGTCCACCTTCAACCCAAGGCGCGTGCTCAGGACCACCCGCTCCTCCGAGACGTCGAGGTGCGATTGCTCGGTTACCCGGAGCTCAGGCAGGACCTTCTCCACGAAGACCGTCGTGCTCGCGGGCAACTGGTGATACTTCAAGGCCCGCTTGATCTCGAAAGGCCGGTGACCCGCGCGACAGGCCTTCACCATCGCCTCGGGAAAATCCCCGATATTCATGCCGTGCAGCCCGTTCAAGGCGTCCACGCGGACGAGAACGGCTTCTCCCGCCGCGATGGCCAGGGAACCGCGCTGGCGACCAGCGCCCTTGACCGCCGGCAGGGACAGGAGTACCTCGTAGGGGATGCCCTCGACGGGAATCTGGGTAACAACGCTCAGTTGATAATCCCCGCTTACCGGCTTGTTCAGCACCGCTTCGAGCAGGCGCGTGACCGGGTCGAAACGCCAGGTATTCAGGTCCGGCCCGCTGACCGCAGTCACGCTCATGGCCTCCGGGATGGTGAACTCGAGTTGCTGCAGTTCACCCTGGGCGATCTGGTACCTGACCTGGTGCTCCAGGTTCACCACACCGCTTTCGAATACACCGAGGGAGTGCATCTCGGAATAGAATATGGCCTCCTCCTTATGGGTCCGCCGCGTCTGTGGATGCCAACTCAACTGGACCTCGTTCACCGGCTTAAATATCGCTTTCGCCTGGAGTCCGGCACCCGCCTTTTCGGTGCTCAGCAGGACCGACTCCTCCGAGGAAATTTCCCAATCCGCCTCCGGCAGGTTCAGGGTAACGCTGTGACGGATCGTGTCGGGCAGGAAGAGGGACACGGTACCGCTGGTATCGGCAATGCGTACCGGGAGCAGGAAGGAGAGCTCGACCTTGTAGGTTCCCGCGCGATGAATGTGCAGGAGGTAGCCCCACTCCGTACGCGTGATGGCGAGGTACTTTGATTCCAGTGAATACGTGGTGAGGACGGCGGGTGATTTCAGCAGCGGAATGC
Organism: Kiritimatiellia bacterium; assembly: GCA_029936175.1. Lineage (GTDB taxonomy): Bacteria > Verrucomicrobiota > Kiritimatiellia > SS1-B-03-39 > UBA6053 > JAPYUI01. The sequence continues at coordinate 2,939 of JAPYUI010000223.1, forward strand.
AGCCCGTTTCGGTGGCATCGAAGGCATAGCTCCCCTTCCCGGTCGCCACCTTTTCCACCTCGCGGCCCGTTTTTGGCGCATCGAGAACCAGTTCGACCCAATCCATCACCATCACGGGGGGTGTCGGCGTTGCGGCCTTTGATCCATCGGGTTCCTTGGCCGACAAGAGGCTGCCCAGTCCAAACAGGGCGACCAGGACAAGCAGCACAGGCAGGCGTACGAATCCACTCGTGGAACCCGTCCCCATCGCCGGTGCCGGGGGCGGCAGCGGTGCCGGGGGCGGCAGGAGTTCCGGGGGCACCTCTTCAATCGCTGCAGCCGCCCGTGCCGCCTGGTGTTTCCCGGCCTGGAAGGCGGCGCGGAGCAGGCGAATGGCGACCAGTAACGGCAGCCCGACGAGGACCAGCCCGAGTGCCACGGGAACCGTGACCGCGCTGAAGCTCAGGCCGCAGATCACCAGGGTCATGCCTGCAGCGAGCGCCATGCGCCGGCCAGGTAGACGCAGGCATCCCACTCCCAGGAGCAGTACGCCGAGGGTGCAGGCGATGGCAAGCTTGACCAGGCTACCGCCCGAGCCCAGCCACTCCGGTGTAACCTGCAGGCCGATTTCCAGGCCGCTCTGGGCCAAGTTCACCACCTTGGTAAAGGTGGTCTGTTGCACGGGCTGCATGATCTCGTCGAGGGGGTCCAGGAGCAGGTGCATTTGTTGCACACCGGGAAAGTGGAGGGGTGAAAAGACCATGCAGAGGACCAGCACGGCCGGGCCGAGCAGCAGGCCCGGGAGCACCCAGCGACGTCGACCGATGCAGAACAGCACCAGGCTGGCCGATACCAGGCAGCCCAGGATCAAGACCAGCCAGGTCCCGGCATGCTGCCAGGCCTGGCCGAGGGTCCGGCCTGCCATGGCGAAGAAGCCCCCTACCCCGAGCTTGCCTGCCACCTCTTCCACGGCCATGTTTCCATCGTGGTTGGTGGCGGAATACCCTTCCGGCAGGTGCAGCTGCCAACGGGCGAAGACGGATTGCGCGGCGGAACTGGGGGCTCGAAGGCGCAGACTGCCCGCGCCTTTCAAGGCCTCGCCCCCCTCGGCATAGGTAACCTGGACCACGGTTGGCAGGTTCGCATCCTGGTGCCGGCTCAGCGGGATCAGGACCGTGCCCGCGGCCTCGCCCGAGTCGAGAACCTGGACCTCCTCGCCGTCCACGCGGGCGGACCACAGCTTCACCTTGCCCGGCAGCGTGATCCCGAGGTACTGGCTCGAGGTGTTCTTGACAAAGTAACTGACGGTGGTCACCGCTTCACCCGCCTCGCTCAACTGGGTGGAAAGTACCGTGTGGTCGGCCACCTGGCTCAGGAGGGCCTGCATCGGCAGCCGGGCAATCTGTACCGTTGCCTTGTGCGGCTTGCTCACGTACTTGTAGGCCTTGAGCACGGGGGCGTTGACCAGCGAGCTGTAACCTGGGGGTATCTCGAGGCGCTCGATGGGGATGAGGGAGGGATCCAGCTGCGACTCCGCCGTCACCGCGAGCTTCGCCGATCCACTCAGGGCGATGTAGCCGACTTCGCTCTCGGTGTCGATCGATTCAACCCCGCTGATGGGTAAGCTGTCCCCCTCGTCGGCAAATTGGCGGTCGTAGGTGACGAGCAGGGTGTAGTCCCCCATGGCCTTTTCCTGGAGCGATACGGCCCACTCGTCCCCGTCCTGTTTCCAGGTGCGGATATCCCGGCCCACGAACTCGACGTTCTCGTACGCGGAAGGGATCTTGAGCGTGAAGGATTTAACCGGCGAACCCGTGATGTGATAGGTCAGCGTTGACGAGCCATACATCACCCCGTCCCCCAGGGAAAAGAGATGAAAGACCTCGGAGTAGATTGATGACTTGCGGAATTCCACCTCGAGGGCGAGCGTCCAGTCTGCGGACTTGAAGCGGTAGGCCTGCTGCGCCTGCGGAACATTCACCGGCAGGGACCCGGGGTGAACCTCCCGCAACCCGTCAACCTGCCCCGCCACCAGCCGCAAGCCGGTGTCGGCGGACAAGACGATGAAACCGCGTTCCGTCTTGGCATTCGCGAGATGCACGCGCGGCAAGGTGAATAGTGGCTCGGCCTTGAGGGAGCGTTCGAGTCGCAGGTTGAGCAGGGTCCGGCCGATCACCCCGTCGCGGAAGAACACATGAACCTGGCGGATCTCGCCGACATCGCGTACATCGTAGTCGGCCAGGTTGGCCCCGGCGACATTGCTGACAATCCAGTCCCGCGAGGTTTCGAGTATCACCTCCCGCGCGGGCGCATCGCGTATATCCAGTTCCAGGGCTGCGTCCAGCACCAGGTCCTGGTCCTTCACATGGAGAACCAGGCGTTCCTCGGCGGTAAAGGCGGTTACAATATCGTCTGCCGACAAGGTGAGGGTGAAGGGCATGTTGGCATACTGATACGCAAAAGCCGTTTTACGCGGCAGTTTGCGCTCCTTGCCCACGCTGGGAAAGGCACTGTGATCGATCTGGGTCAAGCCGCCACTCTTGTCGACCACCAGCTTGATCGCCCCGTCCGTTCCAACCAGCAGGAAGCCACTGGTCCGGATGACGTCCAGCGGGCGGATCAGGGGCATCTCGAAGCCGGTGGGAAAGGCGGCCAGGATCCGGTCGCTCTCGATTTCCAGCTGGTACTCCCCCTCCTGGGGGCGATTGAGTTCCACGTCGAGTTGCCCGTCCGGCGTCAGGTGCCACTTGCGGATGTCCGGGCCCTTGACCTGGGTCACGTTGACCTTCTCCGGGACCTCAAACTTCACGTGCTTCAGGGCCCCCTGGACCACCCGGAAGGTATACACCGTGTTCAGGCGCAAGGCCCCGACGCCGGTGGAGGCAATGGAATGCGCATCGCAGGAAACCACGAGATCACCGTCCAGGCGCTTGACCTCCGGCTTCCAGCGCACGGTAAAGACCTCGGAGGTCCCGAGATAGGCGGTGACCATCGCGCCCTCGCCGATCACCGGGACCTGGTCCACGCGCATCGCGCCCGGAAACGTGACTTCCAGGTCATCGCGGTCGCAGTACATGGTCAGGTTGCGGACGATTGAATCAGGGATGGTAAACGAGGTTTGCCGCCAGTCGCCGTCCTTTACCGGCAGGCTGGCAAAATTGAAAACCACGTCGCTTTTCCCTCGATAGGGCAGGTGCAGGAAATAGCTCTTCCCCTGCTTGCTCAGCTTGGCCTTGGCAGGAGAGGTCTCCTCGAGCACGGCCACGTCCCCCTTGACAAGGTGGATGTCTGCGCCGGAACGCGACTTGACATCAACGCTCAGGCGCAGGGTAAAGGTCACGTTTTCGCCATCAATATTCCCCGTGAGCTTTAGCTTGTCGATCGTATAGGCGGGGCCGGCAAGGGCTCCGCTCGAGCAGGCAAGTCCGAGTAGTAAGGTAATCATCCGTCGCATAGGGTTCTCCAGTTATAATGCGAAGACGCATGGGACCGGATGATCCTTAGGAGGAATTGG
>JAPYUI010000450.1 GCA_029936175.1 Kiritimatiellia bacterium
ATGCGGTACTTCAAGGGTGACGGCGTTCCGCAGGACGAGGAGGAAGCGATCAGGTGCTTTCGCCGGGCGGCAGAGCAAGGGGATCTTGAGGGAGAGAACATCCTCGGTATCAGCTACCTTGGGGAGACCGGTGTTTCCCAGGGAGAGGTGGAGGTGCCGGATTGGCTTATCCTGGCCTCGATAAAGGCGCATGATGCCATAGCGAGGGCTACCGGCGGAGGGTAGGCCCAGGCCGAGCGGGTCACCGGTGGCCCGGTTCCACGCAGCGCTTTATGACGCACTCGGTTGGCCTGCTTAGTGGCCTTTGCCCCTCCGTTCGTGTACCATGAACCCGTACGGAAAGGGAGGCACCCGGCGGCCCTCCGCGAGAACAACAAATGAACAAAGGCGACCCCATGAACATTCATCTCAGCAACCTCAGCGCCTCCGACATGGTGGTGCGACATGCCGACAACACGGAAACCGTCAAGCCGGATGCAGACCGGCTCTTCGCGGTATCCCTTCCCGGCAAGCTCACCATCAACGACACCATCGTGCTGGTTCCCTCCCCGGACCAGGAGATCACGGTCACCGATAGACGCGATGAGCTGAGCGGAATCGGGGGCGAGTTCCTCGAGATATATCATGTTCCCGAGCACGCCGACTTCGCGTTTGCGCTTGTACCGCCCGGCGAAGGTGACCCCAGCCCAAGAGCCGCACACATCTATATCACCAACCTCAGCGCCACCGACATGGTGGTGCGACATGCCGACAACACGGAAACCGTCAAGCCGGATGCAGACCGGCTCTTCGCGGTATCCTTTCCCGGCAAGCTCACCGTCAACGACACCATCGTGCTGGTTCCCTCCCCGGACCTGGAGGTCGAGGTCACCGATGCACGCGATGAGCTGAGCAGGATCGGCCCCGAGCTGAACGAGGTGTACAAGGTCCCCGGGGAGGCCGACTTCGCCTTTGCCCTCGTCCCGCCCGGCGTGGGTGATCCCGGCCGGACAAACATCCCGTGGGAATACCTGCTGAGCCCGTCAAAGGACCAGCCCTGCTTGAGCGAAACCTGGGACATTAACGTTGCCTGGATCGAGGAGGGCCGCTTTGGGTGGCAAATAACCACCAGCGACCCGGACGAGGACGACGACCTGCCCATCGATACCGGGTCCGCCGACTGGATCGCGGATTACATCGTGGAAAACGCCATGGGTTTCGAATCCGAGCTCATGGAAAGCCTCGCGGAGCTGGCCAAGCGGGATGCCCGGTTCCTGCCCCTCCTGGCGGCCACGAAAGCGCGCATGGGCGATTAGCCCGGTACTGCAGAGTACCTACAAGCCCAATCCCAACAAGGCGTTGGCGAATGCATCCAGGTCGTCACGCC
>JAPYUI010000451.1 GCA_029936175.1 Kiritimatiellia bacterium
GCATGATTTTCTGGACAAAAGGGCCACTATTCAGCTTTTCAATCGGGCAAGGAAAGGAGAGAAGGGAGCCATGGAAAAAATGGAAGAATCTGATAACGGCGTGCCGGCCATTGAAGTCGAGTACGTCACCCACTTTTTCAAGGCCCACCGGGCCGTGGACAATGTCACTTTTTCAGTGGACCAGAGCTCGATTCACGGTTTTGTCGGGCCGAACGGGGCGGGCAAGACCACCTCGCTACGCCTGCTCGCCACGCTCCTTAAACCCCAGCACGGTACGCTTCGGGTATACGGCTATGATGTAAAGCACCAGTACAAGGAGGTTCGCAAGCGGATCGGGTTTATGCCGGACCACTTCAGCATGTACCGCCAGATGACCGTTTTCGAATACCTCGATTTCTTTGCCGCGGCCTATGGCATGAGCGTCGCGGAACGAAACAGGACGATCGGGGACGTGCTTGCGCTCACGGATATGGATGGTCGGAAAAAGGATCTCATCAAGGGGCTCTCCCGGGGGATGCAACAGCGGGTCAGCCTCGCCCGCGTGCTTGTGCACGACCCCAAATTGCTCCTGCTCGACGAACCCGCCAGTGGGCTTGACCCCCGGGCACGGATTGAACTCATGGAGATTCTGCTTGCGCTCAAGGATCTCGGAAAAACAATCTTTATCAGCTCGCATATTCTCAGCGAACTCGCAGACCTCTGTGACAGCGTAACCATCCTCGATCGTGGCCAGGTCAAGTACAGCGGGAGCATGCATAGCCTGCTCGACCAGGACCAGGATCAGAAGCAGCTGCGCTATACCATTCGCCTGCAGCAGGCCTGCGATGGATTGGAGGCCGCTCTCCAACAGCTCGATGGGGTCATGTTGGTCAAGCCGCTGGATGAGGTCCCCGGTGTACAGGTTGAATTCGATGGAACCGTCGTGGATACGAACCACATTCTCCAGGCGGTGATCGGGCAGGGCGGGGGGATCCAGTCCTTCGAGGTGGATTCGCGTCAATTGAACCAGGCCTTCCTCGATCTCACGGAGGCGGGCGTTCGGCAATGATCGCCCCGCTGTTGGCCCTGTTTAACCGCTCCATGCGGGTGGAGTCCCGTTCCATCTGGACGTACCTGATGCGCTTGCTCCTGGTGGGCTTTATTTCCCTGATGCTGCTGATTACCTGGATGTCCAGCATGATCCAGGCCGCACCGGGGAGGACCTTCTTCAACATGCTCGTCTTCGTGAACCTGGTTATCATCGTGGTGGTCGGCCTCGTCTACTTTGCTTCTGCGATCACCGAAGAGAAGGAGGAGGCAACGATGGGCCTGCTCATCATGACCGGCCTGAATCCCGTATCGATCCTGCTCGGGAAGTCGACCAG
>JAPYUI010000452.1 GCA_029936175.1 Kiritimatiellia bacterium
TGTTGTCGTTAACCTGTGCCTGTTTCGTCGGGTGTGGGCTGAAAACCGTGGAGGAAAGGGCCGAAGCGGGGGATGCCCAGGCGCAGTTCTGGTTGGGCGAGATGTACGCCTATGGCGATGGCGTCCCTCAGGACGACAAGAAAGCAGCCAAGTGGTTCCGCCTGGCGGCAGAACAGGGAAAAGCCGCCGCACAGTTAGAGCTCGGCTTGATGTACGACCATGGCGAGGGCGTCGCAGAAGACAACAAGGAAGCGGTCAAATGGTATCGCCTGGCGGCGGAGCAGGGGGATGCCGATGCGCAGTACCAACTGGGCTGGATGTACAACCATGGCGAGGGCGTGTCTCAGGACTACGTACAAAGCTACGCCTGGTTAAACCTTGCGATTACGAATGGGAATGCCACCGCAAAATTACTCAAGGATGGCCTCCCCCCAAAAATGACCCCCGAGCAAATCGCCCGCGCCCAGGAGCTCGCGAGGGAACTGGACAAAAAAATAAACGCGGCGAAGTGAATCGATTCGCACCCATCCAGCCATGAGTAAACTGATGCCGAAAAAGTTGATTATGATGCTGTCGTTAACCTGTGCCTGTTTCGTCGGGTGTGGGCCGAAAACCGTGGAGGAAAGGGCTGAGGCGGGCGATGCCGGCGCGCAGGCGCGCCTGGGTTATATGTACTTCACGGGCGAGTGGATGACCGGGCCATCGAGCAATTGGGGCAAACAGGGCGCCCCTCAGGATGCCAAGGAAGCATTCAAATGGTATCGCCTGGCGGCGGATCAGGGGCTTGCCGATGCGCAATGCGCCTTGGGTGAGATGTACGAAAAAGGCAAGGGCGTCCCTCAGGACTACGTACAGGCCTACGCCTGGTACAGCCTTGCGGTCCGTGGTAACTATCCAGAAATGATCATGGATCACCTACCCGAAGAAATGACCCCCGAGCAAATCGCCCGCGCCCAGGAGCTCGCGAGGGAACTGGACAAAAAAATATACGGGGCGAAGTGAGTCGGGCCGATGGGGTTGTATATAACCGGGAAGGTGGGGCTTCGGGCCCCGGGCAGGGCCTTCGGGGTTGACCTGTCCAGGGAGCAGCGTCAGGTTATGGCATGCCCTGCTTGGGGATGGAACGTATCATGAAGCATGCCCTTTATGGGTCCCTTTCGGTTTGCTGGGTGCTTGGCACCGCGCAGGCGGACTACATCAGCGAGGTGCCGAGCGATAACCCGGTGGTCTATTACCGCTTTGAGGAAAGCAGTGGAACCACCACGGTCAACGCCGGTTCGCTGGGCGCCACCCACCATGCGACCTTCAACGGTCGTAATAAACCACCGTCCCGGTCCGCCTGCGGGCGTGGAAGGCCAG
>JAPYUI010000224.1 GCA_029936175.1 Kiritimatiellia bacterium
CTGTCCATGGCCTGGATAATCCTCTTGCGCGCCTCAACATCCGCTTTCACCTCCGCGACGAAGGCGGTGATGAGCTTCTGCATTTCTTCGGCCTTTTCCGGGTGGGCCTCACGGATGTTGGTCTTTTCCGAGATGTCCTCCCGTAAATTGTACAGGGCTTTCTGCCGGGTGTACTTGAAGTCGCCCACGCGCACCGCCTCCACGTTGATCCCCCCGGCCTTGATATAGAAATAGGCCTTGTGCGGTGACTTGGCCCCTTTGTCCCCGCGCATGAGGGGGGCGATATCCCTGCCGTCGATGACGCGGTCGCCGGGGATTGTTGCGCCTGCCCACGTGGCCAGGGTGGGCAGCAGGTCGATGGTCCCGGCCACTTCTTTACACACCGTCCCGGCGGGAATACGACCGGGCCCCCACATGATGGTGGGCTCCCGCTGGCCGCCCTCATGCGTCGAGAACTTGTAACCCTTGAGGGGAAAGGCACTCCCGCCGCGGCCGCCGGACAGCTTCCAGGGGCCGTTGTCCGAGGTGAAAATGACCAGGGTCTTCCGGTCCAGCTCAAGCGCCTTCAGGGTGTCCAAAACCTGCCCCACGCTCCAGTCGATTTCCTCGATGGTATCCCCGTAGGGGCCGCCGGCGCTCTTGCCCTTGAAGGCCTCCGAGGCGAAGAGCGGGATGTGCGGCATGGTGTGGGCCAGGTACAGGAAAAAGGGCTTGTCCCGGTTGGCCCGGATGAAGGCGAGGCTTTCCTCCGTGTAGTTCCGGGTCAACTGGGTCTGGTCTGCCGGGTATTCGACCACCTCGACGTTCCGCATGACCGGGACCAGGTTCCTGGGCCCGCGTTTCCCGGACTGGTCGGCCTTGATTTTCTCCAGGGTGTAGCCCTGGTTCAGCTTTACCGCGGCCGAGATCTTGAGGTCGGGGGCAATCCACATGTCATTGGAATAGGGGATGCCGTAGTACGAGTCGAAACCCTGGTTGGTCGGCAGGAAGCGATCGGCGTGGCCGACGTGCCACTTGCCCACGGCGGCGGTCGCGTACCCCGCCTCCTTGAGGACCTCGGCCACGGTGACCTCGTAGGGGTGCAGGCCCTGCGCATCCCGGTTGGGAAACAACACGCTGCGCACCCCGTTGCGGTAGGGATAGCGACCGGTCAGCAGGGCGGCGCGCGAGGTCGAGCAGACCGGCGAGGCCGAGTAAAAGTCAGTGAACCGCATGCCCTCCTTCGCCATTTGGTCCAGGTGGGGGGTCTTGATCTTGGGTGCGCCGAACACCCCGATGTCGTTGTAGCCCTGGTCGTCGGTGAAGATCACGATGAAATTGGTCGGGTTCGCGGCGTCCACGAGCGGGGTGGCGGCGAGCAGTGCGCAAAGCAGGAATGATTTTTTCATGCGGCAAGGGTCCTTTATCCGGGTGGCCTTTGCAATGCTTATCCGGGTGTGGCGCAAGGGGTGGCGCGTTGTTTCTATGGCGTGTCTTTCAGCCAGGCCCCGCGTTTGTCCTGGGTGTTCCGCTTGTTCGGCGGCCCGCCCAGGGTGAGGGCATGCTGCTCGATATCGATGAGCTGCTCCAGGGCGAGGGCGTGCATTTTCTTTACCCGGTCCGGGTGCGCCTCGGCCCGGTTGTTTTCCTCGGCGGGATCCTCGGCGAGGTTGAACAGGGCGGGCCCCCGGCTGGACCCGGCGATCTCCTTGACCTTGTCCAGGTACAGTTTCCAGTCTCCCTCCCGGATGGCCTGGGGAACGGCCCAGCCGGACCAGTACAGCAGGCTGGTCCGGGCATGCGGGGTGCCCGCACCGGCCAGGGTGGGCCACACGTTCACCCCGTCGATCCGGGGGCTTCCATGGTTGAGGGCGCGCTGCTCGATACCACAGGCGTGCGCGAGGGTCGGCAGCAGGTCGATGGCGGCGGTGAGGTGGTCGCTCACCTGCCCGGCCTTGACCACGCCGGGCCAGCGCACGATGCAGGGCACGCGCGTGCCGCCCTCCAGGGCACTCCATTTCAAGCCGCGGTAGGGGGCCGACCGGGCCCAGCGTTTCTGGCCGGGCTCGGGGCCGTTGTCGGAAATAAAAACCACGATCGTTCGGGCCGCGAGCCGGGCCCCTTTCAACGCGGCCAGGATCTCCCCGATCCGGTGGTCCATTTCCTCCACCACGTCGCCGTAGGCCTGGTTGGCCGAGGTGCCTTTCCAGTCGGGGTGGGCCTCCGCGGGGAAATGCGGCGCGGTCAGGGGGAGGTAGAGCAGGAAGGGGTGCGCCCGGTTGGTCTCGATGAAGCGGATCGCCTCGCGGGTGAAGTCTTCACTCAGCTTGCGGTTCTCGAACGGATCGGCGACCAGCTCCGTGCCGCGGAACAATTTCTTGGTCTGGTTGTTGCTCTTATTGATGTAGTAGGCCGTGTCGAAGCCCTGGTCCATCGGCTGCATCCCCGGGGCATCCCCCAGGTGCCACTTGCCGATGAGGCCGGTCCGGTACCCGGCCCCCTTGAAGACCTCGGCGATGGTCACGGCCTCCGGCGCCAGGCCGTTGACCGTCTTGACCCCGTAGCCGACCACGCCCCCGCGCCAGCCGAGCCGGGGCGGGTAGGCCCCCGTGAGCAGGGCCATCCGCGAGGGCGTGCACACCGTCGCGCCCGCGTAGAAAGCGGTCAACCGGATGCCGTCGGTCGCCAACTGGTCGAGTACCGGGGTCTTGAGCATCTCGCTGCCGTAGCAGGACAGGTCCTGGTAGCCGAGGTCGTCCGCCATGACCAGCAGGACATTGGGACGCGCGGGTATCGCGGCCCGGGCCGGGCCTGCGGTGAGGAGGGTCAGGAGGATGATCAGGAATCGGTTCATGCGATGGAGGCCGGGGTTGTTTCATTCATGCCGCCGCCGTCGTTTTGCGCGCGGTCATCCATCATGGGCGTGCCCGGCTTATCTTGGCAACCTTTCCACGCTATTTTTTGGAAACATGGGTTGAGACCCGGGGCCGGACCCTGTAGCAATGGGCTACCTGCGCATGAAAATGATTCGCCCATACCTGGTTCCTTTGCTCGCCCTGGTTTTCGCGGTCCCGGTCGGGGCCCAGCATCCCTGGCAGGTTCCGGTTCAGCGCGACCCGGAGGCGGTCCGGCGGATCGTCGGCGAAGCCGGGCAACGCGAACCGGGCCGCGACCTGCGCATCGTCTGGGTCTGGGAGGTGGACAAGGGGCATGCCCCGGGTTTCCACGAGCATGTCAAGGTGCGGGACCTCTTCGCGGAGCTGCTGGCGCGGGTCCCCCGGGTGACGGTTGACCCGGCCCATCGTTTTCCCTCGCCCGAGCAGTGGGCCGGTGCGGACCTGGTCGTGTTCTACCTGCAGATGCAGGCCATGACACCCGGTCAATTCGAGCTGATGGACCGCTACCTGGCCCGCGGGGGTGGCCTGGTGGCGATCCACTCGGCCTTCATCCAGGGCCCGGTGGGTCCGCAGGTCGCCGAGCGATTCGGCCTGGCCTGGGACCGGGGAAAAACCCGCTGGGGCGTGTTGCCGATCCCGAGCAAGGTCCTGGAGCCGCGGGCCCACGGAATCCTGGCTGGATTCCCGAGGGACCTCCTGCTCGTCGACGAACACTACTGGAACCTCGGGGGGATGCGTGATCAACTCACCGTGCTCGCGAGCTCCCAGGCCGGGCCGGAAAAGGCGTCCAAGGGTCCGCCGGGGCCCGGAGAGCTGGACGGCCGGGACTGGCCGCTGTTCTGGACCAAGGAGATTGGAAAGGGGCGGGTATTCGGCTCGATTCCCGGGCACAACTTCTTCACCTTTAACGACCCGTACTACCGCATCATCCTGCTGCGGGCGATGGCCTGGACCCTGCGCGTGTCCTTCGATCCCTTCAAGCCCCTGGTCACGGTCGCGGCTCCTTGATCAGTCCGGCACGGGTCTCGGGGCGCCGGGGTCTCCCGCCCGGGATCTCTTTTGCCAGGGATGGTAAAGGTTGGGAAAAAGGCTTCCTATGGCGGGAAAAATTGCGTTCAGTTTCCCAGTCACAGGAAAGCGCCCCGGAGCGTTTTCCTATGTACGGAAAATAAACACGAACCCCAGGGGCGAGAATACAATGAAATTAATGATGAGCGTAAGCATGCTTTTAGCCGCCGGCAGCTGCCTGGCGGGTGAGTGGGTCAACCTGTTCGACGGCAAGACCCTCGACGGCTGGACCCAGCGCAACGGTACCGCGACCTACGTGGTTGACGATGGTGCCATTACGGGGACGACGAAGGCGGGCAGCCCGAATTCCTTCCTCTGCTCGAACAAGGACTACGGCGATTTCGAGCTGGAGTTCGAGGTGAAGTGCCATGACAACCTGAATTCCGGGGTGCAGATCCGCTCCCAGACCAAGGACACCCCCACGGGCCGCGTGAACGGTCCGCAGGTTGAAATCGAGAAAAGCCCGGGCCAGGCCGGCCTGGTCTACGGCGAGGCCGCCGGCGGCTGGATGTCCTCCCCGAAGAAGCACAAGGCCTCCCACTCCCATTTCAAGAATGGCGGGTGGAACGCGTACCGGGTGGTCGCCAAGGGCGCGCGTATCCAGACCTGGATCAACGGCCAGGCGATCGAGGACCTGACGGACGAGGCGAAGCTGAAGTCGCACCCGAAGGGCTTTATCGGCCTGCAGGTGCACGGTATCGGGAAACGGGATGAAAAGTGGCCGGTGTCCTGGCGGAACATCCGGATCAAGGAGCTCTAAGCGACGGCGTATCGCCGGGAAAGCGGGCCGGGCGGCCCGCTTTTTTTGTGCCTGCAGCAGGCCGTTCCCCCCGACCGTGCACCCGCGCGCGGTTCCTTGCCCCACCTTGTGAGGCACGCGAAAGGATTTCCTTGAGAAACCCGGCCTGCGGGATTATGTTCAGGCGTGCGCCGTGACGCGCTTCGTTGCGGATTTGAGTACCCAGGCGACCCGATGGATCATACGAGAAACGCTCGACCGGCAGGGGCCACGGAGAGGCTCCCGTGGTACCGGCAGATCTTTTATGATCGGGAAAACGCGGCCCTCCTGATGGCTTCCCCGCTCATCGCGGTTCACCTCGCCTGCATCGCTGTTTTCTGGGTGGGCATCAGCTGGATCGCGGTGGCGGTGTGCCTGTTCACGTATGTCGTGCGGGTCTTTGCCCTGACCGCCGGATTTCATCGCTATTTCAGCCACAAGGCCTTCAAGACGAGCCGTCTCTTCCAGTTCGTGCTGGCCTTCCTCGGAACCTCGGCAGGGCAGCTGGGTCCGCTCTGGTGGGCCTCGCATCACCGGACCCACCACGCGTACAGCGACACCGAGGGCGACGTGCATTCCCCGGTGCTCAAGGGCATGTGGTGGTCGCACGTGGGCTGGGTATTGGGCGGGCATTACCAGCAGATCGACGTTAAGCGGATCAAGGATTTCCTGAAGTTCCCGGAGCTACGGCTGCTCGATCGTTTTCACGTGATTGCACCGCTGGCACTTGGGTTCAGCCTCTACGGGGTGGGCCACGGCATGGCCGGGGCGGGATTTCAGACCTCCGGTTGGCAACTGGTAGTCTGGGGGTACTTTATCAGCAGTGTGTTGGTGTATCATGCGACCTTCTGCGTGAATAGCGTGACGCACATAGTCGGTCGAAAGCGTTTCAAGACCCGGGACGAGAGCCGGAACAACTGGTGGGTCGCCCTGTTGACCCTGGGCGAGGGCTGGCATAACAACCACCATCGCTACCCGGCATCCGCGCGCCAGGGCCTGTACTGGTGGGAGGTCGATGTCACCTACTACCTGCTTCGGGTCCTGGAGCGACTGGGAGTCGTCTGGGATTTGCGGATGTACCCGGCCAAGCTGTTCGAGGAGGCGGAGCGGCTCCGGGACGAGATGAAGATCGAGATGAAGAAGGTCCGGCCAAAGCCGCTTGCCGGCTAGGAGCCCCGCCCAATCCGCGGTGTCCCCCAACCCTTCGAGCTGCGCAAGAGCCGACCCGGGCTCAGCCCAGCTTCCATCCCTTTCGGTAGCTCCGCCCAAGGAATTTCTCGGTTTCCGGTGCGTTGGGAATCTTCATGTTCTTCGCGTCCCATTCCAGCTTCTTCCCCGCGCGGTAGGCCACGTTCCCAAGGTGATTGGCCTCGGTGAGGGGCCCGGCGTAGGCGAAATGGCAGAGGGGCTCGGGCCCCTCGCCCTTGCAGGCGCGAATCCACTCGGCCTGCTGGCCCGGAGAGGGCTCGATCCATGGCTTGGGGCGCTCGAAGTTCTTGAATTTGTTCTCGGGCAACAGGACATGCTTGCTGTACTCGGACAGCAACATACCCTTTTCACCGATGAACAGGGTGCCGTTGCCCCATTGGGGTATCTTTTTCTCGTGCCAGATCTTCGGTTTCTCGGTGCCTTGGTACCACGTGTGCTCGACCGCGGGATA
>JAPYUI010000453.1 GCA_029936175.1 Kiritimatiellia bacterium
ATTTTAGTTATCCTGTGGGAGCTGCGACACTCATTTTAGTTTTCCTGCTGGGGACTGCGACACTCATTTTAGTTATCCTGGTGGCGGCTGCTACACACATTTTAGTTATCCTGGTGGGGGCTGCGACACTCATTTTAGTTATCCTGGTGGTGGTGCGTGGTGCTAGACATCCTGCCTCAGGTACGTGCGGGGTCACGTCGTGACGCAGCACGCCTGCCGCCTGATCATCCAGTTCATGGCGGCGTGCTGCGGCAAGAGCAAGACCAGGGAGGAGGCAGAGGACGCGCAGCTCCGCGAGGAAAAGCCTCGCAACGTGCCCAGCAACACTGTGCCGCTGACGCGCGTCCACGCCATCCTCGAACGCATGTCGCGAGGCGAGGACGACGAAACGGTGCCCGTGCGGCCCGGGAAAAACAAGACCAAAAAAACGGAAGCGCCCGGCGAGGAGACCTCAGGCGCTGACGTCGATGCACCGGCCCTGCGGCAGTCGACCCAGATACAGAGCTCCATGCGTACGACGGCACGATTGTGGCCGGCGCACACCAGAGAGTGGCCAGCGGATGTGGTGGACGTCCGAAACACGTCGCTGAGCACGCGGCCTGAGGAGCCGAAAGCGACCTCAAGTCGGCTGGCGTCCAAGCAGCGCACCTCCCTCCACGCAGAGGCGCAGCAGGCGCGGGCTTACGTCACGTGGCGCCATGGGACAGTGCGTGAGTGGATGGAGCGAGTCTGCCACGAGCCGGAAGCTCCGAACGCGGAACAGTACGCATTCCTGGAGAGGGTGGTCGCACGTTGCAGAGTGGAGCAAGCGGAGCTGGCGCACGTGGGGCGACCAGGCCACACCGGCAGCGAGCCCTGCCGCGACTGCGTCTTTGGCATCCCTGGGGCCGGGAAGAGCACGTGCATCAAGCTCGTGCGCCGCTTCTTCGAAGAGTGCCTCGGCTGGGAGCACGGCGTCCAGTTCCAGTTCCTTGCATCGCAGAACACGATGGCCGCGCTCATCGGCGGAAGCACCGTGCACGGGTGGAGCACCATCCCTTGGAACGCGACAAGCGCGGATGGGAAGTCAGCACGGAAGGACGCCTCCGGCGATGTCGACGAGCTCTTCCTCAACGCGCTCGGCATGCGGTGGCTCATCACGGACGAGATCAGCACCGTGTCGGCAGAGCTCCTGGGTCTCTTGGACTCCTACCTGCGGCGCGCGTGTGCCCGGCACCCGTACGCGCGCCGGGGCCGGCAGCACAGGCCCTTCGGCGGCATCAACATGGTGCTCGCTGGCGACCTCTGGCAACTGCCGCCGGTGCTCGCCACGCCTTTCTTCGCGAACCCCTTCAGGAATGACCATGGCTTCGAGGAGC
>JAPYUI010000454.1 GCA_029936175.1 Kiritimatiellia bacterium
GGTAGGTCCGGACCGGTTCAAACGATCGTTCGGCGACCGCGCAATGCGCCGTGATCGCCAGCAGGGCGGTGATCATTACCAAGTGATTCATAGCGCGAATTGTCCGGGTTGCGGCGGCTACAGGCCAGCGAAAAGCGCAGGATTCGCCTATACGATGAGGCACCTGGTTAAAAATGGAGCCAAGGCGATTGCCGGGCCTGCAAATAACATTTGTTGGATATTCGAATTTCGTCTATACCGGCTCCTTCAAGGTACAGGCAGCGTTTAAATCAACCGGACGTACAGCCCATGAAACACCCTATCATCTATCTCATCTGTCCCCTGGCCGCCGCCCTTTCCATCCCCGCCCTTCACGCGGAAACACCGACTGCCCCCAGCGCACGGTTCCTCTATATGAGCACCCCCGATGGGGCGCAGAAACAGGGATCATCCGAACCCGGCATCCTTATCTTTGATATCGACAAGGACCACCGATTCGTCCGCCGGATCGACCTTCCCATCTTCCGTGAGGGTCTCCGCGGTTTCACCGGGTGCACCGCCACCAAATGCCTCTACTACTCGACCACCGGCGGGACTCTCGGCTGCTTCGACCTCGTGACCGAGAAAGTGAAGTGGCAATCAAAATTCAAGCAGGGCTGTGATCGCTCCTGCATCACCCCGGATGGCAAGCGAATTTACGTACCAACGGGCTGGTGGTGGCAATCCGACAAGGACGGCTTCATCGTCGTCGATGCCGCCTCCGGAAAGGAGATCGAGCGGATCGCGGTCAACAAGCGCGCCCACAACAGCATTGCCAGCCTCGACGGAAAGTATGTGTACCTGGGCACCCAGGTAACCCTGACCCAGTTTCGCGCCAGCGACGGAAAGGTTCTCCAGACTATATCGCCCGTCGGCGAATCCGGCGTATTCCCCTACACGGTCAACAGTGCCAACACCCGGGCCTACGTCTGCCTGGGGAAACACGCGGGTTTTGATATCGTTGATCTCGAGACCGGCTCCGTTACTGACCGGGTCTTCGCAACCGACCCCACGACCGGGAAAAGGATCAAGCACCGCACCCACGGTGCCGGAATGACCCCCGACGAGACCGAGCTGTGGATCAGCGACCAGGCGGGCCGGAAGCTCTTCCTATTCGACCTTACCCAATCCCCCCCTGCCCCCAAGGGCCACGTCGACCTGAGCATGGGTGGCCACGGCTGGATCACCTTCAGTCTTGACGGAGCCTATGCCTACTCCCATACCCCGGATATCTTTGACGTCCGGACCCGCAGGAAAGTCGCCTCGCTGGCGGGGCCTGATGGGAAAAGCTTCGCGAGCTCCAAGTTCATCGAGGTCCAATTTGTGGACGGACA
>JAPYUI010000225.1 GCA_029936175.1 Kiritimatiellia bacterium
TCCATGAATCTCCGCTGTTTTCGCCTGTCGCCGGCGGGTCTGCGGGTGTAGCATGCATTCCATGCAGCGCACCCTGAATACCTTTCTCGGTTTCCTCGTGGCGGGTATCGTCACTTTTCCCGCCCAGGTGTCCCATGCGCAGCGGCGCATTCGGGTTGTCCCGCCGACGGTGATTCCCAAGAATTTCAAGACGCGAAAGGTCGGCGTAAGCCTGAACATTACCGCCGTGGGTACCGCCCGCTCGGTGGTTGTTCGCGCCGGAAGCCCGCCCCTGGTGGAGTTGATCATGGCCGGTAAAACGCACCGGACCTTTCCCGGGCGATATGTAAAAGTCGGCAAGGTTGCCTACAAGGCCATGGGGTGGCAGAAGGATTACTTCCTGCTCTTCTCCGCCGCGAAGAAGCAATCGCTGTATTTTACCCGGGTCGAGGAGAAGAAAAAGGGCTGAGTTCCGTTCTGTCTCACCCGGCCCGGTAGTTAATCGCCGCGTGCCTGTATTCTCCAGGGGAGCGTGGTGCGGTTACAGTTCCGGGATCGGATCGTCGTCCAGGATATCTTTTCCTTCCCAGTTCGCCTTGCCGTCCTCGTAGACCAGGATGCGGTGGGCACTGCCGGGTGCAGGTTTTCGGTTGTCTCTCGGGATCCATTTTTTGTGTGCCGCGATCACGTCAGCATATTCCGGGTTCGATGCCAGGTTCGTCCATTCGTTCGGGTCCTTCTGCATGTTATACAGTTCCTCCGATCCATCGGCATAGCGAATGTAGCGCCAGTTCTCGGAACGCACGCCGTGGTTGTCGTGGTTGTGCGTGGTAACCGCCATGCGCTCGCGCGGGGCTTTTGCGTCCTTCAATTGCGGCACCAGGCTCAGGCCTTCGAGCTGGGCCTGTGCGGGCAGCCCGCAGAGCTCCAGCAGGGTGGGGTACATGTCCAGCAACTCGGCCGGGCGGGTACAGCGCTGGCCCGCGCTCACCCCGGGTCCGGCGAAGATCAGGGGCACGCGGGCGGAACGATCCCAAAGCGTATTCTTGCCGGTAATTTCCTTTTCGCCGAGGTGCCAACCGTGGTCGGTCCAGAGGACAATGAGGGTGTTGTCGGCGTGTCCACTGGCGTCGAGCGCCTCCATGATACGGCCGACCTGGGCATCGACAAAGCTGGTGCAGGCAAGATACGAGCGCACCAGGTTTTTCCACTGTTTGGCCTCTTTTAAGTACTTTAAGCGCGGCTCGGGCAGCTTCCAGTGGGTGTACCAGGAAAAGCGCGGGGTGTCGGCGCGGTCATTTTCGACCACCGGCGGGAGGATCAGCGTGTCTTCGGGGTAGAGGTCGAACCACTTCTGCGTTGCGTAACAGGGTACATGGGGCAGGAAAAAGCCGCAGGCGAGGAAGAAGGGCTTGTCGTGCGTTTTTTTCAACTGGTCGATGGTCCAGGTCGCGACCTGGTAGTCGCCCTTGTCCTCGTCCTTGTGCGGGAAGACTCCCCAGTCGACCAGCTTGTGCCTGGCCGGGGTATCGACCAGTTTCTGCTTGGGCCAGGCACCCACGCCCGCCGGAGGCCCGACTTCACTCCACTCGTCCCCTTTTCGCCCGGAGCGCCCGTGGTAAATCTTGCCGGTGTACAGGGTGTGGTATCCGGCCCGGGCAAAAGCCTGGGGCAGGCTGACCAGGTCCTTGTACTCGGGGAGGTTGCGAAACCACGGCGCGAGTCCGTAGATCCCGGTGGTCGTCGGCCGCAGGCCCGTCATCAGGCTCGTGCGCGAGGAGTTACAGAGCGGGGACTGGCACTGGGCGTTCAGAAAGAGGGTGCCGCGCCTGGCCAGGGCATCGATGTGCGGTGTCTGTGCCTGCGGATGACCGCCCATGCAGCCCATCCAGTCGTTCTGGTCGTCGATAGCCAGAAACAACACGTTCGGCCGCGTTGCCGCTCCGGTCGACAAGATCAGGCCGCACCACAAAACAATGATCATTTTCATAAGGAACCCGGGTTTGTCTCGTACCGCACCACGACGGGATGCGGGTTATCGATGGAAAAGACCGGGCCTTGACAGTGCGATACGGCGGCCCTTCGGCTATCCGCGTCGTGCCGCCTGGCTGCTGACCCTAAACCTCCTGGTACCGGCCGGTCCGGCGATCGAGAAACTGCTTCACCACCGCCGCGTTGTTCTGTCTTTCATCGGTCGAGGAGAAAAGGAGGGTCACCCGCTCTTTCTCGGCCCGCTCCACCAGCGGAGCGAGATCTTCGCTGTGCTTCCTCAGCTCCAGCAGGTAGGCCTGGCGGAATTTACCCCAGCTGAGCTCGCCCTCATTTAAGGATTTCCGAAGGCCTGTCGACGGGGAGATTTCCTCCAACCACTCATCGATCTCGGCTTCTTCCCTGATGAGGCCTTTTGGCCACAGGCGGTCGACGAGGACACGATATCCGTCCTCACTGTGGGGTTTTTCAGAAATTTGTTTCAGGATAATAGGCATCGTCGACCTCGCCCGGGTTTACGGTTGGAAGGCAACGCCTTCTAAGCCGCCGAATTACATCACATGGATGTTTACAGGCCCACTTAATTCGCGTATCAATATGTGCAGAATGAATTAATTGGTGCGGGTTTTGCCTGAATTTTTGGAAACGAACCCATATCAGTCGCCTATGGTTACTTGTTCATCTCAAGGGAATTATGTATTCTGAGGGACCTGAGTGTCCCTTTCGAAGCACTACCGCCGTGATGTTGCGTATGAGGAAAATACTGCCCGTCATCTGCTTGAGCCTGGGGTTGGCTGCCCCTGCCCGGGCCGTTGTATTCGATATTTCGCTGAATCTCGTCGGAATGACCTCCTCCCAGGAAGCCGTCTTCGAGGCGGCTGCATCGACCTGGGAGAGCTTGATTACGGATTATATGACGGCCGGGGTTACACCCGGCACCCAGTTGATCATCGATGCTGAACTCGCGCCGATTGACGGGGTCGGTGGGATCCTGGGCTCGGCGGGCCCGACGCTTGGCAATGCTTTTGGTGGATCGTTTTTGTATGCAACCGCCGGGGGTATGCAATTCGACACGGCCGATGTGGCCGCCTTGGAGACCGCCGGCACCTTCGCTGCAGTAATTCTCCACGAAATGGCGCACGTGATCGGTATCGGCACCCTGTGGAGCAGTGCAGCTGCCGGATTGCCCGGCTTCCAGGAGCTCTACGTTTCGGGCTCCGGGCAGTATACCGGGGCCACGGGCCTGGCGGCGTATCAACAGGAATTCGTCGGCCAGGGCTCGGCAACCTTTGTTCCGGTGGAGCTGGGCGGCGGCGGGGGAACCGCAAACGGTCATTGGAACGAAGTCGATAATGGAGCCGGGGCGACCGGGATTGTCCGGGTAAGCGATGGCCGGGATGTCCGGGATATGCTCATGACCGGCTGGCTGAACGCACCCACGTTTATCAGCGACACGACCCTCGGTTCGTTTGAGGACCTGGGCTACAACACGACCCTGTCGCTTGGTGGCGCCATTCCCGAGCCCAGTACCGCTATTCCGCTCGCCCTGCTCGGGGTCCTGGCCGCGATGCGCCTGCGTCGAGGGCGCCCGGTGCCCGGCGATTCCCCGGATGAGCCGGGTACCGACCCCGTTTCGGCCGGGTAGCTATTCCTTCCCTGGCCCCGCTCAGGCCCCGCTCAGGATCAATCGCACCGCGTCCAGCCGGGTGCTCGCGGTGCCGAGCTGCTCCTCCAGCTGTTCCACCCGCGCGTGCAGGGCCTCCAGTTCTTCCGGATGCACGTGATCGTTGACCGCCAGGAGATGTTCCAGGCGCGCCACCTCCGGGTCGAGTAAATCATGCATGCGTTTCCGTGCATCGCACCGGACCTGCACGGCTTTTCGCTCCGCCTGGCCGGTGCAGGCCTCGAGCATGTCGCGGACGCGGTCCCGCAGGGGCTCCCCGCCGTCCAGCACCCCGCTGTTCCGTCCGTCCGGCAGGTCGATCGGGGCGTCTGCTGCGGGGTTCATCGAGAGATCCACGCATACCCGAAGGGGGGTTGCAGGCAGGTAACGATCCGCCTCAAGTAGCGGCGGTGCGATGGCCTCGACGATGAACACGGCCTCGAGCAGCAGGCCTGTTGCACCCGTATTCGCCCAGGTACTCGCGGTGCCCGTGCCCTGTTCCGACCCGGTCAACACATCCATCGCCCCGGCTACCAGCGGGTGATCCCAGGTAAGAAAAACCCAGTCCTCGCGCGCCAGTGCGCAGGCACGATCCAGGGTGACCGTCATGCCTTCCTTGTTGAAGCCGGGAATCCCGTCGCGAAAGGTGTGTGAGGGTACGAGCCGGTAGGTCTTGCGGTCCAGTTCCTCCGCATGGATGCCGAAGTGGTCGAACAGGCGCAGCAGAAAGGGCTCGAGGGCCGGGTCCTCATCCATCGTGCGGACGGATGCGACGATGTCTTCCGCGACGGCTGCATTGAACGAGTGCAGCTCGAGCAGGCGGTTCGTGCCGACGGCCAATTGTTTTTCCAGGGCTACGCGATGCCTGCGCGTATCCGCGATCAGCTCCTGGATCGGTTCATCCATGCGTTCCTTGAACGCGGCATGGATATTCGCGCCCCCGAGCAGGCAGTGCGAGAAGGCATCCAGCCCCTCGTCCAGCCAGCGCACGCGGTGCTCTTCCTCGCCCCCGGTGACATACGGCACGTGTACATGGATGGTTTCGTTTTGCCCGATGCGATCGAGGCGTCCGATACGTTGTTCGATGGTCTCGGGGTGCCCGGGAAGATCCCAGAGCACCATGTGGTGGGCGAATTGAAAGTTTCGCCCCTCGCCGCCGATTTCCGAGCTGATCAACAACTGGGCACCGTCCTCCTCGCTGAACCATGCCGCACTCCGGTCGCGGGCGATCAATTCCATGTCCTCGTGAAAGAGGGCGGTCTTGACCTGGATGTGCCGGGTCAGGGCCTCCTGCAGCTCGAGTGCCTGGACCCGGGTCGTGGTGATGAGAAAGACTTTTTCCCCATCCAGCGAGCGCAGCAGCTCCGCCAGCCAGGCTTCCCTGGAGTCCCCCGGTGCCAGGGGCGCGAGGCAGGCCTTTCGTTCGGGAAAGCCTTCCATGGTCCGCCGCGAGTTGCGGAAGATCACCCGGCCCGGCCCGTAGCGATCGAGTAGCTCGTGGATGTCTTCGCCCTTCGCAATTTGCTCCTCGGCTTCCCGGGCGGTGGCTTCGTGTTTCTCGTGGTCGGCGATGAAGGTCGCGTAATCCGGGTAGCGTCCGGGATCCAGCAGGTGCAGGCGCGCGTAATGGCTTTCCAGCCCGAGCTCCTCCGGGGTCGCGGTCAGCAACAGGACGCCCTTGCTCTGCTGGGCGAGCGCATAGGCAAACTGGTACATCGAACTCGGCGCGCCCGGGGCCCACTCGAGGTGATGGGCTTCATCGATAATCATCAGGTCCCAGCCCGCCTGCAGGGCCTGGCCCATGCGCCCGGGGTGCCGATCGAAGAAGTCGGTCGAGGCGAGGATGATTTGTTCCGCGAGAAAAGGATTCCCCTCGGGTGCCCCGGCTTCTGCCGCCTCGCAGCGGTCTTCGTTGTAGATCGCCGGGTTCAGGTTGAAGCGTCTCAACAACTCCACGAACCACTGGTGGATCAGGGCTTCGGGCAGCAGGATCAAGACCCGGTTAATCCGCGCGCTGACCAGCAGCCGGTGGAGGATCAGGCCGGCCTCGATGGTTTTACCCAGGCCCACCTCGTCCGCGAGCAGGATGCGGGGGGCGCTCCGCTGCACCGCGCGTTCGGCAATGTACAACTGGTGCGGTATCAGGTCGATGCGCGCGCCGGCAAAGCCGCGTCCGCGCGCGGTGGCCATGCGTGCCCGGTGTTGCCAGGCCTCGAGGCGGAGCGCGTAGAGCCCGGGAGGGTCCGCTTTCCCGTGCAGGAGCCGGTCTTCAGGCCGGCCCGCAGGGGGCTGGTCATCGAGTAGCGACTCCGGGATTTCCAGCTTGCCGCAGGCGTATACCAGGAGCCCGTCGACCTCGTTTACCGTGTCCACCCGCAGGGACGTACCTTCCGCGGTTGCAATCATCTCGCCCGGCTTGAAGGCAGCGCGTTCCAGGGGGGCCGAGGCCCGGGCGTATTGGCGCGCCTCGCCCGTGGCGGTGAACAGCACTTTCACCATCCGGTCGCCTACCTCCAGGACCGTTCCCAGCCCGAGCTCGGGTTCTGTTTCGCTGATCCAGCGTTGACCTTCTTTGAATGGTGACATGGGGAAAGGCCTCAGCCGCAGGCCGGCTTCAGCGGCTGTACCCGGCCGCGGGCACGATTTTCGTCTTTATCCGGCAGGGGGGCATGCAGGCTTACAACTG
>JAPYUI010000455.1 GCA_029936175.1 Kiritimatiellia bacterium
TTTCGCCACGCCGATTTTGTCCACCGATTTCACCGGGCGAACGGTCAGCGGGAAGACGGCTGGCAATATTCCCTGGACCCTGGATGGGGTGCAGGATCCCGGCGACCTGAGCTGGGTACAGGAAGGCGGCGTGCCGACGAGCACGGCACTCTTTGACACGGCCAATGCACAGGGGCATTTCGCTCCCGACATGAACATCGGCAACGAGGGCCCCTGGAGCACAACCGTTCCCCTGGCCTTGACCGTGCCGCAGGTCACGCTCCAGGACGTGCTACTCGACTGGCAGCACTTCAGTAACAGCGGCATTTTTCAAGGGGCCGCTCGCAGTGCGGACTGGACCGTCAGCGTGACCGGTTCCACCTCGGGCCTGCTCGGCAGCATCACCGCCTCCGGGATCTCCGGCACCTCGGGGATCGAGACCCTGACCTTCCTGTCCCCACTGGCCCTGAGCGATGCCGAGACCTACGAGGTAAAGGTCTTCGTAACCAGCTCGGCGACCATCGGGAACAACACGGGCCTCGATGCGCTGACCCTCAACGGTACCCTCATCCCCGAGCCCGGTGTACCTTCCCTCCTCTTTGTCGGCGTGATCAGCCTGGCCCTGCTGAGGCGAGCGGCGTTATCCAGCCGCCTGCACACCTGAACGACCCGCTTGAAATTGAGGCGGAACGAATCAGCCCCGTTTCCGAACCTGGCAGTTTTTCCTCCGCCCCAACCCCAGTGATTTTCGCAGGTCAGCACCAGTAGGTCAGCGGGTGGCCCCGACCGCCAGCTCGACAACTGGTATCGTACTGGTCCACCTGAACCAGGTCCGTCACGATAAACAGCGAACCATCCGGGGCCAGGAAAGCTTTTTTCGACCGGGTCATCAGCATTGACATTCGAGCATCACCCCGCATCATGCGCCTTCATCCGGAGAACCCTATGCGCATGCTCATCACGCTACTGATTACCCTCTGCACCTTGACGCAAGCCGCTGAACTCAACTTCGATTTCGAGGACGGCATGCAGGGCTGGAAGCTCGTTGAAGGTTCCTTCGGGCAACTCCGCACGGATCGGGCGGAATTCCACCACCAGCAGGGGCCCTACAACAAGCAGGGCACCTGGCTGCTCTCCACCCTGGAAACAATGCAGAACGAGGCATCGGACACCTTCACTGGCGTGGCGGAATCACCGGTCTTCACGCTCGATGCCCCAACCGTCACCCTGCTCGTGGGCGGCGGCAAGCATGCCAACACCTACATCGCCCTGTGCACCGTGGACGGCAAAGAGCGGCAGCATGCGCGGGGGGTGAACCACCAGAAGATGCAATCGATCACCTGGAAGGTCCCGAAGCTGGTCGGCC
>JAPYUI010000226.1 GCA_029936175.1 Kiritimatiellia bacterium
GAAACAGGTCGAGCAGGACCCGGAGCGGCAGGCCGCGTTCAAGCGGATTACCGAAACCATTGCCCGCTTGATGGAGGAGGGCCCCCGTCCCAGTTTTGTGGGTCGCTTTGTCAAGCCGAAGGTGACACACGTCCTGCACCGGGGGAGCCCGGAGAATCCGCGCGACGAGGTGAACCCGGCGGGCTTTGCCGTTCTCGGCGGCGACCTCGCCCTCGACGGCAAGGCCAACGGCCGTGTTCGCCGTCTGCGTTTTGCCGAATGGCTGACGCGGCCCGAGCATCCACTGACCGCCCGGGTCATGGTCAATCGCATCTGGCACCACGTTTTCGGCAACGGTCTCGTTTCCACTACCGCGGATTTCGGGAAGGCCGGCGCCCCGCCGTCTCATCCGGAGTTGCTCGACTGGCTGGTGGCGGACTGGCTCGACCCGGAGACCGGCACCCCCTGGTCGATGAAAAAGTTGATCCGCCAGTTGGTGACAACCGAGGCGTTTCGGCAGTCTTCGCGGCCCCGGGAAGATGGGTTGGCAGCCGATTCCGGTGCGCGCCTGCTCTGGCGCTTTCCGCCGCGCCGGGTTGAAGCCGAGGTATTACGGGACGGGATCCTCCAGGCCTCGGGCAAGCTGGATCCACGCATCGGCGGTCGCAGTTTCCGGATCCACAACGTGAAGAAGACCTACGCCCAGTGGGAGGTCGTGGACAACCACGGCCCGGAGACCTGGCGGCGCATGCTTTACCAGGAACGCATGCGCCGGGTGGATGACCGGATCTTTACCGCTTTTGATTTTCCCGACTGCGGGCAGGTGCGTGCGAAGCGACCGGTTTCGACCACGCCGTTGCAGGCGCTCAACCTGATGAACAGTCCCTTCGCGATCAACCAGGCGGGCTATATTGCCGAACGTGCCCGGCGGGAGGCGGGCCAAGGGGGCGAAGCCGCCGTGATCCGTGCCTACGCGTTGCTGCTCGGACGCACGCCGGATACGGATGAACTGAAAGCCACTGGCGGCATCGACCTTAAGCTCGTCTGCCGCTCGATTATCAACGCCAACGAATTTGCCTTTTTGCCATGAAGACGAACGAGGAACATCTTTCCATCCACGGGCGCCAGCTCCTGAACCGGCGGCATTTCCTTGGCCAGGCCGGCATGGCCATGGGCGGGCTTTCCCTTGGCCAATTGCTGGCGGCAGAAGATCCCACCCGTTTCAGTGGCAAGGCCCCCATCCGCCCGGCCATTGATCCCGCCATGCCCTATGCTCCGCGCGGCTCGCATTTTGCCCCGGCGGCCAAACAGGTACTGGTGATTTACTGCCCGGGTGCGGTCAGTCACGTCGATACCTTTGATTACAAGCCGGCCCTGTTCAAATACCATGGCCAGAAGCCCCCAGGCCTTCCCGCCGTGACATTTGAGGGCCCTACCGGCAACATCGCCAAGCCCTTCTGGGCCTTCAAGCCGCGTGGCCAGTCCGGCAAGATGGTGTCCGACCTGGTCCCGAACCTTGCGGCGCTTGCGGATGACTTCTGTTTTGTTCATTCCCTGACCACGCAGACCAGCGCGCATCCGCAGGGGGAGAATTTCTTCAATACCGGGTTTACCATGGAAGGCTTCCCGTCTTTTGGGGCCTGGGTGACCTACGCCCTGGGATCCGCGAACGAGGAATTGCCCGCCTTCGTCGCGATCAACGACCCACGTGGGCTGGCGCGCTCAGGGAAAAACAATTTCGGCTGTGGCTTTTTGCCGGCATCCTTCCAGGGAACGGACTTCAACGCAAAGAATCCGCCGGCGAACCTGGCCCGGCCCCAAGGCCTGAGCGCCCGGGACGACGCGCAGACCGTGAGCCTTCTGCAGCGCTTGAATGCGCGGCACCTGGAGCAGTTCCCGGAAGATGCCGACCTCGCGGCGCGCATCGCCAGCTACGAGCTGGCGGGCAGGATGCAGACCTCCATCCCGGACATCATGGATATCGCCGGCGAGCCGGCCTATATCCAACGGCAATACGGCATGGATTCGGGAACGGACCTGAAGAAGGAGTATGCCAGGAACTGCATGCTCGCCCGGCGCCTGCTGGAAAAGGGCGTCCGCGTGGTCCAGTTGTTCAATGGCAGCGATCCTTCCGGAGGCAACGGCATTACCAACTGGGATTCCCATAGCAATATCCTGAAAACCCATGCCCTGCAGGCCGAGATCATGGACCAACCTACTGCGGCCTTGATCGCTGATCTCAAGCGTCGCGGCATGCTGGATCATACCCTGGTGGTGTGGTGCACGGAATTCGGCCGGATGCCCTTCCTGCAGGCGAACGGCACCGGGCGCGATCACAATCCCGACGCCTTCACCTGTTTCATGGCGGGTGCCGGGGTGAAGAAAGGCTTCAGCTACGGGGCGAGCGATGAATTTGGTTTCAAGGCCGCGGCTGATCCCACGAGCGTGTACGATTTCAACGCGACCCTGCTGCACCTGATGGGTCTCGACCACGAACGGATCACCTTTTACAACAACGGGATCCAGCGTCGGCTCACCAATGTACATGGTCACGTGGTGAAGGATGTGCTGGCGGGATGAAGAACCGGGTCCTTCCTGAAATGCGGGTAATACGTTTTGCAATGGCCGTGGGCCGACCCGTCGGGTTTTTCTTGATCGCGTTGTCCAGCGTGATTCCTTCTGCAGGGACGCCTCCCAACATTCTTTTCATCGCGATCGACGACCTGCGTCCCGAGTTGGGCTGCTACGGTTCTCCCACCGCCCGGACCCCGCACATGGATGCATTGGCTGCCGACGGTCTCCTCTTCAACCGGGCCTATTGCCAGCAGGCGATTTGCAGCCCCTCCCGGGCGAGCCTGATGACGGGTGCACGACCGGACACCATCGGCGTGGTCGAAAACACCGCTTATTTCCGCACCTTGAACCCGGACATCATTACGCTGCCGCAGCATTTCATTGCCAACGGATATGAAGCGGTATTTTGCGGCAAGATCTATCACGCCCGGATGACCGATGCGGAGCATTCATGGAGCCGCAAACCGGCATGGAAGCGGGTGGGCTTCAAGCGGCCCCAGACGCCCGGCGGATACGCCCTGCCGGAGAACCAGGAGCGCTGGAAAGAGAATGGCGAAAAGATGCGGGCGCGCTACGGAGCGGCGGCCTCGGGCGGCCTCATCCATGGGCCCGCCTACGAAAGCGCTGAGGTGCCGGACCACGGATACATCGACGGGTTCAACACCCAACTCGCCATCGCCACGCTGAAAGACCACCTGGCCGGGAACGCGTCAGGGAAAGGACCCGGAAAGCCGCTCTTCCTCGCACTTGGATTCAGCAAGCCGCACCTCGATTTCAACGCACCGAAGCGGTACTGGGACCTCTATGACCCGGCGGAGATTGAGCTGGCCGCACAGGATAGGTCACCGGAAGACGGAGCGGCCATGGGGATCCACGCGTCCTTTGAACTGCGCACACGCCATGGGATCCCGAAGTCGGGGCCGATCGGTCCCGATCTCGCCCGGACCTTGATTCATGCCTACCTGGCCTGCGTCAGTTACGTGGACGCGCAAGTTGGCCGGATGCTTGCCGCCCTGGATGAAGCGGGCATCCGGGACAACACGGTAATCGTGCTCTGGGGGGACCACGGTTGGCATCTCGGCGACATGGGTATCTGGGGGAAGGCCACCAACTATGAGATCGCGGCCCGCGTGCCCCTGATGATCTGGACCCCGGGTATGCCGCAGGCGACCCGGGGGAAAAAGACCGATGCCCTGGTCGAGCTGGTGGACCTGTATCCAACCTTGTGTGACCTGGCCGGCCTCCCGCAGCCGGGTCACCTGGAAGGGTTCAGCTTTGTGCCCCTGTTGCAGGATCCCGGTCGTGCCTGGAAGCGTGCCGCCTTCAGCCAGTACCCCAATCCGGCCCTGCGTGAATGGGCTGCGAATCCCTTGTCCCCGGGCATGCGGGAAACCTTTTTCGGTCCCTTGATCCAAGCGGTCGAGGCGCGGATAATCGCGCAGCAGGGCGATCGTTGGAACCGGGCACAATTCGAAAACGATCTCATGGGCTATACCATGCGCACGGATCGCTATCGCCTCGTGGCCTGGAAAGATGTCAGGCAGCCCAGGGCCGAGCCGGTCTTCGTGGAACTCTACGATCACGTATCGGACCCCGGGGAGACCCGGAACATTGCCGCACAGGCCCCCGAGCGGGTGGCGAAGCTGCTGAAGCAGTTCGACACGGGCTGGCGGGGCAACCGGCCGGAGGTTCCGGTGGGGACGCCCTGAACCCGTCGTGCACGTGACGAAGCTGCCCGGGTGCGGATGAGGCCTATTCCGCCTGGGGCTTTTCCCAGCCGACGGGCTGGGTCCAGGCCTGCTCCACCTGGTCCTTGAAACTGGGGTTGGGATGGGGTCGACTCGAGGTGATCTCTGCACGGATGCAACGGTCGTCGGGACCCAGGGTATAGTCGACAACCAGGGTGTCGAAGCGCGCGCGTTCCTTGCCGGCCATGGTCTCCCGGTCCAGGCCGATGATCCGGGTGGTGAAGGTTTGATCCGCATCGGGGGCAATCAGGATTTGCAGCCGCCGGGTTTTCGGGTCGTACGCGATCTTCCGCAGGTACACCCCGGTCGACGCGTAGAAATCGCCCCGGCGCATGGCCTTCACCAGCTTGTCGCTGTCCAGCGCATCGGCCTTGACCATGACCCAGCCCCGCCCGGGAGAAACATTTCCGCCGTGGTAATAGTGGGAATCATCGCTTGCGATGCCGAACAGGGGCGCGGCGTCCAGGGTGAAGATCCGGATGGCATTCGCCAGGTCCCACATTTCATTCATCGGCGGATGGTTCGTGTCGCCGAGCTGGTGGACACTGGGGTGGCCGTTGTAGACCTCGAAGAACTGCTCCTCCACGACCTGGGCCAGGTCATCCACGCTAATCGAGTAATGGAAATTCGGATGATTGATATGGTCCAGGATCGGGTGCCCGGTTTCGGCTTCCAGTTTGCGCAGGGCCTGGAGGGTGCTGCGCATGACCTCGCGAATCGGCTTTCCCTTGATGGGCTTCACGAGCGTTTCCAGGTTCATGGCATTGATATGTACGTGCTTGACCTTCAAGGGATAATCGGGGTCGATGCCCCGGGCGGTGATCTCCTCACCCTCGACCAGCAGGAAGCGCCCCGGGAGGTCGAACATCTCCTGCATCTCGGGGTAGGTGGCCAGGCGCACTTGTTTTTTTCCGTCCACGTCATCCCGAAAAGCCACCCGGTCGCCGAAGCGGACCTGGTACTTGTCCAGGGCCT
Organism: Kiritimatiellia bacterium; assembly: GCA_029936175.1. Taxonomy (GTDB): domain Bacteria; phylum Verrucomicrobiota; class Kiritimatiellia; order SS1-B-03-39; family UBA6053; genus JAPYUI01. Next base: position 5,277 of record JAPYUI010000226.1, read on the forward strand.
GCTTTTTCCGGATACGGCTGATATCCATCCAGCGCTCGCCCCGGCTGAGGGTGTTGTGATCCGACAGGACGAGGAAGTTGTAGCCGCGGGCGCGGTACCAGTCGACGATCATCTCCGGGAAGTCGTTGCCATCACTCCACAGGGAATGGGTATGGGTGTTGCCCTTGTACCAGGTGGGTTCCGGTTCGGCCCAAGTGAGCGTGGCAGAGAAGATGACAAGCAGGAGTAGTCTTGATTTCATCCCGGCAGTATTCAGCGGGGAAGCCGATCTGCCAAGGATGAAACCGTCCGGAGGGTGAAATGATTTGTGCCGTGCGCGCGCGCGCGGACTATTCCGGCTTTGCCTTCTTCTTTTTTTTCTTCTTTCCGCCCCGGCTGGCCTTGCCCTCGACCAGGATGGCCTGCTCCCAGGTCTTGAGCTCGGCCTGCCACTCCTCCAGCGACCTGGTCGGGTACGTGGCTGCCCGGCCACCCTTGCGGAATGCTTCCGTGACGCCTGCATCGTTGACCTTGCGCCAGGCGGTGATTTCGGCCATCAGCTTCGCCTGGATCTTTGCCTGCCGGGGTTTCCCGGCAAGGTTGCTTATTTCATGGGGGTCTTCCTGCAGGTCGTAGAGTTCGAATTCCGGCTTGGAAGCAGCCATGAAGCGTGCCTGCACCGGGTTGAGCTTGCCCTCGATGTTGAGTACATTCATCAGGGCGAGTATCGGGTACTGTCGCTCCTTGTAGGCATTCAACTGGCAGTAGGCGCGCTCCGGCATGAGGTTGTGGATGAGTTTATACCGCCGGCTGCGTACGGCACGCATTGCATCGTGCGTATCATCCATCTTGTCGCGGTTAAAGTGCACGTACTCCCGCTCGGGAAGGTCCTTGCCGAAGAGGTACTTCCCCTGGAGTGGGTGAGCGGGCTTGGCGCCCGCGAGTTGGACGATGGTTCGGCAGATATCCAGCGACGAGACGAGTTCGCCGGAGAC
>JAPYUI010000023.1:0-7327 GCA_029936175.1 Kiritimatiellia bacterium
CGATCTCGACCACGAGCTCGGCTTCGTGATGCAATTCATTTCCATGGCTTGGAAAAGGGATCGCTTCTCCATTTGGGACGATGCAGGTGCCGGGCTTGATGAAGACGATCGGTGAGCGGGGAACCGCATGGGCCAGTTCCTCGGCGTGTGCCGCGTAATTGCGGCCAATGCAGAAAATCCGCCTCACTCGCGCTTGCCGTCGAGAAAGGCCTTCACCCTATTCTTGCCGGCCAGGTAACCCTGCTTGACCAGGAATGCATCCGACTGCACCAGGGTATCGATGAAGGCGGCGTTGTCCCCGCGGCCGTAGTTGAAAAAGCCGTGCGGCATGCCTTTATAGCCCACAAGCGTGCAGTCATTTCCGGCTTTTTTCATCGCTTGTTCGAAAATCCTGGCGCTTTGAAAGGGCACCGTCGTATCGGCGAGGCCGTGAAAGATCATGCAGGGCGGAGCACCCTTCGCAACCTGGTGGAAAGGGGAAAGTTGTTGAGGGGGGACCCCCATGCGTTCCTCCAGGCTTGCATATCTTTCGGTCCAGTTCGCCGGCAGTTCCGCATCGGTCTTGGCGAGAACCAGCGCGGGGTTAAACAGCAGCATGGCATTCGGTTGTGAGGAAATGGTTGTGTCCTCGCCCGCTGCGTCGAACCCGGAGACCAGCCCGGTACACGCGGCAAGGTGCCCGCCCGCAGAGCCTCCGCCCGACACGAGTTTCCCAGGATCGATACCGAGTTCTTCCGCATGCTGGCGGATCCAGCGAATGGCTGATTTTGCATCTTCCACGCATTTCACGGCCGCGGTGTTGTGCCGACTCTTCACGCGATAATCAGCGGTGATGCCGACCATGCCGCGTGAAGCCAGGTAACGGCAGTGCTCCCTGAACTGTGCCGGGGTTCCCGACCGCCAACCCCCACCGAAGAAAAAGACCGCCACGGGGCGCCGATCACCGGGCTTGGCGTCCACGGGTGCGTACACATAGAGGTTCAGCTTTACCTCGCCGAGGGTCTTATAGGTGTGGACCTCGGCCCCGGGCAAAACGGGGGGATAGTTCTTGCTCTTCCCCGCCTGGCCCAGGCAGGTGAAGGGCAGGGTGAGCAGGCAGGCGAGAAGCAGGTTTCGGGTCATGACTGTTTCCAGTCGCTGGATTGGTGCAGGGTGATTTGCGTGAAGGGGATGACCCAGTCATTCTCGTTGCAGGCATCGACCAGCAAACGGGCCAAGGCCCGCTCCAGCACATCGTAGCGGGATGCGATCGTGCCTTTAAAGTCGGCGAGAATATGGTAATCGAGCGAGGAGGGGCCTGCGGCTTTGAATTCGACAACGAGATTCAGTAATTCCTCGTTGGCTACGACGTCGAGCAAGCCTTCACGGACTTTCTCGTACATGATGCGGGGAACCTCAGCGGTGCAGATGGGCAGGTGTGCGTAATCGATGCCGAAGACCTGCTGGATACGGAAATGGGTCGACATATTCTTCGGCGAAAGAGCCAGGTATTGCGGGGTCTGGTAGGTAACCTGGCTACCGCCAAGCAGGACGATTTGCACGACTTCAGGGGTTTGAAATTCCACCCGCCCGATATGACCATCCGAGAGTTCCACCCAGTCACCCGTTTGGCTTGGGAAGTAGGCCTCGTTCTCCCCGGCTGTACGTGAATGCATCCCAACCAGGGAGCGGAGGGGCAACTGCTGGGCGCCGCCCTCGAGCAGGGGGTTGAGCAGGTGGGCATGCAGGCCGAGGGAGTCCACTACCCAGGGGACGCCATTAAAGATAATGCGCTGGGATTCGCGAACGGAACCCACGTTGAGCATCATCTTCAACTGCTCAAAAACCACCGGGATGGTGTTGATGGACGCCCAGCCTACGCCGATCAAAAAGATGATCGTGATGCCGAGAAGAAACCAGTCCCCTCGCATGTTGAAGACGAAAACCAGGGCGAAGATGGCGAGGATAACACTGAACAAGTGATAGAAGATGCCGAGGATTCTTCCGAGCAGGTAACGCTCCTCCTTCTCGCCCCGCATCTTGCGATACAGGTAGTTGAGCACGCGCATGCCAAAGAAAACCGCACAGAAGGCGGCGATGCCGAGGAGCAGGTTCATGCCGCGGGACTGGAAGAAGCCGCTGACGAAGTTCCTGCTGGTGTCCAATAGGGATTCACGCGCTTTCAATCGCTTGGTGAGCTCGATATCGGTCGCGGTGGACTGGTTATTGGCATCTTTTTGTCGCTGCTTCCAGATGGTGAGGAGTTCGCCCAGGCGGTCTTCCAGCGCCTCGTCTGTCTGCGAAGCGACCAGCATGGAAAGGTTTGTGACAGCGGCGTCGGAAACGGATTTTCGCTTCATCAGCAGGGCGAGTTCAGCGCGCATCTCCTCAATCTTCCGGCTGTCCTCGGTGGCGGCTTTTAACTCGGAGACAATGGGCTGCAATAGTTTTTCAACTTCGGACTGCAGGTTGAAGGCTTCCCCGTCCTCGTTGTAGTACACATCCGCATCGGTGGCGATCGCGTTGCGTTCAAACTTTCTTTGCAGGTCATGTTCTTCCGCCTTGAGCTCAGCCAGTTGCTGCTCAAGTTGGACTCGTGTCGGCGCATCCGTTGTTGCTGCCAAGGCTTTTTTGCGCTCGGCGATCTCGCTCGATTTAGTCTGCAGGGAATCGAGCAGGTAATTCAGCCCATCGACAGAAGGATCGATTTCCTCCGCTTGTGGGCGGGTGTTTTGCGCATGCAGCGAGACGCACAACAACAGGCTCAGCCCTAGCATTCCAGGATACTTCATGGCGACAAGGTAGATGCTCGTCCCCGGGCGGGCAACGAAAAAGCCTGTTGCAATCATATCAGGCTGGTCGTGAGCACGCGAGAGCCTATACTTTGGCGTATGAAGATTGAATTGTGTTACACCGCCCAGTTGGCCATGGAGGCCGGGGGGGCATCGGAGACCCTGGAGGTCGAGGAGGGCGCCAGCATCGATACGCTCATCCGCCACCTGGCCGAATCCCGGGGGGGGAAGTTTGCGAAATTGCTGCTCAACGACCAGGGTGATCCCCATCCCACGATCATGCGGATCGTGAACGGGGAGCAGGTTGACCGGGCCCATGCACCCATGCTGCAGGACGGGGACGAGCTGATGCTGATGTCACCGATCGCCGGGGGTTGAGATGGGCTTAAGCGAACAGGACCGGGCCCTTTACGCGTGGCAACTGGATGTCCCCGGTTTCGGAGAAGCAGCCCAGGAAAAATTGCGCAACACCACGGCCCTGGTTTCCCGCGTGGGCGGCCTTGGGGGACCCCTCGCATTCCAGTTGGCCGCGGCGGGGATTGGCAAGCTGGTGCTCGCCCACGGGGGGGAACTCAAGCCCGCTGACCTGAATCGGCAGATTCTCATGCGTCATGCCTGCCTGGGACAGGAGCGGGCGGCCTGTGCCAGGGAAACCTTGCAGGCATTTAACCCGCACGTGGAGGTTGAAGCGATTCCCGAGAACATCAATCCGGCGAATGCGGCGGCAATCATTGAAAAAGTGGATATCGTATTCGACGCGGCCCCCTTGTTTGAAGAACGTTTCCTGATGAACCGTGAGTGCGTGCGCCAAGGCAAGCCCATGATCGATTGTGCGATGTACAACATGGAAGGGCAGGTCATCCCGATTATTCCCGGGCAGACGGCCTGTTTGCAGTGCTTCTACCCGGAAGTACCTCCGCACTGGAAACGCCGCTTCCCCGTGATCGGTGCGGTCTCCGCGCTCGTCGCGAACATCGGTGCCCTGGAGGGGATCAAGCTGATCAGTGGCCTCTCGCCGGTACACGCGGGACAGATCATTTACCTGGACACCATGAACCTGGATGTCCGGAAGATTCATACCCAGCGGAATCCGGATTGTCCGGTATGCTGCGACCTGTAGAGCAAGGGAGATACTATGAAAATTCGACTGACTGTATGTGCCTGTTTAATGGCGGTTTCAATCGCGGCGGAAGAGGGCTTCACGCCCATCTTCGACGGAAAAACCCTGGCGGGCTGGACCCCTGCGCCCGGCGGGAGTTGGGAGGTGAAGGATGGCGCGATCCTCGGTCTCAGTCCGAAGAGCGAACGCCGCCACGGCATCCTGCTCAGTGACGCCAGCTATACGGATTTTGTTGTCCGGGCGAGATTTCGGGTGACCCGGGGCGACAGTGGATTCTATTTTCGCGTCAAGCGGGTAAACAGCAGTGTCAGCGTGAACGGTTTCCAGGTGGAGGTTGATTCCAGCCAGGAAACCGGCGGTCTTTACGAAACCGGTGGTCGCGCCTGGGTGGTAAAACCATCTGCCGCGGATATCCCGAAGAAGAAGTATGTCCCCGGCGAATGGACCGACCTGGAAGTCCACGCGGAAGGAAAAAACGTCACGGTAAAGATCAACGGCGTCGTAACCGCCTCGCTACGGGATGATCCCGGGCGTACGGAAGGTCCGTTCGGGCTTCAACTGCATGGAGGGCAGGCGATGCATGTGGAATTCAAGGACCTGAGGATCAAGACCCTTTAGGGGTGTCGCTCACCCGACGGGATCAGGCTTACTCGATGGCCTTGAGGCGATACATGCGGAATGGTGCCTGGTCGGGGTGCAGCGAGGTTATGGGCGGCCCGTCATCGCGCCAGAGTATACGGGTGCCTGCCGGGGGTAAGCGGTAGGCTTCGGTCCAGCTGCCAAAGCCGTCCGCGTACTCGACCTGGTGACTGCGTCCGGGGAAAGCGGGAAACTGGAACTGTACGCCCTTGTCGGGTTGTCTTTCTACCTGTTCCAGTCGAAAGACCGGCTGCCCGGGTGGAAAATAGTAGCCCCGCGGGGATGTGCGGAAGGCCAGGGTGGGAGATGCGGTGGCCGAGCGGTAGGCAAGGGTGATTGTGATCGTTTGGCCGATTTGAATGGGTGCGTGGTAGTATACGCAGGCCGATCCATCGGTGTCGTGGGTGCTGGCGTTGAGTGCCCGGTCGGCATCGGGTAGCGGGGGGATATCGATTTCCAGGGCCAATACCGGGTAGTTCGCATCGTTTCGAATCATCAATTGTTGCTCGCGCAGCGGCGTGTTGCTCAACGCGGTCTGGATCGTGAGTGCCGCAGGGGGCCCTTCGCCAATCGTGACCGAAAAGGTGTTCACCGCCGAGTCGCCCCCGCTGGAGTTTGCGGCGATGGTCAATTCGGCGGTTCCCGTGACAAAGGGGGCGAATTGCATCAGCAGGTGACCGCTGGATGGATTAAGTTCAATGCGTGAAAACAGATCGGGCCGCGTGTTGCCGATCAGCAGGTACGTCGTGGTGTCCGCGGGGTCTGGATCATAGATGAAGGCGTCGGCTGCAAAAACACGCCCCGTCTCCGTGTCGGGGATCACGAGTTCCGGGATGGGGTTTGAGCGTATCGGATCGGGCGCACTGATGACCAGTGCGCCTACCTGGCCGGTCGAGCTGAGCCCGCCGGAGTCCGTGACGATCACTGAAAAAGTGGTGAAGCCGAAGGCGTCCGGTTGCAGGATCAAGCTCAGGTTCCGGGACGGATTATCCCAGATTAACTGGTCGATGAGGGTTTCTTCCGGATGGGTTTCAAAATTCCAGGTCAGGAGCTCCGGGCCGTCATCATCATCGGTGGCAAAACCGAGGAAGGATCCGGTGAGGATCGTGTCTTCGGGGCCAAAGAAGGATGGAGGCTGACCCAATTGGGGCGGTGCGTTGATGTACAGGCTGTACGGAATTTCAATCAACGGCCTGGTCGCATCGTTCGAATAAATACGCAGGGCGCTGCTCAGTTCGACGCCGGAAGGGTTCATGGATGCGCTCAAGCTCAAGGGCAGGATGACGCTCTCGCCCGGGGCCAGCACGCCGCTAAGTGGCCCATCGATGGCCAGCCAGCTGGCTTTTTCATCGATGACATCCAGGAACTTTTCCATGATGGCCTGGTTCTCGGCATCGCTGACGAAGCCGCCCTCGTCCGTCGCAAAGAGGAGGTAGTACAAACGGGTTACCCCGCCCAGTTGGGAAACTTGATGGAAGTCATTATTCGAGTCTGGGAGGGTCGCCTGGACCACCTGGTCGTTTGACTCCACGATGATCAGGTGGTTGACCGAGGGATCCGTGGTGCCCAGGCTGGGCTCGAATGCGTTGAATACCTTTTTCGAATAGCCGGTGAAGCGACGGGCGCCCCGGGTTGTTTCAAAGACCTTGGACTCAACATCGCCGAGGCCGTCTGCGCCGAGATCCCCGGTGATTTCAAAGAAGTCTAGATGGTTCACGTCTGCCGCGAACACAAAGAGCCCGCTATATTTTCGGGTAAAGTATCGCCCGCCCGCACCCAGGGAGCTGCTGGGGGTGATTACGTTGTTGGAATAGGGGATCTCTTTGCCGTGGTCGGTGCTCAGGATGTTTCCTATGTCGTACATATCCTCTCCGCCATCCTGGATGAAGTAGCCGCTTTGCCCTTCACTGAAGGCAAAGGGATTTTGAATGAGGGCGGTGATCGAGCTAACGCCGCTGTTGAGGTTGGAGAGGACGTTTTCCAGGGGGACAACAGGTTCCTGGCTGAGGTTGGCGATCCAGTAGAGTGGACCGTTGCCGACGTTGGTGACGGCAACGCTGGTTTCGAGCATGTCGGAGGGCCTGAGCGTGACCGACAAGCCAGCCTCCGGGCCCAGCGCGATGCTCGGCAGGTTCATGCTCCCGGTAAGGGAGCCCAGGTCACTTTGGACAAGCCCGGTGTGGAACAGGGCGGTGATTTCTATGGGGGCAAGCGTCCTGTTCCAGATGGCGAATTCGTCCACCCCCCCGTAATAGCTGTTTGGACCGGCCTCCTTCGGGGTCGGCCCACCGATGATCAGGTCATCATGATTATTCGTTGGTATCCCCGGGGAGAGTGTGGCGCGTCCAACCTCGGTGCCATTGACCAGGAGCTGGGCGGTTTCGCTGGAGCGGTCGAGGATCAGGACCAGGTGGCTCCATTCGCCCGGGACCGCCTGGGTACCTGCGAGAGGCAGGTCGTTGCGTATCACCCAGTTGGCCCCGTTGCTTGTGCCTCCACAGGCGCCAAACTGCTCGCCGAAGAGCACGAGATGCCAACCGGATGCCTGGCCCGACTCATCCGCCGCCCCTTTCCCGGCAATAACCTGGGTATGTCCAGCCTCCATCCCCTCGGGCCGGACCCAGAGGGAAACCGTGTAATTGTTGCTGCCCGGGGGGTGGACGTCCCCGTAGTCGATAATGCCGCCTTCGCTACGCAGGGCTTGACCCGCGACCCCGGCAATGAAGGCAAAATTCCCATTCAGTCGCCCGAATTCACTTGGCGAGGTAAGATCAAAGACCATGTCGTTGGCCACGAG
>JAPYUI010000023.1:7427-35496 GCA_029936175.1 Kiritimatiellia bacterium
GTCGCCCGAATTCACTTGGCGAGGTAAGATCAAAGACCATGTCGTTGGCCACGAGGCTGGTCACGCTATCGCGATCCATGTGGCTGTAGAGGAGGAGGCCATCGACCAATGATTGGCTCGCGGAGGTGGGTTCATCAACCGTGGGGTCGCGTCCCTGGGCCACTTCCTCGGCATCGTCGACGAGGTCGCCATCGCTATCCGGGTCCAGCGGGTCGGTACCCAACCGGAACTCTTCCTCATTGGTCAAGCCATCCGAATCGGGATCATCATTTCCGGAGGGGGTGGTGCTTCCGAAAGCGCTCCACTCCCAGTCGTCGGGCAGTCCGTCGAAGTCGGCGTCGTCGTCCGGTCCCGAGGCGTCGAAGGCGGACTGCATGGCAAGACCGCCTTGATAAATCCGGTTGAGTTCATCCGCCCCCAGGGGGAAATGCCAGACCATAAAGTCGTCGAGGATGCCGGAGAAGGCCTCCAGGCGGTCGGGATTCGCCCCGAGGCGCAGGGGGGACGCTGAATCGATCAATGACCAGCGGGGCAACCCGGCCTGGTTCATGTCCCAACCCCCGCTGCCGCCGTCCAGGTAGGCTCGCAGGCCCCCGGTATCGTTGTTGATTACGAAGCCTGCATGGTAGAGCTGTCCATGCTGGATGCCGGGGTAACGCGCGGTGTAGTGCTCACGCTGGTCGGTGGAGACGCAGAAGTAAAGGACGTCTTGATCGAGGTAGACTTTCCATCCAGACCGATTCGTTTCCGCGTAGCCTTTGCTGATGATGGTCTGTATGCCTGTGACCGTGTTGGCGCTGAACCAGAAGGAAATGGAAAGGCTGTCAAGACCTGGCGCCCCTGCTTCTCCGTAGTCCACGCCGGAAGGGAGTGGCTCCGCCTCGAGAACGAGGGCGGCTCCGGAAATGCCACCGCCACCAAGGGTCACGGCTGCCCCGAAGGGGGTGCCATTATGCGCGGCGACTAAGTTGAGTATGGTGGGGGTTCCGAAATCGTCCAGGTAAAAGCTGCTGTAGATGTCCAGGTCTTCCACCGTGCTGGCGGGGCGATCCACAGGGTCCGTGGGGCTTGTCCCGCGGAGGACTTCCAGCAGGTCGCTGAAGTCATCGCCATCGCTGTCGACTTGATTGCCATCTGAGCCTGCGGCGATCTCTTCCGCGTCGCCCAGGCCGTCATTGTCCGAGTCGGGAACGAAGGGATCCATGCCGCGGATGAGTTCCTCCGAGTCACTCGCGCCATCGCCATCGGTATCGGCTTTGCTCGGATCCGTGTTAAACAACGAGACCTCCAGGTTGTCGGGGATCTGGTCGCCGTCTGAGTCGCTGGCCTGTGGATTGGTTCCCAGTGCAAACTCCTGGTGGTTTTGCAAGCCGTCCCCATCGAGGTCACCCTGTCCATCCCGGTTCAGGTTCCCAAAATACGTGATTTCCCAGGTATCCCCGATCAGGTCGCCGTCGGTGTCCGTGTTGTCGATGCCTGGACTGCCGTGGAGGGTGGGGCTGGCGAGCCAGTTGGCGGGATCCTGCAGGTCCGGATGGGTCAGCGGTTCGACGAGGGACAGGCTGGTCCCGGCTCCATCCGGCGATGTGGGCCAGGGTGCCAGGTCATCGTAGGTCAAGGTGCTGATCACTTCGCCGTCCGCGGCCTGGAGCGAGAGGGTCTCTCCGCCATTGGAGAGGGTGGTGTTGTTGGCGAATACGCCCGCGACCCGGTTGCTTGCGGCGGCACCGTAACGGGTGGTGAATGCCACGAGATTGTTTACGACCAGGAGGTGCTCAAGGGGTGCCAGGCTGTGTATCACCCCATCGTCGAAAGAAAAATCAACCCCATCTGCGAAGCGGACCTGCTCCAGGCTGATGGTTTCATTGCCTGTGTTCAGCAGTTCAACAAACTCGAAGGCTTTCCGGTCGAGACCCAGGCCCTGCTCTGCAGCACTGGCATCCAGCGGGTGATAGTGAATTTCGGTGAGCAAGAGGTTTGCGGCCGTGGCCGGCGGTAGGCCCACTTGATAATCTGCCTTGGTCAGCGGGGACCAGGTGCCCGAACTGGTTCGAAAGCGGGCGTTGAGTTGTGCGGTATGCGTGAGGGGAATGGGGCCGGTGTAGGGGGTTGCCGTGGTCGCCACGCCCGATGCCTGCTCGGGACTGGTCGCAACAAGGCGGGGCATGATGAGGAAGTCCGAGCTGTTGACGTCGGTGTTCAAGCCGTGGATGGCGAGCAGGTTGTTACCCGTTTGCAGGAGGCCGATCGCGGAACTGATATCTGCGAGTTCATAGACGGTTGCGCTGCTGTCCAGGTGGAAGGTGCTGGCAAGGGAATCCCATTGCGGTGTCGCGGGCGCATTCCGCCGGGCAACTTCGACACCGTTGAGGTACGCCACGTAGCCGTCATCATAGCGCATCTTCAAGAGCAGTTTGTCGACGGCGTCGATCTGTGCCTGCGTCTCGATGAGAAAGGGCATGCGGATGAAGGCACTCCCGGTGGTTCCGGCCATTTCGCTTTCCACATCGAGGCGGATGTATTTGCGGTAATCGGTCCCGGTGACTTCGTAGCCGACGCCCGTTTCACCTGTTTGCCAATTGGCGATGTTGGCGGGCGGGGTGATCCCTTTCCAGGTATTCCCCAGGGTGCTTCCGCCGTTTGCCGGGGAGGGGATCAACACGGAAGCGGGGCTGTAGCCTCCCACCAGCACGGTGACCTCGGTCTCGGCGGCCTGGCGCGGGTCACTGCCATCCAGGGTGTAATAGATCGTGCCCGCCGGGGGGTTGGTGAGGCTCAGGCTCAGTTGCTGGGGCGTGGGATATCGATCGGGGGGCAGGCTCGTGACAGGTGCTTCGATCGAGGAGAGCAAAGCTCGGTTGCGGAATTGTTGGACCACGAGGTTGTGACGTACGGGGAGGAAGGTGTTTCGCATCCAGTTGTATTCGCTTTCCCATTCCACATCCCGGCGCAGGGGGATGCCGCCGTGGATGTGCCCCCAGCGGGCCGACTCGGCAGCGAGGGCCGGCCGGATGGCGTCTGCCAGCGCGTCCAGGCGGGCTTGGTTCACCTCGGGGGAGAGGGCCCCGCCCGGGCCGAAATGCTGGTGCAGTCGGTCTGCAAAGACCATGCGGAATTCCTCGTAACCGCGGAGGGCATTGTAGGGGGCCCCTGCGGACTGTGGGCTGTCGACGCGGCTGAGATCAAAACTGGTTTCCCGGTTGCCACTCGAGGAGAAACGATCGTTACCCATGGAGATTTCAGCATCCCAGGTGTGGAAGAGAAAAGCCCCTGGATCCCCGGCATTGCGCGACCGTCTCCCCGCAAACCAGTTGCGGTTGTTGTTCCCGGTGATCTTGAAGTTGCCAAAATAGGTTGGGCCGAGCCAGTCATGGTCGCCGCTCCAGATGCGACTGGCCATGGCATCGGCAAAGGCGGGCATATCCAGGTAGGCCTGGATCTCCGCATAGGCGCGCGTATCGGCGATGCCCTCCTCGGCAAGGCCTTGTAGTTCACCCCACTCATCTCCGTTTCCGCTGGCCACGCCCCCGCCCGCCGCGATCACATCCCAATCCTCCGGGGTGCCGCCCTCGTGGTCGGCGTAGAAGGTTTCATCCGCCCGCTCGTGCAGGTTGTACAGCCCGTGGTAGGCCCCGTTGATGAACAACTGGACGAACTTGCCCCGCGGCGAGAGGATACCCATGTCGGTCTCGGCTTGCCGCAAGAATGGATCCCGCAGGTAACTGGCTGAATCGGTGAGGTCGTTCCGGCCGAAGCCCCAGTCGGTGGTCCAGGCATCGTGCCCCCCGCCCCGGAGGAGCAATTGGTCAAATGACTGAACCGGTGATCCTTCAAACAGCGGGTGTTTTAAGCGCCCGGCCCCGTATGCGGACCGGAAATACAGGCGCAGGGGCTTTTTCTCGTGGATACGGGCCTGTGCGCCGTGGATGCGGATGCCGCCGTCCACGTGGAAGCGATCTTCGCTGTTCGAGGGGTCAAAATACTCGATGGAAACCGCCACCTCGGCATCCATGCCGCGCTCATTGTACTTTTCATAGATTCCGTCCGGACCGAAAAAATCGGCGTCTTTCACTGCCAGGGACATGACCGGAAGGGTCTGGAGTTCTTCGGTCATGTCGACCGTGGCGGGATCATGCACCACGACCTGGCTCATGTCCGGTTGATGCTTGACGTCCCCGGCGACGAGGTAGGAATGCGTGTTCAGCGTGCTCGAAATATAGCCGTCCCGGACCGCAAGGGCACGGATGACCGAGGTTTCATAAATCCATATGGCTTCGTGATACAGTCGGCTGGACAAGGGCGTGGGCGGTGACCCATCGGCGGTGAAAAAAATCTGTGCCTCGGTGTCGCCGGTCTCGAGTCGAAGCGGGATCGGTCGACCGTAGTACCCGCGCGCGTGGGAGAAGCTGACCTTCTCAAGTTTCCCCACGAAGCCCTCCGCCGCATTTTCCAGGCCGGGCGTCGGCGGGTCAAGGTAGGCGCTCGCGGTCACACCATGGGGCGTGCCGTAGGCGATGTCAGGTAGCTGGGGGGGGAAGCTCGGGGTGTAGGCCTGGATCGTCGCTCCGGCGGGGTTGGCGAGTCCGAGGTATTCTCCCTCGGCCAGGAGGGCAAAGTTTGCGTGCAACTCCTGGGCGGGGTCACGTCGGTCTTTTCCCGAAGCGAACACGAGCAGGTAAGCACCCGGCGGGAGGATGAGCGGAGGGAAAACCCATTTCATCGGATCGTCGCCGTCGTCACTGAGGCCGTAGCCGTCCAGGTCGAGAGCCCCCCCGCCTGGATTGTGCAACTCGATCCAATCCGAGGCTTCGCCGTCCTGGTCGCTCAGTCCGCTCGTATTTTGTGCCAGGAACTCAGTGATCAGCACCTCGGCCCTCAAGCCACCTGCTGGAAACCAGCAGTTGAGGGCGGCACTAAGCACGAAAATGTGGGCTAAAAAGCGTTGTTTCAACGGGTTTTCCTCAAAATGACGCGTTGGGTTGCGGCTTGGCCATGGCTTGTGCCGTCCCGACGGGCTCCATTTTAAAAGTATACCAGCATTTGGGGGAAAATGACCATGTGATTTAGCGTTATTCTTTCGTAAGCATGGGGTGGGCTTGTGTTTGCGTAATTGGCTGAATAGCGAGAGATTGACCCGTAGCGTACCCCATGCCGGGAGTTATTCCGGCCCGCAGATAAGGCCCCAGGCACCCGGAGGCGGGAGGCCCGCGGCGGGCATGGAGGTGGAGACAGGAAGACGCGCCCTGCGCGACCGTACAACCTGACGCAAGGATCCCGGGTCCTTTCGATTCCGGGGATTTGTTAACAGGAGAGGCTAAGTTATTAACACTTGCGAAGCCTCGGTTCTCGTGTTTATTTGCCACGATGGCGGGCAAGGTAGCAACGGTCAGTGGATTCAGTCTACGACGGGATTTCTGGGGATTTGGCCTGCTCATTTTGTGTCTGGTCATTTTCTTGTCGGTGCTCAGTTACCAGTCTGCTGACGTAGCTGCGATCCAATCTCCTCCCAATTCCCCCCCGCACAACCTGATCGGCGTGTTTGGTGCATGGACGGCCTTCGTCCTGTTCATGACGCTTGGGGTAGGGGGCTACCTGGTGCCCCTGGTGCTGGGGGCGATGGGCGTTCTCCTGCTTGTGCGTAGCGAAGGCCGCATCGCCCTCAAGATCATGTGGCTGTGGATCTGCCTGCTTGGCGTGGTCTGCCTGCTTGAACTCCTGCCGGGTGCCCTGGATCGCGCCGTGGTCAACCTGAACACCTGCAGTCCCGGCGGACTTACGGGAAAGATCTTAGGCCAGGGCGTTTTGATCCGGCTGATCGGGAACATCGGGAGTTGGATTCTCCTCGCCGGCCTGGTCCTGTCCGGCATCATCATCCTGTTGGAAATCCATCCCGCCAGTGCTTTCCAGGGGCTGGGTGCAGGAAGTGCCGGGATTTTCAGCGCTTTGCGCGGTCGGGTTAAGGGTTTCTTTGAACGGAAGGACGAGGAGGTCGAGGAGGTCGAAGTCGAGCTCAAGCAGGTTCGGAAGAAACTCGAACAGTCCGTAAAAAAGAAGCGCCCGGTTCAACAAAAATCCAAGCCGGTGCCCGAGGAAAAAGAGAAGGCGGAGGGGTCCTCTCCGCTCCCCACAGGTAGCGGGTCGAAACCCGAGAAGAGCCGGGAACAAAGCTTGGTGCACGTCGGCGAAGACGAGGACGCCCCGTCGCCCGGCGTATTCTCCCAATTGCGCAAGAAGATCAAGCCGGCCGCTGCTTCAACTGCGTCTGCACCGGAGGATTTCCCCGCGGTAAACTCCGCCCGACCCGGGGAGTGGGTCCTGCCACCGATCGACCTGTTAGAACAGCCATCCGGGGTGGCGCATTCGGATGACACCCAGATTCAGAAAACGGCCGAGATCCTGAAGTCGACTTTAACCGAGTTCAATATCGATGCGGAGATTACCAATGTCGAACACGGCCCGGTGGTAACCAGCTTTGAAGTGCGCCCCGCACCGGGGGTCCGGGTCGAAAAGATCAGTTCCCTGGCCAACAACCTCGCCTTGGCCCTGAAGGCGGAGAGCATTCGTGTACAGGCACCGATTCCCGGCAAGGGCGTGGTGGGTATTGAAATTCCGAATAGCGAGAGCACGATCGTCTACGCGCGGGATATCCTGGAGAGCAAGACCTGGCAGAGCGGCAAGGCAGCCCTGCCACTGAATATCGGGGTGGATGTGTCCGGTCGCAAAATCGTTGGCGACCTGGCCGAGATGCCGCACCTGCTCATTGCGGGCGCTACCGGAAGCGGCAAATCCGTATGCATGAATTCCCTGCTCGCGGGTTTGCTGATGACGCGTACCCCGGACCAGATGCGCTTGATACTGGTTGACCCGAAAATTGTGGAATTCACGGCGTTTAACGATTTGCCCCACCTGGTCGTCCCGGTGATCACCGATGCGAAGAAAGTTGGCCTCGGGTTGCGCTGGGCCATCAACGAAATGGAAAAACGGTACAAGTTGTTCGCCAAGGCCGGGGTCCGGAATATCAAAACATTCAATGCACGGAAGACCGAGCGACAGGCGGACTTGTTCGATGAGGGTGCGGCCGACGAGGATCGACCACCCGACACGCTGCCCTACATCGTTATCGTTATTGATGAGCTCGCGGATTTGATGCTGGTTGCCCAGTCCGAAATAGAAAACTCGATTGCGCGCCTCGCCCAACTTTCCCGCGCGGTGGGTATCCACATGATCCTGGCCACCCAGCGCCCCTCCGTGAACGTCATTACGGGTACGATCAAAGCCAATTTTCCTACCCGCATGGCCTTCCAGGTGGCCCAGAAAGTCGACAGTCGTACGATCCTGGATGCCAGCGGCGCCGACAAGTTGCTGGGCAAGGGGGACATGTTGTTCCTGCCCCCGGGCATCGGCAAGCTGATTCGCGCCCAGGGGTCCTGGACTTCGGACGAGGAGATCACTCGCATTGTTGATTTCATCAAGGCGCAGGGTGAGCCCGAATATGTGGAGCAGGTGAAGGAGAAGATGGAGAATACGACCCCGGAGCTCCCGGGTAACGACGAGGATGACGAGCTGGTCGCGCAGGCGGTGGAAATTATTCGCCAGACCCGGCGTGCGTCAACCAGTTCGCTGCAGCGACGCCTGCGCATTGGTTACAACCGAGCTGCCCGGCTGATGGATCTGCTGGAAGAGCGTGGCGTCGTGGGGCCCCCGCAGGGTTCGGACCCGCGCGAGATTATGATCGATCTGGATGGTGAAATCCCCGAAAATGCGAAAGAAGACGAAACGAAGGAACAGGAGGAGGAATAAGACGTGAGCGAAACCTTGGGTGAGACTTTACGCGAGGCGCGGGAGGAAAACGGCGCAAGCATCGAAGATGCTGCCGCCGCCACGCGCATCATGCAGACGCAACTGCGCGCGATCGAAAACAATGACTACAGCGGCATTCCGGCGCCGATGTATGCCAAGGGCTTTCTGAAACTCTACGCGCAGTTCCTCGGCCTGGAGCCCGAACCCATCCTGGAAAGGTTCCAGGAGGAATATTCCGACCCCAACAAGCTACGTCCGAGCCTGAACACGAATACCAAGAGCCGCAAGACCGAAGCGCCCCCCCAGCCTGAACCGGAGTCCCCGCCCGAGCCTGAAACAGCGCTGGAGGACACCGAATTGTTTCCGGAGGAACCGGAGCCCACCCTCGAGGGGCCGAGCTTGGATTCTGCGGAGGTGCTTCCAGCTGAGCAGGATCCGGATGAAGGCCTGGCCGAGCCGACCGCGTCACTGGATTCCGGTTCTTCTACCCCTGCTAAGTCCCCGTCGGGTTATGCCAGGTATCTTCTCCTCGCCCTGCCGGCCTTATTGGTCCTCCTCCTGGTACTCGTCGGTCTGGAGTCGTTGCGAGGCCGCCCGAGCCCCCCCCCGGAGACCCTCGCCTTCACGGGCCTGGAAATCCCGGAAGATGCCCGGATTGCCGATCCGCCCGAGCCCTATCTCGCCCCGACAAGCGGAGAGTAATATGCAAGTACCCAATATGCTCACCCTCAGTCGCTTTTTCTTAGCCGCGGGGATCATGGCGTTATTGGCCATCGATATCCAGTTTTTCAAAAGCTTTGCCCTGCTCGTATTCATCGTGGGCGGAATCACGGATTACCTGGACGGGTACCTGGCGCGCAACGTGTACGGAGTTTCTTCTTTCGGCAAGCTCATGGACCCGCTTGCGGATAAGGTAATGGTCTGCGCCTGCTTTGTGGCCTTTGTGGAAATACAGATCCCGATTAAAACGCTTGGTTCGGGTGACATCATTACCACTTCCCTGGTGCCGGCCTGGATCGTTGTCATTATCATCACGCGGGAATTCATGGTGACCGGCCTGCGCCTTCTCGCCGCGAACAAGGGGCGTACCATTTCCGCAGGAAAGTGGGGCAAGCACAAGACGGTCTGGCAAATTGTAGCAATTGTGGTAATTTTGCTTGGTTTGGCAATCCGTTCCGATATCCTGCGCGGCGCGGATGCCTTGGTCTTAGAGACCTTTGAATTCGGGCTGCGCTGGACCGCGCTCACACTCAGTGTTGCCGTGGCCCTTATCACCGTGGCATCAGGGGTTAAATATATTTCGGAGCATTCCGATTTGGTAACGAGGAACATGTAAGGGGATACAGGACGATGTGCAGAATAGAAAATAAGCAATTTGTCGTGGGTCTTCTGGCCGGGGTCATTTTTGTTGCAGCGAGTTTCCAGGCGATGGCGCAAGCCCCGCCGGCCGAAACCCCGGTGGCCCCATCGGCTGCCGGGGCCGAAGTGGCGCCTGTCCCGGCGACGGTGCCGCCGAGTCCCGATTCGGCCGACCCGGCCCCGGATCGTACAACAGGCCCTGGCCCGACGGAAGCCCCGCCCGAGCCCATGGCGCCCGAGACCGGGAAGGATGAATCGGCCAAAACGGAAATGTCCATTTCGGACTATGTGCGCACCGGTGGTTGGCTGCTCTATATGCTGGCGGCGATGTCCGTGATCGGGCTTTCCTTCGTGGTTTACTTCCTCTTCGTGTTTACACGCCGGAATGTCGCCCCCCAGGATTTTGTCAAAGACGTGCAAATGATGCTCAGCTACAACCGCATGAACGAGGCGCGCAAGGCCTGCGAGAAGAGCCGTTCCCCCGTGGCTTCGATTGCGGCTGCGGGTATCGACTACGTGGAGCAAGCCGACGATCCGGATCCGATTCTGCTCAAGGAGATCCTTGAAGGGGAAGGTGGTCGCCAGGCCGCCAGCATCCAGACCCAGATTTCCTACCTGCTGGACATCGGCGTCATCGCCCCCATGGTTGGACTGCTCGGTACCGTGTTTGGCATGCTGCATTCATTCGGTGCCTTGGCGCTCGACCTGACCAGTGCCAAGCCGGTCGAGTTGGCCGGGGGTATTACCGAGGCGCTTGTCACGACGGCGGGCGGACTGATCGTCGGAATCCCGGCCATGTTGGCCTATGCCTTTTTCCGTGGCCGCGCATCCGGGTTGATTTCTTCCATGGAATTGGCGGCCAACGAGTTCCTGGTTGCGCTCGTGGGCCGTAAGCGATGAACTTTCAGAAGAACAACAGCCTGTCCGATCCGGGGTTCCAGTTGGCCCCGATGATCGACATTATCTTCCTGCTACTGGCTTTCTTTATCACGACCCAGATCTATGCCCAGTGGGAGCAGGAGGTGGACATTTCCCTTCCGTCCGCCGAATCCGGCGAGCAGCCCAAGCGCTTGCCCGGCGAGGTCATCGTCAATGTCCATTCCAATGGCGCTATAACCGTGAATGGACAGACGCTCGGCGACAGCCAGTTGGAGCACATGCTCCAGCGACTCTCCCAGATCACGCGCAAGGGCCAGCCGATTCTTATCCGGGCAGACGAACAGGCTGATTTCAGGTACGTGATCAAGGTGCTGGACTACTGCCGTAAGTCCGACATCTGGAATATCTCTTTTGCGACGGGTGAACCGGCGAAAGACGAAGAATAGCGAGGTCAACCCCTGCATTTACGAAGCATTCCGCTAATGCCCGGCCTCCTCGTGGCCCTTCTCATCTCCGTGTCCGTCCGGGGGGTAAGCCCGGAAGACCAGCAGCGTTTCGCCGACGGCCTGTATACCCGGGGGCTGCACGAGATGGCGCTCAAGGAGTACAACACCCTGCTGAACAGCTTTCCTGACTATGCGCAAAACGACCAGGTGTTCTTTCGCGCGGCGGAGTGCTATCGAAAATCGGGTCAGGCCGAGCAAGCGATCGCCTACTTCAGGCGGCTGGTCGAAATTTATCCCAAGGGCATCTATAGCGAGCGCTCGCGTCTTCGCCTCGCCGAGTTGCACGTGCAACGCGGTGAATTCGGTAACGCGATTATCGTGTTGAAGAAGCTGCTGGAAATTAAGCCGGAACCCACCATTGAATCCGGTGCCGTGTATTACATGGGCTTTTCCTATTCCAAGCTGCAGCAGGTTGACAAGGCCAATGGTCTTTTTGACGACCTGATTAAGCGCTTCCCCGATTCGCCATTTGTCGCGTATGCCGCGATTGAAAAAGCAAAAAACCTTCGGCTTAAAGGGGATGCCGATCCCGCGACGCAGATCGCCTTGTTCCGCAAGGCCGCCGAACATCCACCCTCCGACCGGGCGGGTGCCGAGGCACTCTCCCATCTCGGGGACACCCTGCTTAAAACAAAGGCCTACAAGGAGAGCTCGGAAACCTTCCTGAAGCTTTTCGCAACCTACCCGGACTCGGCGGTTACCCATGGGTCATCCTTGCGTGCGGCCTGGGCGCATTCCCAGGGTGGGTTTCATGCTCGTTGTTTCGCCTTGATTCAGAAGACTGCTGCGGAAACCCGCGTGGCCCAACCCGCGGATTGGTTATACCTGGAGGCTAACGCCCTTCGCCACCTGGGGCGAAATAAGGAAGCCGTTGACTGCTACAATGAAATTCTGTCCAAGCATGGTGCCAGTGCCTTTGCCGGAAATGCCGCCTATGAAGTAGCTTTGATCTCTTTTAATACCGGGCAATTTGCCGAGGTGATTCGCCAGGCCGACCCCATGTTGGCCCTTCCGGATTTGCGGCTTGACGGCTTGTGGTTGATTGCGGAATCACAACGCGCCCTGGGTAAGGGGGACGAGGCGATCCGGCATTTCCACCTCATTCTCAACGAATTCAAGGAGGCGGGTCGTGCCCCCGAAGCGTCCTTCAACATTGCACTCATTCTCCAGAAGAGCGACCGGAACGAGGATGCCGCGAGGCAATATCGCCTGATGGCGGACGGGTATTCCGAGCATGAGTTGGCTCCCCGCGCACTATTTGCTGCGGGCTATTGTGCCGCCCGGGATAATGACTTTGCGGGTGCCATAAAAGATTGGGAAAAGATGACCCGTGATTTCCCGGATCATGAACTGGCCCACGAAACGTTCTTTCAGAAGGGGCTGGCGGAAATGCAGCTCAAGCAGGAGGCGGCGGCATTAAAATCGTTTAAAGCGCTGCTCGAAAAGAAGCCGGCCCAACGCTTGAGCTCGGAGAGCAGTTACTGGATGGGCATCATGCTGGAGCGCGGCCGGAAGCCGGCGGAAGCCGAGGGGTACCTGCGCAAAGCGCTGGCGTTTAACATTCGGGCCGATCTCGTGCCGCAGGTGCACCTTCGCCTCGCCATGGTGCTGCAGAAGCAGGGCAAGCAGGACGAGGCCGCCGACTTCCTCCAGGGCCTGGTCACGGAGGGGGTCCCGATGGATCCCGGCCTCCTGGAGTGGCTCGTACACCACCGCATGGGGCAGCAGAAGTTTGACCAGGCTATCCCGCCCGCGCGACACCTTACCCTCGCCGGGGTGGAAGACCGGTGGAAGCACGTGGGCTGGGGTTTGCTCGGCGTGGCACTGGAGAAGGCGGGCCGGGTGGATGACGCTATCGCCGCCTACCGGGAGGGGATCAAAATGGAATCCATGACCAAGGAGGTCGTGGAGGGAGCCGTATTCATCGGTCGGCATCTATCCAGCCAGAAAGCGTATGGAGCGGCCATTCCCGCGCTGGAGGCAGCGGCGGCATACGCCTCCCGGGCGAATCGCCCCGAGCTGCAGGCCCGTGCGTATTATTTCCTGGGGCAAGCCAACGAGGCTGCGGGCAAGTTGGGGGACGCGGCTCGCTTCTACATGAGTGTTGCGGTTTTATACGATGACCCCGTGCTCAGCCCGGAATGCCTCTACCGGGCGGCACAGACCTTTGCGAAGTTGGGCAACGCGAAGGAGCAGAAACTGGCCTTAAAGGAATTGGCGGAACGGTATGCGGACAGCGAATGGCAGCAAAAAGCCAGCGGGGAATAGCCCATGACTGCGTCTGTGACATCTTCGGATCCTGAATGGAATATACAATCCGGTGCGCTGGCCTGTGCCACCTGTGAAAGAGCCTTCGCAGATGGCGAGGGCCTGTTTACCCGGTTGATTTTATCGGCCCAGGCCTACCAGCGAGCGGACCATTGCGAGGCCTGTTGGAGCCCTGAGCTGCGCGCGGCAAGCACCAGTTTTTGGAAAACGCAGTTCAAGCCACCACCTCCCCGGAAGGAAGAACTCCTCAAGAAGGAAACCGTGGAAGACTCCCTGCGTGCCTTCGTCGAGGAGGGCGACCCCGCCCATACCAATACCATTTTTGTGCTGGCCCTCATGCTGGAGCGAAAGCGTATCCTGGTGGAGAAAGATGTCCAGGTCCAGGAAGACGGTCGCAGGTTGCGCATGTATGAGCACAAGGCATCCGGGGAAGCTTTTGTTATCATCGATCCCAATTTACGCCTGGAAAAAATCGTGTCCGTACAGGAGGAAGTCGCCACCCTCCTGGGCTGGCGGGATAAGCCCCTGGCCGAGCCGGAGCGCCGGAAGGTGTCGGACCGGCTGCTGGTCGGGATGCAAGTGGAGACCTCCCATGAGATCGAGCAGTCTGAGCAGGGCCAGATCCCGGGATTATGGGAACGCTTTGCCGAAGGTCAACTCGCGGATACGGTCCCGGATCGTATTCCCGAATCGCCTGTCTACGCGGCGTATTCGAACTATTCCGAGGATGCATCCGGTTATGTCTTTACCGCAGGCGTGGCCATTGAATCCGGTTCAACGCCACCGGATGAACTGGCCCAGCTGGCCGTGGTCGAGGGGGACTACCTGGTTTTCCCCCTCGAAGATTCCGCCGTGGACGATGTCCGCAACGCCTGGTCGGAGATTCATCGGTTTTTCAGCGAGCACCCGGAAATCACCCGTGCCTTCAGCGTGGATTACGAGGCCTACCTGCCCGATGGTTCCTTGATGATTTACGTCTCCGTGTTGCCGGAGAAGCCCGGCGAGTCGGCAAGCACCGGGGACCCCGATCCGGTCAACCAGGCACCGGCCGGGCCGGTCGAAGCGGATGGCCCGGCCACCGACTGACCCGGCGGGGTTTTCCCGGAAAACGCCTTTGACAGCATGGCCTTTATCCGTATGATGTCGCCCCCTGCTTTTCAGGGGCACGGGTGGCTCGGTAGCTCAGTCGGTAGAGCAGAGGACTGAAAATCCTTGTGTCGGCGGTTCGATTCCGTCCCGAGCCACCATTTTTCCTTCCTCCCTCCCGCTCCAGTGTCATGGCGTTGCCCTGAATTCAGTTTGCTGAATAGATTGAATGGACTATGCATGGTGCACAACATTCCGTTTCGCAAAGTCATAAACGTTCATCTTTATCGGTTGTATTAGCAGGTATGAGACCGTGGATAATCCTATGGGGACTGCTCAGTCCCATGATGGCCCTGGCCGATACCCGGCTTGAGCTGGGCGTCCTGCCCGGGTTGAAATATGATATCAGGCACTTTGTCGTGCGTCCCGGTGAAGCGGTGCATATCCACTTCAAGAACAACGACGGCATGCAGCACAACCTGGTTTTCGGCCAGCCCGGATCGCGTGAGCAGATCCTGCGCGAGGCGATTGGCCTCGGTGCGGATGGCCCGGCCCGGCACTTCGTGCCCGATTCGCCACTCGTACTCTGCTCCACCCCGGTCATCGCGATGAACCAGGAAGCGCACCTGGCCTTTTCCGCGCCTGCAACACCCGGAGACTATCCCTTCGTGTGTACCTTCCCGGGGCATGGCTTCCTTATGCATGGGATTATGAAGGTCGACGCCCGCCTGCCCCGGCAGGTTGAGCGAAACACCATCGAGCTGGTGGAAAAGGAGGGGGGCGTGATTACGCGTCCGGTCGTGGTGCGGGCCTTTCTCCCGCACGCCACCCCGGCGGCGATCGCGGTGGCCCTGCCCGGCGGACAGCACTACATCTGGGATGCGGGAATGGTCCATTTGCGCGCGGTGTGGAGCGAAGGCGGCTGGCTGGATTACGGCACCCTCCGCCGGCACCTGGAAAGCAATGGCAAGCCGGTTACCGCTTTTCCGCAAACGCCGCACTACCTGGAGGGAGCCGCCTTTCCCTTTGCGGTTGAGGGCGCAAGCCCGGCGCCGGCATTCAAGGGTTATCGCCTGGTTCATGGGTACCCGGAGTTTCGGTTTACCTTCGGGGGTATCGAGGCGCGCGAGTTGATCCGCCTCGCCGATACCGGGAAGGGGATCGTGCGATCGTTCACCCTGACGGGCGTATCCAGCCCGGTTTACTTTCAACGTCCGGCCGGTCGCCCGGGACAAGTGAGCAGCTCCGCGGGCCACTGGGAAGGCGACCGGTTGCGCTTGAGGCCCGCAGAAGCATCGGCCTTCACGATTACCATCCTGGAGCCCAAAGAATGAAGTACCTCCTCATCCCGATGGTGATGGGTTTCCTGGTAAGTGCCTTGGCACGCGAGAACTATTCGGTTGAGCGCCTCGCCCTGCCGGAGGACAGGGATCTCAACGGCCAGGTCGATGGCCTGGCTTTTCTCCCGGACGGACGGCTTGCGGCCTGTTTTCCTTTCGGAAAGGTATACCTGTACGACCCGGCCGACGCGACCTGGGCACTTTTTGCCGAGGGCCTGCACAACCCGCTCGGGATCGTGGCCGTCGACAACCGCACGCTCATCGTGAGCCAGCGCCCGGAGATTACCCGGCTCGTGGACGAGGATGGAGATGGCCGGGCCGATCTCTATGAAACGCTGTGCGATGACTTTGGCCTGTCCGGGAATTACCACGAGTTCCATTTTGGCCCGGTAAGGGATGCAAAAGGGAACCTGTTTGCCTCCCTGGGGACGGCCTCCTCCGGTGATGGCATCCGGGCGGAGGTGCGGGGAACCTTTTATTTCAACTCGGAACGCTATTACAACGATCCCGCACTCACCCCCGAGCCCTTCAGTGAAATGCGTGCCGCATTCAACCGGCGTAGGCCGGGCCGCATGTATTCGTCCGTGCCGTACCGGGGCTGGATGATCAAGGTTGACCGGGAAGGAACCATGATTCCATTTGCCTCCGGTTTGCGCACCCCAAACGGGGTGGGCCTCGATCTCGAGGGCCGCCTGTTCTGCACGGACAACCAGGGGGATTGGCTCGGCTCAAGCAAGTTGTTCCATATCCAGGAAGGCCGCTTTTACGGCCATGCGGGAAGTCGCGCGTGGGAGGAAGGGTTCCGTGGGCACCCTTTGGCTACACCGGTTGACACCCTGGATGCCATGCGCACGCGTGCCTGTGTTGTTTTCCCCCACGGGATCATGGCGAATTCGCCGACCCAGCCCCTCGTCGACAGCACCGCGGGAAAATTCGGACCCTTTGCCGGCCAATTGTTTGTCGGGGAAATGAATCGCTCACGTATCATGCGTATCATGCTGGAGGAAGTGGGGGGTGCACTGCAGGGCGCCTGTATTCCCTTCTACGATGGCGACGGACTGGGCCGGGGGAGCAACCGCTTGGCCTTCGATGCATCGGGTGCGTTGTGGGTGGGCCAGACGAAACACACCTGGGCGGGTGGATCCGGGCTGCAGCGGGTGACCTGGGATGGCGAAATGCCCTTCGAGGTACAAAAGATGAACCTGACCGGGGATGGCTTCCGCCTGACCTTCACCGAGGCGGTGGACCCGGTCATCGCCCGGCAGACGCAGACCTGGAAGATGAGGCGTTATTTTTACCGTTACCACGAGGGATATGGGAGCCCGCAATTCGGAAAGACGGACGTCCCCGTCACCGATGTGCGACTGGCCGCTGATGGGCGGGTGGTTGAGTTGGTGCTCGCGGAGATGGCAGCCTGGCATCTGCACGAATTGAAGATTGCCGGGCTGAAGAATGTGGATGGTCGCGCACTGGCGAATACCTTCATGGTCTACACCCTGAACCGCTTGTTAAATGATACACCGCCCGTGCCGGAGAATCAGCGTGCAGGTGCGGGTCGGGTCCAGTTGGTCCAACCGGGCTTGTGGGGAAGGGGGGCACCCGTATCCCGCAGGCCAGGCACTGTGGCGAAGAAACATCCCCTGCCAGGGGTCCACGAGGCCGAGCTCGCCACGATGCAAGGCGCGAAACGGGCGGGGAATAGCTCGGGGTTCTACGGGGCGGGCTTTGTCGACTTTCAAACGGCTTCCGGTAGCTATGTAGAGTGGGAGCTTCCTGTGAAAGCCCCCGGGCCGTACCACCTGTATTTCCGCTATGCCCTCCAGGCTGGCGAACGCCCCCTGAAGCTCATCGTCAACGGGCGGGAGATCGGGGAGCCCCTGCCGTTCCCCTCCACGGACAGTTGGAGCACGTGGCGGGACCAGGTTGCGGAGGCCCCGCTGAAGGAGGGGATGAACCGCATCCGGATCGAGAGCTATGGTGACAGCGGGGGCAACATCGACTCACTGCGTATTGAAGGAATCAAGGAGCCATGAAAATACCGCTTCTCCTCATGGCGTTCAGCGCCGTTTCTGCAGTGGCCCAGGAGTGGCCGCGCTTCCGCGGGCCCAACGGCGCGGGCGTGTCGAAAACCGAGATTCCCGCCAAGTGGACAAAGGCGAATTTTTGCTGGTCGATCGCCCTTCCGGCGAGCGGGCACGGGTCGCCGGTTGTTGCCGGAAAGAACGTTTTTGTGCTTTGCGGCGACGAGACCTCGGGCATGCGGATACCCCTCTGTGTCGACGCGGACAGCGGGCGCATCCGGTGGCAGGTTCCCGTGAAGGCAGCGCGCAACAAGCACCACAAGTTCAACAGTGTGGCCTCCACGACCCCCGCCTGTGATGCCGAGCGCGTGTATTTCAGCTGGGGGACCTCCGACGAGCTTACGCTTGCCGCGTACGATCATGGCGGTAAGCACCAGTGGAGCACAGGCCTGGGACCGAGCATCGGGGGCCATGGCTTTGGCGCTTCACCGATCGTGTACCGGGGCCTGGTGATCATCAACAAGGACCAGGATGCAGATGGTGAATGGGTTGCCGTGGATGCGAAGACGGGCACGGTGACCTGGCGGCTTGCGCGGCGGAGCAAGCGTATCTCGTATTCCTGCGCGGTCGCCTACAAGGACCAGTTGGTGTTGAATAACTGGCAGCATGGTATCAGTGGGATCAACCCGATGGATGGCTCCCTGCTCTGGGAGAAAAGCGTGTACGACATCGAAACCAAGGAACGGGCTATTTCCTCCCCGGTTGTCGCCGGCGACCTGGTGATTGCCACCTGTGGATTCACCACCAATCCCAAGCATTGCGTCGCGGTGCGACCGCTGGGCGAGGGCCGGGTCGAGGAAGTCTGGCGTATCGAGCGATCGGTCCCGCATATCCCGAGCCCGATTGTCTACGGGGACTGGGTATTTCTCTGGGAGGACAAGGGGATCGTGAGCTGCGTGGAACACCAGACCGGGAAGACGATATGGAGAGAGCGGGTTCGGGGCGACTACTTTGGATCCCCGGTGATCGCGGGGGACAAGATCTTCTGCGTGGACAAGGGTGGGTCGGTCAGCGTGATCCGCGCCGGCGATCACCTGGAGCTCCTGGCCGTGAACGAATTGGACGCGTTGTGCCGGACCACGCCCGCGATCGCGGGGGGGAAGATGTTCGTGCGAACCTACGAGCATTTGCACGCGATACGCTGACCCTTTCGGTCATTGGAACGCTTTTTTATTCCTTTTCCGCTCGTCGGGAATTTCGCCGGGGCTGTATGGGTGGGGCGGCAGCATGCACGCGGCAATCGAAATCATCTTCTGGCTGGCCACGGCCATGATCGTTTACATCTACATCGGCTACCCGGTGATCATCGGGCTGTGGGCACGGATGAAGGAGCCGGAGCCGATGGGTGGGGGGCCTGTCCCCGATTGCTCGGTCCTCCTGGTCGGTCACGATGAGGCGGCAAACCTGCCCGGGAAGTTGCAATCGCTGTTTGACGGGACCCTGCAGCCGCTTGAAATTGTCGTGGCTTCGGACGGGTCGGGCGATGACACGGCGGCGGTCCTCGCGCAACACGCGAGGGTCGTGCACCATGCCTTTACGGAGCGCCGGGGGAAAGCCGCGGTGCTGAACGAACTGGTGCCGCAATGCAAGGGTGAGGTGGTCGTGCTCACGGATGCGCGCCAGGAACTGGCCCCGGCTGCCCTGGAACGCCTGCTGGCTCGTTTTGCGGACCCGATGGTCGGTGCGGTATCGGGGGAGTTGGTGTTTCGCCCTCCTGAAGACGCCAGCACCGCGGCGAGTGGCATGGACCTCTACTGGACCTATGAAAAATTCATTCGCAACAGCGAGGGTCGGGTACGTTCGGTTCCCGGGGCAACCGGGGCCTTCTACGCGATTCGCCGAAGCCTGTTCCAGGCGATCCCGGAGGATTCACTCCTGGACGACGTGGCCATACCGATGCGGGTCGTGCTCCAGGGCTACCGTTGTGTTTTTGAAGCGGGTGCCATGGCCTACGATACCCCCTCCACCACGGCCGGGAAGGAATTCGTGCGCAAGCGCCGGACGATTGCAGGGAACATCCAGGTGGTAAGGCAGTGTCCGGATATATTGAAGCCCTGGAAGAATCCAATCTGGTTTCAGTTTGTTTCGCACAAGCTGAGCCGCCTGGCCTCCCCGGGGGTCCTGCTGATCCTCTTCGCGTGCAATCTCGCGCTGCTGGACCGCACCTTGTACCAAGTGCTTTTTGCCGGCCAGGTGGGCTTTTACCTGTTGGCCTACCTGGGCTGGGTCCTGCAGGGGTTCCATTGCCGCTCGAAGGTGCTGGCCGTACCCCTGATGTTTACATCGCTGAACCTAACCACGGCCTTTGCCCTGTGGGATGCATGGCGCGGAACCTACGAGGTGGCATGGGATCGAAGCGACAAAATCTAAAGGCCTTCCTGTATCGTAGCGCACCCCTGTGCCTGGTCGGCGTGATGATGGCCTTGATGCTGACGCCGATACAGCCGGAAGAAAAAACCCGTCTTATGTCGGCTCTCTGGAACTTTCTCCATTTTCCAGCCTCCTTTGTTTTGTTCTATACTTGCCTGCACCTGAAGTGGTTGCACGGGAAGACCTGGAGCCGGGAAACGAGTAGCGCGGTCTTTGTCCAGGGCCTGCATACGGTCCTGGAACTGGTCCAGCCCCTGCTGCACCGGAGCGCGAGCTGGTCGGACTGGTTTCTTGGCCTGGGCGGGGTCCTGGCGGCGTACCTGGTCTAC
Source organism: Kiritimatiellia bacterium (assembly GCA_029936175.1). Taxonomy (GTDB): domain Bacteria; phylum Verrucomicrobiota; class Kiritimatiellia; order SS1-B-03-39; family UBA6053; genus JAPYUI01. The sequence continues at coordinate 27,446 of JAPYUI010000023.1, forward strand.
AAGGCCTTCCGGGTTGACGCGAAGGTGAAACGAAAGGGGCACTTGCTGGGGGCCTTCGGCCTGCTTGTGCTGGCGCTGCTGCCCTCCCTGATGCAGGGGTTCGACCGGATAAAGGTCCGGGAGTCCTTTCCCCTGCTGGGCACGTTTGAGAACCGGATGGAGCTCAGGCGCTGGAATCTGTACGGGTTTAAGGGGGCCTTATCGCATGAGCACGCCGCCCACGGCAGGCGTTCGGTCCGCTTGGTCGAGACCCGGGATTTCTCGTACTCGGGCTGGTTCCTGGAGGAGATGAATGCGGATTGGTCGCCCTACGATACCCTGGTGTGCTCGATTTTCTGGACCGGGAAGCGGCCGCGCAAGGGAGATGTGCGGGTGGATGACCTGCCGGAATCGACCTACGTGCAACAGGGACATGTTGATTTTGTGTTAGAGCCCGGGCCCAATCGCCTGGTCGTCCCCCTGGATCGCCTGTTTCAGACGGACAGCGGGCGAAAAATCGATGGGTCGAAGATCTGGAAGTTCGGGATCAGCATGCTCGAGAAGCAGGACGGGTCGGTGCTGTTTGTGGATGGGATCCGCCTGGAGTAGCCATGGGAGGCCTTCCCTGCCGTATCCATCCCCCCGCAGGTGAACCGGCCTGACCCGCCTCGCCCGGGGGGTCGATCCTCCCGGGCTGTTTTTTTCGAACATTTGGATGCGCCTGGAAATGTTTTTCTGGTAGGCTACCTGCTCCCAGGTGTGAGAGCTTGAATAATTGGGTGTGGGGGCCGTCTCCCGGGGATGACCGCGTGGTTATCTGCGGGAGGTGGCCTCCTTGTCGTTTAACTTGGGAACCTGATTCGAGCTCCATGGCCGCGAAAAAAAAACCAGCGAAGAAGCCCGCAAAGAAAGCTGCCGCAAAAAAGAACAAGGCGGCATCGGCGAAGGGCGTCTACGATGAGAGCAAGATCAAGACCCTTTCGTCGGTCGAGCATATCCGCGTGCGCACGGGGATGTATATCGGTCGCATCGGCAGCGGTTCGCACTACGACGATGGCATTTACGTCCTGCTTAAGGAGGTCATCGATAACGGGGTCGACGAGCACATCATGGGCCATGGCAAGCGAATCGACGTGGTGCTGGATGGAGGGGAAGTCACCATTCGCGACTACGGCCGCGGGATTCCACACGGCAAGTTGGTGGAGTGTGTCTCGGAGATCAATACCGGGGCCAAGTATAACGATGACGTGTTCCAATTCAGCGTCGGGTTGAACGGCGTCGGTACAAAGGCGGTGAATGCACTGTCCAGCCTGTTCTCGGTATCGAGTTACCGCGAAGGTAAATTTGCCGAGGCGACCTTCGAGCGGGGGAAACTGACGGACAAGGCTAAAGGATCGGCCAAGGGTGAGCGGGACGGCACCCTGGTTAGCTTTACCCCCGATGAGACCATCTTCGAGGCGTATCGCTTCAACGAGGACTACATACTGAAGCGGCTTCGTTTCTATACCTATTTGAACCCCGGGTTGAAGATCAATTACAATGGGCGGACCCTCCAGGCCCGGGCCGGTCTGCTGGACCTGATCGACAACGAGGTGGACCACGATCATGTCTACCAACCGCTGCACTTCCAGAGCAAGATGCTGGAATTTGCCTTCACGCATACGCACCAGTATAACGAGATGTATTACGCATTCGTAAACGGCCAGTTCACCCCGGACGGGGGGACGCACCTCAGTGCTTTTCGTGAGGGCCTGCTCAAGGGGTTCAATGAATTTGCGCGGGCCAAGTTTGATGGTGATGATGTGCGTGAAGGCCTGGTCGGCGCGATCGCAATTCGCCTGAAGGAACCTATTTTCGAGTCCCAGACGAAGAATAAGCTTGGAAACGGGGAGATTCGCAGCGACCTGGTTAACGAGGTGCGCACCCAGGTGATCGACCTCCTGCACAGGAACAAGCGAGCGGCCGAGCTCGCGGTGCAGAAGATCGAGGAAACGCGAAAGCTCCGCAAGGAGATCCAGTCGGTCAAGAAGCTGGCCCGTGAAAAGTCGAAGGCGATTTCGATCCGGATTCCCCAGCTGCGCGATTGCAAGAAGCACTACGACAAGAAAAAGAATACGCACCCGGAGACCATGATCTACATCACCGAAGGCCAGTCGGCTGCGGGTTCACTGGTGAGCTGCCGGGATGTGCACACGCAGGCCATCTACACCCTGCGGGGAAAGCCCCTGAACGTATGCGACCTGAAGCGGGACGCCCTGTACAAGAACGATGAATTGTACAACCTGATGCGCTGCCTGAATATTGAGGATTCCATCGACAAGCTGCGTTTCAACCAGGTCATTCTCGCCACCGATGCCGACGTGGATGGCATGCATATCCGCAACCTGATGATCACCTATTTTCTCCGCTACTTCCAGCGCCTGGTAGAGGAGGGGCACCTGTATATCCTGGAGACCCCGCTGTTCCGGGTGCGTAACAAGAAAGAGACGGTCTATTGTTACTCGGAGCAGGAACGCGATGCCGCGATGGAGAAGTTGCACCGGGGCTGCGAGATTACGCGGTTCAAGGGCCTGGGTGAAATTTCCCCGAAGGAGTTCTCGGGGTTTATCGGCCCGGATCAGCGGGTGACCCCGGTGCGTATCGGCGAACTGAATGAAGTGCCGCGCATCATGAAGTTTTACATGGGGAAGAACACGCCCCAGCGGCGTGCGTACATCATGGATCACCTGGTGGTGGAGGAGGAGGCATGAGCGATGACCAGCAGGAACTGGAGCTGGAGCACTCTGCCGGGCCGAACGGGCAGCGGGAGGTGTACGAAACCAGTGATCGCCTGAAAGATCTCGTCGACGTGAATTTCCTGGAATACGCCTCCTACGTGATTCGGGACCGGGCGATTCCCCATCTCGAGGATGGCTTAAAGCCGGTACAGCGACGTATCCTCTGGTCCCTGCATAAGAAAGACGATGGAAAACTCATCAAGGTCGCGAATATCGTGGGCTACTGCATGCAGTTTCACCCCCATGGGGATGCGTCGATTGCGGACGCCCTGGTTAACCTGGCCAACAAGGACTACCTGGTCGAAGGGCAGGGGAACTTCGGGAATATTCATACCGGCGACCGCGCGGCGGCTTCACGCTATATCGAGTGCCGGTTGACCGAGTTGGCGCGAACCCAGTTGTTCAACAAGGATCTCACGACCCTGGTCCCGAGTTACGACGGACGCAACGAGGAACCGGTGACCCTGCCGGCCAAGCTCCCGCTGTTGTTGATGCAGGGGGCGGAAGGGATTGCGGTCGGGTTGAGCACGCGGGTTCTGCCGCACAATTTCATCGAGTTGCTGGAAGCGCAGATTGCCATCCTCAAGAAGAAACCCTTTCGCGTCGAGCCCGACTTTCTCCAGGGCGGGATCATGGACTGCTCAGATTACGACAAGGGTCGCGGGAAGGTCAAGGTCCGGGCGAAGATTGAGACGAAGGGCGAGAGTACGCTTGTCATTCGGGACCTGCCTTACGGAACGACGACGGAAACGCTGACGCGAAGCATCGAGGACGCGGCGCGGAAAAAGAAGATCAAGGTTCGATCGATTGATGATTACACGGCCGAGCAGGTAGAGATTCATATCAACCTGGTGAGTGGGCAGAAACCGGAAAAGGTGGAGCAGGCCCTGTATGCGTTCACGGACTGCGAGGTCTCTCTCAGCAGCAATATCCTGGTGATCCGTGAGAATCGACCGGTGGAGATGACGGTGGACGAGGTGCTCCGGTACAATACGGAGCAGTTGGTTGACATCCTCAAGGGGGAGCTCCTGCACGAGCGGGGCCGGCTGCAGGATGCGTTTCATTACAAGACCCTGGTGCAGATATTCGTGGAGAACCGGATCTACCGGACGATCGAGGAATGCAAGGCCTACGAGGAGGTACAGCAGGTCGTGCTGGAGGGGGTGAACAGGTTCCGCAAGCTGTTGCGCCGGGACATCACTCCGGAGGATGTCGAGATGTTGCTGGCGGTCCGGATCAAGCGGATTTCCCAGTTCGACATCGATAAGAACCGCAAAGATATCGAGGACTCGCTTGTGGCCCTCGACGAGGTGGAAAAGAACCTGAAGAAACTGACACCCTACGCGACGAAATACCTGCAGAACCTGGTCAAGACGTACAAGGGTCGGTATCCGCGACGCACAAGGATGGGCACCTTCAAGGAGATCGAGGTTCGAGCCTTGACCGCAAAGGACCTGTCGATCATGTACGATGCCGAAACGGGCTACGTCGGACATGGCGTGCGCAAAGGCAAGTTGATCATGGAGTGTTCACCCCTGGACAAGGTGCTCGTGGTCGGTTCGGGCGGCCGCTACTGGTGCTTGTCGGCCCCGGACAAGTTTTACGTGGGCAAGGGGATGTTGTACTGCACCAAATTCGACCGGGAGAAAGCCTTCCTCTACGTGTACACGAGCGCAATGGTGACCTACGTAAAGAAGTTCAAGTTCGGCGGGGTGATCCAGAGTCGGGAGTACCGCTTATGTCCGGAAGGATCTGAATCACTGCTCTTTGAAGACTCGAATCCCCCGAGCCTCTACCTGAAATTTAAACCGGCCAAGAATCAGCGGGTGCATCAGCAGGTTGTGGATTTGTCGATGTACCAGGTAAGGGGCGCGCGCACCAAGGGGAATCAATTGACCGTTAAGCGGGTCGCTTCGATCGGAATCAAGCCCCCTCGAGGGTGGAAAGATTCGGATATCGATCCAGATGTTGAATTGATGGATTTCTAGTGCGGACGCTCTGCATTTTTTTAAAAAATCCGAGGTTGCATTGCCGGAGAAGGACGGTATATCAATCTGCCAGTTCCGCGAGGGGCGAGTGTAGCTCAGTTGGTAGAGCACCACCTTGCCAAGGTGGATGTCGTCGGTTCGAACCCGATCACTCGCTCCATTTTTTTGCGATGGTTCGACACCGTTTTCCCGCCCCGATCGGCCGCCGCCGTGATTGCGGGGGACATTCCCCCTTGCCCTTCCGGGTGTGGGCATGATTTCCCCGGTCGACCCACCGGATCCTGCGCGTCCGGGAGCCGTGTCCATGTGCGAAGAGGTGGAAGAATTTTTTGGCGAGGCCGGGCCCTTGAGCAAGGCGTTCACGGCGAGCGACCGTCCCTTCGAGCTTCGCCCCGGCCAGGTCGAGATGGCGATGGGGGTCGCCCGGGCCCTGGAGACGGAGCGCCACCTGGTGGTGGAGGCGGGCACGGGGACCGGCAAGGGGGTCGCGTACCTGATGCCCGCGGTCACGGCCGCACTGGAGCAGGACCTTCGGGTGATTGTTTCCACACACACGATCAGCTTGCAGGAGCAGTTGATGCAGAAGGACATCCCGATGCTGAAACACTGCCTGGGGCGGGAGTTCAAGGTGGTCCTGGCGAAGGGGCGTTCCAACTATATTTGTAAGCGGCGTTTGCAGTTTGCCCGGAGGAAAGGGGGGGACCTGTTCAACCCGGGCGAGTCCGAAGAACTGGATCGCATCCTGGCTTGGGTGGAGCAGACCGAGGATGGCAGCCTGCAGGCGATGCCGTTCCAGCCCTCCTCCGGGGTGTGGGCCCAGGTCTGTGCGGAGGAGGGGACCTGCATGTACCCCGCGCACAAGGCCTGCAAGGACTGCTTTCTCACCCATGCCCGTCGCGCAATGCTGGATGCGCAGGTGGTGGTGGTGAATCACAGCTTGTTCTTTGCGGACCTGGCCATTCGCGCGCAGGGCGGGGGCTTTCTCCCGGAATACGCGGTGGTGATCCTGGACGAGGCGCATGAAACAGAAGGAGTGGCAAGCCAGCACCTGGGAATCCGCTTGTCGCAGTTCGGTTTCGAGCATTGGCTGCGCCGCCTGTACGTGCCGGAATCCCGCAAGGGGATCCTGGCGACCCTGAAGGCCGGGGATGCCGCGTTTGAAGTCACCCAGCTTCGCGAGCAGGTGGGGGTGTTGTTCCACGACCTGCAGCACTGGGCGGAATTTAAAGGGGGCGAGGATAATCAGCGCGTCGTCAGCGAGCCACTGAACATTCAAACCACGGTCCCGGAACGCCTGCAGAAGATTTCACATGCACTGCGCGAGCTCGAGGATAGCGTCGACGATGACGATACCCGGGTCGAGCTGCAATCGGTTCGCCGCAAGGGGCATGAACTGGGCGACACGCTGGAAGCCTTCCTTCAGCAAAAGCTGGAGGACCAGGTCTACTGGCTGGAGATGGCCGGTGCGCGCCGGTCGCGGGTGGTGATGCACTCTGCACCGGTTGAGGTCGGCCCGATTCTCAAGCCGCTGTTGTTCGATGAGGTACCGAACATCATCATGACCAGTGCAACCCTGTCTGTGCGGGGCGACCTCTCCTATTTCCAGCAACGGGTGGGTGCGACGGACGCGGGGACGCTGCAGGTGGAGTCCCCGTTTAATTTCGAGGCACAAATGGTGGTGCACGTGCCGGAGAGCATGCCGGATCCGAATGAATCGGGTTATGCGGTCGAGCTGGCGCGGTGGATTCACCACTTTTCGCTGAAGACGCAGGGAAATGCCTTTGCCCTGTTCACCAGCAATCGCCTGATGCAGGAGGTGGCCGAACTTTGCGCGGAGGACTTCAAGCGGGATGAGCTCACGATATGGATGCAGGGTCAGCAGCTCTCCCGGGCGTCCTTGCTGGCGTCATTCCGGGAAAAACCGCGTTCCGTCCTGTTTGGCCTGGCCAGTTTCTGGACGGGGGTCGATGTTCCGGGGGATGACCTGCAGAACATCATGATTACCCGTCTCCCTTTTGCGGTACCGGATCAGCCCCTGGTCCAGGCACGGATGGCGCTAATCAAGGAACGGGGTGGGAATCCGTTCAAGGAGTACTCCCTGCCGGAAGCGATTCTGCGTTTCCGGCAAGGGGCCGGGCGTTTGATCAGGCATTGCGAAGATACCGGGATCGTGGTGGTCATGGACCCACGGATATGCACGAAGGGGTACGGCCGGTTTTTCCTCCAGTCCCTGCCCGAGTGCCCGGTGGAAAGCTTCTCATGAAAGATAGCTGTATACGTAAATTCAGGCCGCGGGTAAGGTGAATTATGGTTAAGCATCCGTTAACTACCCGTCAAAAGATTTCCCCCAGGCCGTTTTGCTCTCCCGATTGCCTCGTTCGAATACCGGATGACCCGGTAGCTGTACGCACTTCCACAACGGTGGGTCGAGGTCCTATCAGAATCGTCATAATGTACAGAAAGTTCATAAATCACCCCCCCTTTCAGGATGCAAAATACCGTGCTTTTTGCGCTTTTCGGACTTGCTTTTGAGTCGCGGGTAATCCGGTCTAACTTACGAATTGATAAGTAGTAATTGTCATTTTGTGTGGACCATTTTTTTTGTAGCTTTCATAAGTCAAATGTGGCAAGGAATTCAGGATGTTAACGAGTTGGTGTAAGAAGCCCGTGGTGTGCGCCTTAGTATGCCTGACGGGCGGGTGTGGGACTGCGCTTTATGCGGAGGATGTCGCAGTGCCTGTCTCCACCCCCGAGGATCAGCTGCAGCAGTTGAACGCAGAGCTGCTGGTAGTTGAAGGTAAGCTGGGGGAAGGCAAGCAGGACTCACGGGCTCAGGTCACCACCGCACGCACGTTGCAAAATCGTCTGCAGGCGCGATATGAAGAGGCTGGAAAGGACGAAAAGCTCAAGGAACTTCGTGCCCGCATCGCGCTGCTGGAGCAGGAACTGGCGACCGCCCGGGAGCAGTTAACGGGTACGCTGAATGCCGACGAGGCGTATCGCGCACTGCTCGACGAGCAGAAGGTCGTGAGCCGGCAATTGGGCGAGCTGCGGAACCGGCAACGGAACCTGGGTCTTCAACGTTCGTCCCTGATCGGAAAGATTGCGGCAATCAAGGTCCAGCAGCAGTTGAAAGAAAAATCGCAGACAGTGACGCCCGATTTAAAATCCAACGAAGCATCCGGGGACAACACTCCATGACACGGCACCTTTGGCTATTTTTATCCTTCGTTCTGGTACTCGGCGGCAGCACGCGCGCGGTGGAGGTTCCCTGGGATGCGATCAAGCCGGAGGATGTGTTCTCCCA
>JAPYUI010000456.1 GCA_029936175.1 Kiritimatiellia bacterium
GTACAATAACGCAGGAAACCAAAGTGCGGTTCTTTCTCGTCCTCTGCCGAGTCCCCCACAGGATCAGAACCGGGGCTCCCGCCACCCTATTCGGATGAAAGCAAGCCAGCCGTATCTGGCCGTCGCCAACGTTCGCGCGGACCCAGCCTTCGAAGCACTTCCTGCAGAACATCACCGATATGGTTTTTGACCAGTCCATAATTATTGCGCCCCGTTTTAAAAGTTGGAACTTGCGTTCCGGAATCAGCTCGCCCAAACCAACGGGGTGCTGTTTAGGCGACCTCGAGGCACATCTGAAAATCGCATTACTCTCGCAAATCGGACAATCGAAGGTGATCTTTTAATGGTTCGGTGGCATTACAGTCGAGGGATAGGAAAGTGACGCGTTTTTTTCGCATCCATCGACTACAGGACGCTTTCCGTGGTCCAAAACAGGATCAAAAATGATGTGTGTGTGTGGATGTTCGCACTTTATTATTTTTAAAAGTTTTTAAACTTTTAAAAGTTTGAGGTTTGTCTGATGGATGGAGGACGAGTGAATGACTAGGTTGAGTTCATACTACGAACATTTGGTTCAGCCTGGCAGGAGCGTTTTGGGCAAGCGTAATTACTTTGGACCAAAGTTTGTGAACTGACTGACTCGTCTCTGTGCGACTCGGACCATTTCATCGGGCGTAATACGAACCCAATGTGTGCTCCAAATACCCAAAGCGTGCAAAGAAATGTCCTTGGCGTGTTCGTTGCGTTGACGTGTTGACGTGTCCGTTGCGTCGCCCATTATATTCCACGCCAGGCTGAATAATGTTTGGCTTGCGTTGTTTGCGCTGTCGAGGGTACGGAATGAGGCTACATAACAGGATTTCCATTGCCCAGTCGCTGCGGGCCCTCAAATTACCGAACTGCAGGTGTCTTGCTGCACTGAAAATATTCTGACACTGCAGACGCTAATTTTGACCTGACCCACGTCAAAACAGACAAATATGAAGGGACTGAAACAATAATTCCAACGCAATAAATATCAATGTTTGGGTGAGCTCATTCCGGAACGCAAGTTCCAACTTTTAAAGCGGGGCGCCACCTCCCCTGGGGGTGTATTCTAGTAATTTTAGCAATCCTTATTGACAGTTATTGTAGATGGATGAAACGAAACCCGTTTGGATGGATGATGACTCTGAAATATTTCCAAAAAATATTTTCAAAAATAAAAAAAATATTTTAAAAATAAAAAAATCGAAAAAAATCGAAATTCGAGAAAAATAAAAAACGCTAAAAACTCCAAAACTGGTGTCAAAAAATACATTTCAAAAAGTTCCATTCTAGGTT
>JAPYUI010000457.1 GCA_029936175.1 Kiritimatiellia bacterium
GTTATCCGCCGCCAATGCCGACACCGCCAAGGCCAACGTAAGGGTGAAAAGGATCAGTCGTTTCATTTCCCTTCCGCTTTCAATTGTGCACCCGTCTTGCCTCCGTTGGTGATTAGAAGGTGTTTCATTTCCGGGACCCTGGAACGGGTTCGTTGATTCACTTGGGCTTGGTTTTGTAGTCCTGCCTCCAGGCTTCCCACATCTTGGCGAGCTCGGCCGTCTTCTCCGGTCTTTCCCTGGCCAGGTTGTTCATCTCGGAGGGGTCGTCCTTGAGGTTGTACAGTTCCCAGGCCTTGCCGGCCCGGACCGCTTTCACGTCCCCCTGGCGGACCGCGTTGGCCCGGCTGAAGTGCCAGTAGATTTCCTCGTGGGGTTCCCGTTGTTTACCCTGGAAGATGGGGAGGAGGGACTTGCCGACCGGGGGCTTGGTCTTGTTGCCCAGGATCTGCTTGGGGTATTTCGCGCCGGTGATGTCGCGGAAGGTGGCGGAGATGTCGATAATGTGGCCGACCTGGTCGGTCATGCCGGGCTTGATCACGCCCGGCCAATGGGCGATGAAGGGGGTGCGGATGCCGCCCTCGTAGTCGGTCGACTTGAATTTGCGGTAGGGCGTATTGCTGGCGTTGGCCCATCCGACCGAGACCGTGCGGTAGCCTTCCACCGGGCCCGGGGGGATGCCGGGGGTGGTGTTGGGTTGCTCGGGGCAGGCCCCGTTGTCGGTGAGGAAGAGGATGAGCGTGTTCTCCCACTTGCCCAGTTCCTTGACCTTGGCGAAGAGGCGCCCGAGGTTCTGGTCGACCCGGTCGATCATGGCCGCATAGACGGCCATCTTGAGGTCCTCGGCATCCTTTTGCTCCTCGGACAGGTCGTCCCAGGCCTTGGAGGCGCGCGGGCTCAGCTTGTGCTTGGGGCCGATGATGCCCATCTCGTTCATTCGCTCGAAGCGTTGCTTGCGGATTTCGTCCCAGCCGATCTTGTACTTGCCGCGGTACTTGGCGATGTCCTCGGGCCAGGCATGCAGCGGGTAATGGGGGGCGGTGTAGGGAAGATACAGGATGAAGGGCTTGTCCTCCCCCTTGTATTCATCCAGGCGATCCATGGCGTAGTCGGTGAAGGCGTCGGTGGTGTAGAAGTCCTTGTCGGGGTTGGTGTAGCCCATGATCACCTGGTCCTCGATGGCCCAGCGCCGGACGCGGGTCTTGCCCTTTCTGCCCGGGGCGCCCTCGCCGGCCCGGGCCTTGAGCCCGGGGTTGAAGAAGTTGCAGCACCCGTCGGCCAGCCCGTAGTAGCGGTCGAAGCCGCGGGTCGTGGGCA
>JAPYUI010000024.1:0-3904 GCA_029936175.1 Kiritimatiellia bacterium
CTATAAGCACGATAACTTGATCGCATATCCCGGGGGGCCACCCGCCGCCTGCCCGCTCGCTGCGATCCCACTAAACGGGCAATATATTGGGGAACCGCCGGCATCCCGCGGCCCGGTCACCCATCAGGGCTTCCGGATGTAGGTCGGGATATGGGAGATAGGCAACTTTTCGATGAGGATATCCTTGTCCGCAAAAAACTCGTCGACCGCCCGGGTCTCGCCCGGGACGGTTGCAAAGTCATCGAACACGACCAGGCCACCCGTGACCACCCGGTCGTAGAGGTTGTTCAGGATCGTGGTAGCGGGTTCGTACACGTCGGTATCGATGTGCAGGAGGGCGATCTTGAGCTCCGGGTGCGCGACCAGGTAATCGGGCACCGTCTCCAGGATGTTGCCCTGCACCAGTTCATAATTTTCAAAGCCCTTGTGCTCCATGACCTGGTCCAGTTCATCCGTGGAGATACCCTCCCCGGCCGCGCCTTCAAAGCGCTCGACAAAGGCCTGGTCATCGGCATGCTCCTGATCAGGAAATTTCCCAAACGCGTCAAAACCGATAAGCTTTCGGGAGTGCGGGCTCTCGAGAACCTCGCGGAAGGTTGCAAAGCGTATGAACGAGGCCCCCTTGAACACGCCGCACTCGACCACGTGGCCAGGCAGGTTCGCGATGGACTTGTAGAGTTCGAAATGCGCAAGCATCTTGGGCAAACGCGTCACGTGGCTGGTGAGGTAAAAACCGTTTTCGTAGTCCCATTCCCGCTCGACATCAAATCCAAATAATTGCTTGCCCATCATGATCTCCGGTTACCGTGCCCCGCGCCAAAGGTTCTATGCACATAGTACATGTACCGCCTCGGGGAAAAATGTCGAGCCTCTCTGCATGCGTCCAGCGGCCGGAAATCCAGCATCAATGATGCGCATGCCGCGCCCGGAGCCATTGCCGCAGCAGTCCGTATTTCGGGCTGAAGAAGAAACAGGTGAGAAACACGAGCCCGGCCAGGAGCACGATTACCGCCCCGCTTCGCTCGTCGAGCACCAGGGACAGCAGCAGGCCGGAGCTCGTGGTCACGACGCCCAGCAAGGCCCCGCCCCAGAGCAGGGCCCGCGGCGAATCGACAAAGAGGTACACGGTCGCGCCAGGTGCAACCAGCAAGCCGAGCGCGAGGATCACGCCGACCGCCTGCAGGGAGGTAATCAAGGTCATGATCAGCAGGGTGATCAGGCCGTAGCTCAGGCACCGGACCGGGATTCCCTGCGCCTGGGCCACGTTCGGCTCGAAGATGAACAACAGGATCGGCCGTTGAAATACCACCAGCAGGACCAGCACGGAAAAGCCCACGAGGTAGGCATACCAGAGGTCGGAATCGGAGAGGAAGAGGATGTTCCCGAACAGGAAGCCCTCAAGCTCGATGTTGACTTTAATATGGTCGAGAATCAACAACCCGATGGCAAAGGCGGAGGTGCAGAGGATCGGCAGCGCGGCATCCTTATCGACCCGGCTGCCCCGGGAAATCGCAATCGCGCAGAGGCCGATAAGCAGGGAGACCATCAAGGCGCCGGAAAACGCACTGAACGCGGAGATGCCGAACAGTATAAAACCGACCGCGGTGCCCGGCAGCAGGCTGTGCGACAAGGCCCCGGTGAACAAGGCGGTCTTCCGCAACACGACGTAGCCGCTGAAATACCCGTTCACCGCCCCGATCAACACCGCCGCTAACAGGGCGCGCTGGTTGAAGGGGTACGAGAGGAGTTCCACCCATTCGCTCATGCGGTGAAGGCCTCCGCCAGATTCGACTCGGACATCGATTCCCCCGGGGGACCAAAGGCGACAATTTCGCGCTTGATGAGCAGGGCGAGATCGAAACTGCTGGCCACGGTTTTCAAATCGTGATGGGAGGCCATGACCAGCCGCCCCTCTTCGACCAACTCGGCCAGCAGCCCGGTCAACATTTCCTGCGCCGGCTGGTCGAGCCCGCTGAAGGGCTCATCGAGCAACAGCACATGGGCTTCCTGGGCCAGGGCCCGGGCGATGAAGGCCCGCTGCTGTTGCCCGCCCGATAGCGCGGCGATCTGGCGATCCTGGACCTCCTCGAGTTTCATGGCCCGGATGGCCTTTTGCACCACGCCATCCTCGTGTGGGCCGAAGGCACGCCACGCACCCAGCTGGGCATAGCACCCCATCTCCACCATGCCGCGCACGGTGATCGGGAAGTTCCAGTCCACCGCTTCGCGTTGCGGAAGGTAGGCGATTTCGTAGGTGTGTTTCCGGACCGGCTGGCCCCGCCAGTAAATCGTGCCCTGCCCGGCTGGCAAGAGCCCCGCGATGGACTTCAACAGGGTACTCTTTCCCGCACCATTGCTCCCCAGCAGGGCCAGCGAATGGCCGCAAGCCACTTTGAACGAGATATCGTGGAGGGCGCACACCGCACCGTAATGCACATGAAGCCCACGGACCTCGAGCAGGTGCTCGCAGCCGTGATCTCCATCCGCCTCATCCCCCCAGTGGATATGGTCCCGATGCGGCATCAGTTTTCCGCCCAGCTAAAGGTCATGATTTCATCGAGGGTGCTTTCGCCCCATGCGGACTGCCTGCGTTCAGCCAGGCCATCGGGCTCCAGGATAAGCTCGCATACCGTTTCGGGGGTGCCCGGGGGCCAATGGACCTGCACACTCAACTCGACCAGGGACTGATGCAGGGGCAGGACGATGTCCCGGTCCAGCCGGACATCTTCCACCGCACTGACCTGCCACAGAACCGTTTCCCCGGCGAGGATCCTGAAGCGCTCCGGCAGGTGGGCAAAGCGCAGCCTGATCCATGCCGGGTGACCTTTCACGACCGGATCCGCTTCCTCCACCCCTGCAGCCGGGACCCGTGATCCGGTCAAGCGCGTCATCGGCACCAACAGGACCCCGAAAAAAAGGATGAGGAGGAGCAACTCCCTGACAATCGAGCCTCGCATGCTACCTCAACGCCTCCGTGACCCTGGAAATATTATGTCGCATCAGGTCAATGTAGGTGGGACAGGTCGTGGTCAATGTATCGGCAAGCAGCGGCTTGCCCAACTTGATTCCGGTTCCCGCGGAAATCGTGGCCAGGGCCTTCGGGTTCGCCTGGACCTCGGGAAAGACCGCCTTGACCTTGTGTTTCCGCAGGATGGCGATCGTTTCGGCCAGCAAGCTGGGCGAGGGATCCTGCTCCCGGTTCAGGCCCAGGACCGGCACGGCCTTGAAGCCGAACTCCCGGCAAAAATAGGCGAAGGCCAGGTGCGAGGTGCTCAATTCACGGTCGCTGCGAGGCACCCGGGCAATTTCTTTCTTCGCCCAGCTCGCCAGCGCGTCCAGTTCCCGGGTGTAGGCCCGTGCCTGGTCGGTGTAGGCCGCCTTGTGCACGGGGTCCACCTCGGAAAAAACCGCGGCCACGATACGTGCCGCACGCTGCATCCCCTTGATGCTGTGCCACCAATGGGGATCCAGCGAGCCCTGGGCATGTTTTGGGCAACAGAGAAACATTTCATCCTTTGCGTCGACCAGGAGGGAGGGAATCCGGCGACCCACTTCAACGATTTTCGTTCCATCCGAACGCGCGTCCTTTACCTTGGCAATCCAACTCTCCTCCAGGTGTTTTCCGGAGGCCAGGATCAGCCTCGCCTGGCTGACCCGCACGAGCTGGGAGGGCCGGGGATTAAAATCATGAATGTCCTGGTCGAGGCCGATGAGACTATCCACCTGCACCTGCGGGCCACCAACCTGCCGTGCGAGGTCCGCGATAATCGGGTGGAGGGCGACCACCTTCAGTTGGGCAAGACTCGAGTCCGTCGCGAACAGGCTCAAGGTGAACACCAGGGCGCGCGTCATCGCACTTCCCTCCCGCCAAACGAATACCCCAACTGCAACCAGATACCCTGGG
>JAPYUI010000024.1:4004-26960 GCA_029936175.1 Kiritimatiellia bacterium
CGTGGTATAGGTCAACTCGGTATAGAAACCGAAATCATGCGCGGCCGGAAATGCCGTATCAGCGGAAGAAAGGTCCCGAACCATGCCCTCGCTCATCCAGCGCAGCTGGCGACCGCCTGCCTCAAGGCCGTTTTCACGCCAGAGATATTGCACGCCAAGCCCGGCGACTCGCGTTCGCTCAGCCAGGGTGTTGTCGCCCAGGGCGAACGACGAACTGAAGCGAAACCGGTGAAAGTCATCCCGGTTAACCGACATCACCAGATTCCCGGTGATCAACTCATCGACCCATTGCATGGAAGGCTCCTCCCCGTGGTCGTGGGGACTTTCCGGAACCTCACCGAGTGAAAGCGTCCAGGCCGCATCCAGCGTTCCGGGTAGATACCCGGTCAGCTCAGCTCCATCGGTTTTCAACCCATCGGGCCCAAGAAAACGCTCGATGACCAGGTGCTGGTCGATCGTGTTCCAGGCGTGCCGGTGCTTGGCATTGCGTTCACCAAACCGGTTCAACATCCGCCCGCCACGCAATTCAAGGCCACCGGGAAGCTTCACCAGCTTCCCGAAGCCTTCCTCCAGCTCCTCTTCCCACCCCTCCTCCTCACCATAGCTGAAATGCCCGGTGATGAAGCCCTCAAGGTGTTCGTGCAGGCGGAGGGATAGCCCCGGTTCAATAGCCTGGACCCGAAGCTGGCTGGGTGAATCATGACTACCGGGTCGCGGTGGGCCGGTTGAGCCCGTGGTTTCGCCCGCCACAAGGCTGAGGTGCAGGTGCGGGTCAAGGGTATCCGCGAAGGCAAAACCCGCATCGATCGCCAGGACTACCAAGGTTAAACGGGCTAAAAGGTGCTGTTTTATACCTGAATTCATCAAATAGTTTTAATTTTGATAATTGATTATCATTAATAGAACCCATTCGGGTAAAAGTCCAAGTTGAAAATGAGAATTTATTATCGTTAGTAGGATCTGTGTCAACACAACGAAAAACCCGCCAGCGCAGGGCCATTTGGAAGGCCATCCAGGCGGCCGGTCGGCCCCTGAGCCCGCAGGAAGTGCTTACACTCGCCCGGGCGGAGGTCCCCCAGCTCGGCCTGGCCACCGTGTACCGGAGCCTGAATGCCCTGGTCGATGGAGAAGAAATCCGCGCCGTGGAATTACCCGGCGAAAGTACCCGCTATGAACCGGCTGACCTCGCCCACCACCACCACTTCATCTGCACCCGGTGCAAGAAGGCTTTCGACATGGAGGGCTGCATGCTCAAGCACGAGCTAACACTGCCCCCGGGGTTCAAGGTGATCTCACACGAGATTACCCTCTCGGGGACCTGTCCCGATTGCGATTAGGAAAAGCGGCTGGGGTCTCCACGACCATAAACGGTACCCACGTTTACGTTTATTTTCCTGTGGCAATCACCATCCAAGTCGCTAAGGATAATCCCCGAACCCCCGGAGTTGAAACATGCATAAAATTATCGGTCTATTGCTTAGCTGGTTCCTCATCCATACCGCTGTTGCGGTCAAGCCCAATATCGTCCTGGTGATCACCGATGACCAGGGCTACGGTGATTTGTCCTGCCACGGCAACCCAGTGCTCAAGACCCCGAACCTGGACGCCCTGTACAAGGAGAGCGTGCGCTTGACCGACTACCACGTGGCCCCCACCTGCGCCCCTACCCGCGCGGCCCTGATCACCGGCCACTGGACCAATCGAACCGGCGTCTGGCACACCATCATGGGTCGATCGATGATCCGCGCCAACGAGGTTACTATCGGGAAAATCCTGGGCGACGGCGGCTACGCGACGGGCATGTTCGGCAAGTGGCACCTGGGCGACAACTATCCTTACCGCCCGGAGGACCGCGGCTTCCAGGAGGTGTTACGCCACGGAGGTGGCGGCGTTGGCCAGACGCCCGATTACTGGGACAATGCCTACTTCGACGGAAGCTACTGGCACAACGGTACACCAACCCCGGTCAAGGGCTTCTGCACCGACGTGTTCTTTGACTACGCCAAGCGCTTTATCAAGCAGACCAAGGGCAGTGGAAAACCCTTCTTCGCCTACCTCTGCACCAACGCCCCGCACGGGCCGATGCACGCCCCGCCGAAGTTCAGCAGGCCCTACCAGAAGAACAATCCCAAGCAGGCGAACTTCTACGGGATGATTGCCAACATCGATGACAACGTGGGCAAGATGCGGCAGTTCCTGTCAGACGAAGGCCTGAGCGAAAACACGATCTTTATCTTCACCACCGACAACGGCAGTTCCTCCGGCTCCAGGGTTTTCAATGATGGCATGAAGGGCGCAAAGGGCAGCGAGTACGACGGGGGGCATCGCGTCCCCTTCTTCATGCACTGGCCGAAGGGAAAGCTCACCCAGGGGCGCGATGTCGACATGATCACCTCCTACGTCGACATTGTTCCCACCCTGATCAAGCTCACCGGCGTGCCGGCCCCGAAAGGGGTGAAATTTGATGGCGTGGACATCAGTTCCCTGATCTACGGCACAGCAAAAAAATGGCCCGACCGCCTGTTGATCACCGATTCCCAGCGCGTGCGCGACCCGATCAAGTGGCGCAAGAGCGCAGTGATGAGCGATACCTGGCGCCTGATCAACGGCAAGGAACTCTACAACATCAAGGCGGATCACGGGCAGGCAAAGAATGTCGCCGCCGCACACCCGGAAGTCTTCAAGCGGCTGGTCGACCACTACGAGGCCTGGTGGGCTGAGCTCGAGCCGACCTTTGCCCAAACCACCGAGATCTACCTCGGGCACCCCAAGGCCAACCCGGTCCGCATGACCTCGCATGACTGGATCGCGGACGGCGGTACCCCCTGGAACCAGCGACACATTCGCCAGGGCGAATCCAGGCCGCAGAATACCGGCTTCTGGGCGGTGAAGGTCATCGAAGCCGGCACCTACGAGATCGAGCTGCGCCGCTGGCCCAGGGAAGCCGATACCGCGATCACCGCCGGCCTCCCCGCGGGCGCGGACGTCCCGGGCGACAAGGCCTTCCGCGCGGTACCCGGAAAAGCCTTTGCGGCAACCAAAGCGCACCTCAAACTCGGTGGGGTCACCCAAAGCCTCGCCCTGGATCCGGGGGATACGCATGTGACCTTCAAGCTGGCACTCGAGCAGGGAAAGGATGAACTCTGGGGCAGCTTCACCGATGCAAAGAACCAGTCCATGGGGGCCTTTTACGCCTACGTCCGCAAGCTGTAGCCGAAACGGCATCCAAGCCCTGGCGACAGGTGTTGCGCGCGGCCGAATCAGGCGTAGGCTTCTTCGCCCGGCTCCGGCACGAGCTCCAGCAGCTGCTTGACGATTTCCTCGGAGTTCAAGCCTTCGGAATCCGCCGCGAAATTGCTGAGAATCCGGTGGCGCAACACCGGAAGCGCCGCCCGGCGAATATCGCTGCAGCTGACGTGGATCCGGCCATCAAGCACGGCCATGGCCTTCGCCGCCAACACCAGGTTCTGGCCCGCACGCGGACCGGCCCCGGTGGATATGAATTTTTCCGTTATTTCCGGGGCACCCTCGTAACCCGGGCGCGTCGCACGCACGAGGCGGATGGCGTATTTTATAACGTGCGGGGACACCGGGATCTTGGTCACCGTGTCCTGCAGCGTGAGCACGTCTTCCTTGCTCAGGATACATCGAGGTTGCACCTGGGCGCCGGTGGTCGTCGTGCCCACGATCAATTCCTCCTCCTCCTCTGACGGATAGTCCACCCATATATTGAACATGAAGCGGTCCAGTTGGGCTTCCGGCAGGGGATAGGTCCCCTCCTGCTCGATCGGGTTCTGCGTGGCGAGCACCAGGAATGGCGGATCCAGGGTAAAGGTCTCGTTGCCCGCGGTCACCCGCTTTTCCTGCATCGCCTCGAGCAAGGCCGCCTGGGTTTTGGGAGGCGTCCGGTTAATTTCATCTGCGAGCAGCATGTTGGTAAAGATCGGCCCCCTGATGAAGCGGAAGGTCTTTTCACCCGTCGACTGGTCCGTTTCCAGCACATCGGTCCCGATGATGTCCATCGGCATCAGGTCCGGCGTGAACTGAATCCGCTTGAAATTCATGTCGAGGACCGAGGCGATCGTCTGCACCATCAGCGTCTTTGCCATCCCCGGAAGACCGATCAGCAGCGCATGGCCCCGCGCGAGTACGCACATGAGTACCTGGTCCAGGACTTCGTGTTGCCCCACGATGACCTTGCCAACTTCATTCCGGATATCCTCCGTGCGCTGCCGCATCTGCTCGACCAACTCAAGGTGCTCGATATTCGCCGCACCTCCACTGCTTGCCCGCGAGGCCGGGTCCGGCTCAAAAGCCGGTTTCGGAGCGGGTTTTATATCGGGGTCGGAACCGGGCGCGGACGTCGACTTTTCGGCCTTGGGGACCGGCGGCGCTTTGGCTTCCTTTGCCGACTTGGGCTCCGCCGCCGGCTTGGGTTTCGCCGCCGGCTTGGGTTTTGCTTCCGACTTGGGTTTCGCGCCGGTTTTCGACAGGTCTACACCCCCGGTGGCCTTCAAGATCGCTTCCAACTCACTGCCGTCCGCAGAATATACAAAGGCCGCTCCACCGATAAACACTTCATCCCCGTGCTTCAACTTGACGCTGGTGACCGCCTCGTCATTCACGAAGGTGCCGTTGGAACTCCCCAGGTCGATCAGGTGCCAGTCATCCGCGGATGGATGCAGCTTCGCGTGCGAGGTTGAAACCCCGGGGTCATCGATATATAAATCCGCGTCTGCGGTGCGACCGATCACGATGTCCTTATCTGCTAAGTCCATTTCAGCTTCACCGAGCGGGCCGGCGGTAAAAATAATTTTGGCCATACGAACGTCCTACTTCTCCGGGAGGCGGAGGCCCCCGAGATCCTTGATTTCATCGGTCACGCGAATGCGACCAAGCTCTTTGACATTATAATGTTTCGGGTCTGCAAACTGCGGTTTACACCAGGTGGGATACAAATCGCGTGAACGCTCATACTGCCAGCCCGGCCCGACATCCTTTAACATGATCAGGCGAAGTGAGCGCCGGAAATCTTTGCCATTCGTTGAGGCCCGGTCCCGCAGGTAGGTCACGATCGCCCGGCTTCGATTGCCCCTGCCGGTCTCGCCTTCCAGGCGATGAATGGTTTTCTTGGTGAAATACTTCTCTGCCTTTTGCACGGTTGTGGAAATTTTCTGCTTATCCTCATCGGTCAGCGTGCTTTCGCCGCGATGCAGGTTCAGCCCCTCGTAATACCGGTCGTCATAAATAACCACCATGTCATATTTCCGCATCGGCAATCCCGTGAGCATAAATTCCCGGCGATCCGGACCGCTAATTTTTGCCTCGTATACGAGGCGGGGTTCATCCGGTGGAATCGCCAGCACGGAAAGCACCGGCAGGCTGGGCGTGGTAATCGAGCCCTTAATCCCACCCTTCGCCTCGGGATCGGGCTTGGTGTACAGGCGGTCGCGCTCGGCTCGTGCGAGCGTACCCATGAGAAACACGGCTACCAGTATCCGGAACATCATTTCAATTGACCCAGTATTTCATCAATCCGCTTCACCGCGGGATGGAACTCCAGTTTCTTCCGCATTTTTTCGCAAAACGCAATCATCGGTTCTCGGGGCTCTTTCAATTTGATCTTGCAGGTCAGCAAGGCCTCCACCGCAGGCGGGATAAAACTCGAGGCATCGATCTGGTCGCAATACGCATCCAGCACCACCGCCGCCCGGGCCCAATCTTCCATCGCCATGAAAAACCGGGCTTCGTTAATCACGAAATCATTGGAGACCTTGCTCAGGGGGAAGTTCCGCTCCCATTCGTCGAGCGCCTCCTTCGCCTCCAGCAGGAATCCCTGGGCGACAAGGCTCTTGATCTTCTCCGAGTAGCTCGCATCCACCAGGGCATTGACCTTCCAGTCGGCGATGCGCTGGTTGTCGATCAGGGTTGCCCCGTCCGACGGTCCACCGGAGCTCGCCTGGGCTGCCGTGACCGCGGACTTCATTCGCTCCAGGCGTTCTTTTTTCTGGGCTTCCATCTCCGCCTTGTTCTTGGCCAGGCCCTTCAAGGGGGCAGGAACGACCGGCCCGGTGGGCGCCACGCGCTTGGGTTTACCGATGGAATGACCCGCACGGTTCTGTACGTTTCCGTACATCCGCGTCGCCTTGTTCAGGTCCCCGGAAAGGAACGCGATGTCACCGTAGCGGATGCGTGCCCACTCCGACACCTCATCCTTGAGGTTCTGGCGCAAAATCGGCTCGATAATCTTGCGCGCGGCATCCAGGTCGCCCTTGTAGTACATATAGATCTCCGAGCGGCGGATCTTCATCATGCCCCTCGCGTAGGGGGTCTGCGCATCGCGCTCAAAGGTCTCGGTCCACTTGAGGGCCGTATCCGCGGAGATCCGCGGCAGGAAGTCGAGAAACACGGTCTGGATCTTCGCCTGTTTGTCTGCGGGAATCTTCCCTTTCAGGGTATCCCAGCGCACGCGAAAAATGTGGTTCAGCAAGTCCTGCCCCTTGTTCAACTCCAGTGTCCGGTAGAAGTTGTTCCAGTAACTCGCGGTCCAGTTCGCGGTGGGATCCTGGTCGGCAGGATAGGCTTCCAGGCCATTGAGGGCGGCACGACGGAAATGCTCCCGGTCGCCCGCATTGTTCAGGTTGGTCTTTTTTGTCGTAAAGGGAAAAAACGAAACCTTGGCCGTCGACTTTTTCGAGCCGGCTGACGCGGTAAGGGAAACCTGGAAATCCCGGCCACCCGGAACAAACCAATAGACCTCGGGTTGGGAGAGGGTGGCCCCACCGCCGAAATGCCAGGTGTAACGTGTACCCTTTGGTTGACCAACGGCATCCGCACTCAACTTATACACCAGCAGGGGCCGCTCATTGCCAAGCCAATAATTCGCGATGGGAGCCATCCGGACACGGGCGACCGGCCCACCGCCTTTAAACTCGATTTTCTTTACGCTTGCATGGCCGGAGCGAACAATCTCATTGCCCTTTAACGGGCGTGCCGCCCACATGGATTCCCCGGGATACGGGAGATCATCGGGCCGTTTTCCGCCCAGTGATTTCATGTCCGTCTTCGGCGTTTTCCACGTCAGGGTCATCAAGCCATTCCGGTTCCCCGAGTTGCCGGCCCAGGCCAATATTTCCAGGCGGTGCAAGCCCTTGCCAAGGGACATGGACGCCCCGACCCCACCGGGTTTGTTGTTCTTCTTCTTCGGGCTCAGGACCTGTCCATCAATACGGACGAGGTTTCCCCCGGAAAAGGTCAGTGGACTGATCCAGGTTGCTCCCGCGTCACTTACGTTCAAGTAGGCCTGCATGTACAGCGACACCGGTCCGCCACGATCCCTGAGGTTCCCGGGAACGGAAAGCGGCGCTTTTGAGGAACCCGCGCGATTGCGGACATGAACGGTACGGTTTACCGAACCGAATCGCGCCAACTGCTGGGCACCCGCCTGGCTCCCAACGCCGGGCTGGGTACAGAGCAAGGCACTCGGGGTCAGGCCCGAAGCGGGTGTCCAGGACATCGGCTGCTTGGATGGGCCGAGATAAAGGGTCACCTCACCTTTTTTCTTCGGCGCCTCGAAAAGGATGTCGACCCCTGTTTCCGCATTCTCCCAGAGGGTGTAGGCCTTCAGTTGGTTGCCCGCCGAATCGACCGCGACCGGGTGGATGAAGGGCTTGGGGAGGATCCCGCCATCCGCAACATGGACGTAGTACCCCGCCGAACCATGTGTCGGGCTGGACGCCAGCTGGAGGGTGACCCGGACCGGCGCCTGGTCGTACTTCCATTGACCGAACGCGGGAGCAGTAAGGAACCCGATGAGGGCCATTGAGAATAGGTTTTTCATAAGGTAATCGCCGGAAGGAAAATACTTCCTTCAAGGGGCGGAATGCCCGGGTTAGCGCAGCATGCAGCCCCGGCCCCGTGATTTTCCGAGGTGAGCAGACAGGGCATCAACTCGGGAGGCCACCCCTGGATTCCTAGCCCCATTATAAATTCTCATTCAACGACTTATAATACTCGGCCACGAGATCCCGGTATTTCTCCGGTGCGGCATCGGGACCGCCCTCGACCACGTCGTCAATAAATGAAGGCGTCGACTCCAGATTAAAGCTCCCGGTCATCGTCGCATCAATCTGTGACTTGGCTTTCCTCAGGGATGCCAGGGCGGCTTTCCGGTGTTCTTTCAACTGTGCGATATTCCCCCGGGCCACGGCATCCTGTGCCTGGCGCAAATGATGTGCCGCATCCTTAAGCGAATCGGAACGCACATTCTGCATCGAGGCCTTCGCATACATCGCCTCGGCCCGCTCGGCCATCAGGGCCTCCATGCCCTCGCGCGAGCCCGCCTCCATGGAATCCATCCGCTTCGCTCCGCCTTCCATGCCAACATCATCCGCCTTGCCGGTGCCGAGCTTGCCACCACCGGTCGCCTTGGTTTCCACATCTTCGCCCTCGACATCCACCTGGCCGCTTTGGGTCGGCTCCTGGGTGCGTCGCTCCTCGATATTCTTGTCGCCCTCACTGATGGTTCCCGACCCGGCCGCCGTTTCACCCACGGACATACCCTGGCGCCCCACGTTTGACCGGCCATCCTGTTCCTTGTGATCCGGGGTCTCATTGCCTGACTTGCCCTGTGCGGCAAAGGACGCAACATCACCTTCTTTCACCTCGTTGCCGGGTACCATGTCGGGCACCGCGGTGTTCGTCGCACTGTCATCCGCCTCCTCGGACATGTCTTCCTCTTTTTCCATCAGGTCGCCAATCAGGTCCTCCGCTTCCGTGGTCAAGGCACCCAGGGCCATTCCAGCCTCGGGCATCTCCTCCTGGTCGAAGGCCTCGGTGGTGATCTTCATGTCATCCGGGTGGTCCATGAGCCAGGACTCCAATCCATCAAGGCGATCTTTCGCCTCTTCCATTCCTTCAAGGTATTCCTCCCGCTTGGCCAGGGCGCGCTCCTTGACATCCTCCGGGTTCAGGGCTTCCGAGCCCTCGGCCTGTACGACTTCCTCAAACACGGTAAACACATCCTCGACAATGTCGTTGGCCACGTTGAGCTCCATGAAGATGTTCAGGTCCGTGGGCACCTGCAGCATGGCCTCGCGGATATTCTTCATCAGCTCCTCGTATTCCTCCTCGAGCATGTCGGTTTCCTTGGTGCTCTTGTCCTTCTGGTCGCCGACCATATCCATGGCTTCGAGGGCCTTCTTGTAGACCTCCTGGATCTTCTCGAGACGTTTCTTGGCCTCCTCGATCTGCTCCAGCAGGGCTTCCTGCTCCTCCTGCCCCTCCGTCGCCTCGACTTCCTCCAGCAAACGGGCGAGTTCCTTCAACTTGGACAGGGCCGCTTCCTCATACGGAACCGCATCCGCCGGCTTGTTGACTTCCAGCCTTGCCCCGGCCTGCATCATGTCATCGCGAATCTTATCGGCCTCGGCCTTCTCCGCCAACGCAACCAGCAAGCCTGCATACGACTCGTCATTCGCCCGCACCAGCTCCGCCTCGGACTTGCAGGACTTGACGAAATCCGTGAGATCCAGGGCGAGCTCGTCCTGGCGATCGATCAGCACCTCGCCCACCGTCGCGCTCGTGCTCACGCATTTCCGGGTGTCCTTGATGATGGAGGCTTCGCTTTTAATCAATGCTTTCAACATGTTCGCCAGGGCGGAAACCCGGCGTTGAACCTTCGCCTTTGCCGCAGCCGAGTCCGCGAACATGAACTGGCGCAGGATCTTCTCCTCCAGGACCAGGGCCCTGGCCACCCGCGCGGGCCGACCGGCCTCCTGGGTGTTCGGAACGCCTTCCAACATGGGGATCACCTCCGCCATCTCGTTCACGTACAGCTTCTTCGCGGTGGAGGTCAGCGTTCCCAGCGGATCAAGGGGGTTGGACAGCAGGGCCTTGGTCATCGTCCGGATCTCACGCTGGCGCCCCGATGTTTCCTTCCAGTGAGCCGGCGTACTCGTATCGAGCATCTTCTCATACATCTTGGTCTTGCTGATATTCTGCTTCTGGAGCTCGATCACCCTCGACAAGGCGGCGAAGGCTTCCTTCTCCAGTACATTACGCTTCGCAGTCAACTGCTCGGTCGTCGGCGCATGAAACACGATCCGGGCAGAGGCGGCGACGCGTTTTTCATCACCAAACGGATAGTTGTCCCGGGCGATAATCCGGTAGGCCAGCACCTGCTCCGTCCGGCTGTGCCAATTATCATCCTGCCAGGTTTGCGAGAAATGCTTGCTGCCCGTGCTGTCCCAGGTCTTCAGCACCTTGCCCTTGGCATTGCGCATGCTACCGACAATGACCTGTTGCACCTCAATCGTCCCCAGGCCGAATTCGTCCTCGACCTCAAAGGAAATCACCGGCCTGGTTCCCGGTGTCAACACCGGGCGACCCTCCGGAGCCAGGATCTTGATCCCCGGCAAGCGGTCCGGCTCAAAGGCGTAATGCAGGGTTTGCTCAACCTTGTCACCCGCTTCCGCCTCGGCGAGCAGGCGATAGACACTTCCATTGGTGATCGTCAGCGAGCCCGACCATTCCTCCGGGCTGCTCGCCTGCATGGGAATCACCTGGTCCCCTCGATGGAAGGCCATGGTCTTCACCGGCAGGTTGGCATGCACCACAAAGCGCAGCATCGAGCCGTCCTGGACCACCAGGTCATCCGCAAGCCCGTCAAAGGTGGTGGCCGGCAAGCCCGTGTAGGCCGGGGGCTGGATTTCGACCTGCATGTCATCCAGGGCCAGGGGCGGCCGGGTGTGCAGGGTGTACCACTCCGGCAGGGCTGCATCACCTGCACGAAAGCGATAACGCGTATCCGCATTCACCTTGGGGATGCGAAAACTGAAGTCCTCGGCCTCATCGGTCGTGGAAACCTTACCCAGGGCATGGGTGGTCTTCTCCTGGTCCGCGGCATCGATATCCACCCATACCTTGTGGCCGGAGCGGCCCGTGACCGTAACCGTCAGCACGGCCGGGTTCCCCTGCAGCACCGTCGCGGTTCCCGGGTCGACCTTGACGATGTTGGTCAGGCTGACGGGTTTCATGTCCGTAAACGGATTTACCACCCGGTACAGCGACACGGCCCAGGCCGAACCGAGAAACAAGGACGGAAGGATCAACAGCACGGCCGCCACCGCCATCGCGATGTGCACGCGCTTGTGCTTGTCGCGTTCCCGCATCTGGTCGAAATTCAAGCCCCTCCAGTGCGGCACGCCCTCTCGGACATAAGCCTGCTTGAAAAGATCCTCCCCGGGAGTATCCGCGAACTGCAGATAGTTGATCAAATGGTTATCGAGTTGAGGAAAGGCCTGCTCGACCATGGCCGCAACACCCTGTACGGAAAAGGAATGCTTGAGCGTCCGCATCACCCACCAGGTGCACGCGGCCAGGCCACCGTAAAGGACCACCGCAATACACGCGCGGCCGGCCGCGCCGTAATGTACCCACAGGTCGAGGAGGCTGAACAGCCAGACAAACCCGAAGACCCCGGCCAGGCAGGCCCCGATCTTCAACTCCGCACGCCACCGCGTGATCTTCCGGCCGATGCCGTCGAGTTCCTGCTTGATGGATATAGGGGACATGGTTGATCTCGCCTACTTGATGCGTTCCACTTTAACGTTGTCGATATAGACCTTCCCCGGGGCGTCGGCGATGGCGATGGCGTAGACAGTAATGAATCGCACGTACCGCAAATGTTTGAGGGACAACTCCGATGCATTCTCCAGGGGAAACTCGAAACTCACGCGCTTCCAGCCATTGCTCCCCTTCTTCACCTTGTGCCCACGGAACTGGCTCTTGTAGATGCGGCGCAGGTCACCGATATGCGGATCCTCATGCGGGCGAATACCCGGGTTCCATTTGTACCCGGTAAAATAGACATGCGGCGAGGTGGTGCCATTAAGGTCCAGGGTACAGCGATACCGGGCACCCTGCTCAAACTTGATCGGCTTACACTCGACCTTGGTTTCCGAGCCGCCATTGACAAAGAGTACATTCTGGTAGCCCTTGTAGGACGCTAACAGCGACACCCGGGTATGGTTTCCCATGTAGTGAGAAATCTTCGCGTAGCGGTAGTCATAGGTCCAACCGTCAAGCCCATCTTCCTTTGCGGAGAAATCCCCGTTGTAGCAGAGATTCTGGCCCCGCTGGACTATTTGAGCATCCAATCGCGTTGTTACAGCCATGCCCAGGGCGAGAAATATCAAGCTATAGCGATACATAAGGTTTATCCACCAGGCGTTAACGCATACTCAAACACGAGTTGTATAGAAAGAGCCCGTTCCACACAAGCCCTGAACCCAAGGTTATAGTACGACAAGGTACCCGCTTTTGGGACAGAATCATACAGAATTAGATCCTAATTCGACCACGCATTTTCCCGGTCCTACGGCATGTTATTCAGCTTACGGATAATCCACGCTGCCGCGGCCAGGACCATCATCAAGGCGATAATCCTCGGATCCTGCCAGAGCGAGTTGTACTCGGACAACTCCTCTTCAACCGGCTTAAAGGTCAGCGAACGCAACTCGTCATTCAAGCTTTGGAGATCCTCGAAATACTGTCCGCCGCTGCTCTTCGCGATGGCCTTCAAGACCTCGGCATTTGCCGGCCGCGGGGCCGACTCGGGCGAAAACGACTTCACGTAGAAAGAGATCTGGTCGGACTCGACCTCTTTTCCGCCAATCGTCGCGGTGGACGAAACCCGGTGCAAACCCGGGTGAACCGCCTTGTACGTCGTGGTGAAACCGGGATAGGATTTTCCCCCGCTGGTCGTCACCTGCTCCGGACGCATCGAGAAGGAGGTCTTGCTATCATCGGGCAGGGTCATCTCCGTGCGCAGGGCAATATCCCGGCCATCGCGCTCACCGCCGAGACGGGCACTGATCACCACCTCTTCGCCGAGAATCAAGGTTTCCCGGTCAGCGAAGATGTCCAGGCGATCCTGGTCAAGATCTTCCTCCTCGGGCAGCAACCAGGAAATCAGCTGGTCCCAGAATCGCTGATACGGCCGCGTCTCGATCGCGTTGGGATGCAGTTTCCACTTCCATAGGGAATCCGTGAACACGGCCACCACTTTGCCCTGTCCATAGCGCTGGCTCGTGATGGCCGATTGCGGGCCTTTCGGTGTTTCCGCGAGGACCAGGGCCTGTGCAGCCTGCGACAGGACCACGTCGGGAAACACGGAAAGAATCGGCGGGATAACATCCCAGAGCCCGGGATCCCCCGCAAAGGCCGGGTGCGAACGGCCTGCGGTGGTCAGCGACACCGGGAACTCCCCCTCGATCGCCTTGGGATTAAAACTTTTGACCGGCAGCAATTTCTTGAGGGGCGTCTTGGCAAAACCGGAACCACTCCAGGCCTTGGTCCCGCCCAGCAGGACCAGGCTGCCCCCCGATTCGACAAACTTGAGCAGGTTGTTCGCACGGCGATCGCTCAACTCCTCGGCATCGAGGTTCCCGATGATCACAATCTTGAAATACGCCAACTGGGTCTCGGTCATGTCGGGGGTCATGCTCCCCACGGGACCAAAGGCACGGGCCTTGCCACCGGGGCCCGCCACGAATATGAGCGGGGTCGCCTGGCGATTCGACTGGAGCGCGCGCTTGAGGTACTTGGACTCCCAGCGCGGTGGGCCTTCCACGTAAAGCAAGCGGTTCTTGGCGTCAATGACCTGCACGCTCACCGAGAACTCGTTGTCCGCGACGTTGGTTTCCCCCTCCATGGGAGGCACGAGGATCTTGTAGGTGAAGACGCCGATCTCCGGATGGGCCAACTCGAAGGTCACGGGACGGGAACCACCGTCTTCCGGAATCTGGGTGGGGATCTCCTGCTGCATGACGCCCTCCTTCCAGAGCTGCACGCCGACGACCTGGCCACCGGTCCCCTGCCCGGCCACGACCGCCTGGAGTTCCGTTCTCCAGTCGAGCGTTACCCGCTTGGGTGTGCGAACCGTGTCGACCCGGAGATCGGGCTCGATATCCCAGACCGCACCGGGTTCCAGGTTCAGCGTGTACAGCGGAAAGGGGCGCGCCTCCGAGGCCCAATCATCAAAGGCCTCCCGGGTATCGAGTCCGTCCGTGAGGACCAGTCCACCGGCGACATTCATGCCGGCATAGCGACCGGTTATTTTCTCCAGTCCATCGCGCAACAGGGTTGCATCCGCATCGGGACGCAACACCTTCGCATCCTTGAAGGGCATCTTCTTGCTCACCTTGCCGTTGAAGGCATAGACATCGATTTCGCACTCGGCGGAAATACTTTTCGTCCAGGACAAGCTGACCGCTTCCATCGCGCGCGTCCATCGGTCATCCGGCGTCTCCTCGGCGTGCAGGCCCATGCTCTTGGAGGTATCCAGGGCGACGACAAAGCGCGGCTTCAACGTGTGCGTCTCGGTGGACTTGCGTCCCGGCATGAGCAGGCACCAACCGATCAAGGCCAGCAGGGCCAGGTACAACCCGGCCATGCAATACGTACCCTTGGTCTTGGGTGCGTATCGCCAGAAACTGTAGGCACCCAGCAGCACCGCGAGGACCAGGGCGACAACAATCAGGAAAGTCGGGCTGGTATGTTCGTAGATCAACATCAGGCGCTGACTTTTCCGGAGGCATCAATCGTGAGGTGCTCGCTGAGCGCGGGCCCGCGCTTCATCAGCGCGTTGGCATAAAAGAACTCGACCACGGCGAGGATCAGGGCCAGCCAGAGCAATTGCTCCCCAAAGGTGCGCCCGACCCGGCTTTCCTCCAGCTGGCGTTTCAGATCCTCCAGGTCGGAGGAAACATATACGGACGAGACCCCGATGCGTTCCTCGAGGCCCTCGAGGTTCAAGGGGGTGAGATCCGACTCATCGCGCGACATGTTGACGGCCAGGGCGGGCTGGGCGACCCCCGCCCCATCGTTCATCGTATACATGCCGGCATGCATCAGGTCCTCGACATTCAACAAGGTGCGGCCTTCGACCAGGGCGGATCGCACCGGCACCTTCTGGCCATTCGGGGCACGAATCACGCTGTTCGCCTCCGCTTCCGGCAAATACCCCTCGAGTGGCAGGCTCTTGGCGCACCAGACATAGGGGGTGAAGGAACCCACGCCCGCACCGAAATGCACGACCTGGTGGGAAATCGGGAGGAAATACGGCGAGAGCGGAAGGTCACTCCAGGAGCGGTCCGCGCTGGTCGCAAACAGCAGCACGTACCCGCGGCCGACGGGCCGGCCGACCAACATCGGTTCACCGTTATGGGAGATCAACTTCTCCGCGCGCGCGTGCAATGTATCCCAGACCAGGGTTTGCCCGACGTCGACCGCGGGGATCGCGCTGGCATCCCCGAGCGACTGGAGAATCGGGTGGTACGGGGCGTCCCAGCTGAGGACGCGCTTTCGTTCAGAGGAGAGGATCTGGCGCACACCCGCGGGTGTCGCGGGAAGAAAAGCCAGGGAGGTGTAGTCGCTGGGCGAAGCCCGGTCGCCCGGGAAAATAACCAGCAGGCCCCCGGCCTCCACGAAGCGTTGAATGGCGCCAATCTCTCCCGCGGACAGCGGGATCGCGTTGCAGAGAAAAATGGAAGAGAAGGTATTCAGCCCCCCGGTATCGATCGCGCTCGGCTCAACCCAGTCGGTCTTGATCGAGGCCCGGCCACCGAGCTCGGCCTGCAGGGCCGAGCGCAGGAAGAGGGTGTCATCCCGCCCGCCAATCACGAGGGTTGGCAGCTGGTCCTCGGCCTTCAGGAGAAAATGGAAGATGTTATCCAGCTCAAGGTTATCGTCGGGGAGCTCTATCCGCGCAGCGTGACGACCCGGGGTGAGGGGGGGAACGATGAAGGACAGGGCACCTGCTTCTCCGCCACCGATGGGAATCGAGCGACTGGCGATTTCTTCATCGTCGATATAAAGGGTGGCCGCGGTGCTGCGTGGTGGACCGGTGTAGCCGAGCCGAATGGTCGCCCGTGCGGGCATGTCGGCCATGATCAACTCCGGCTCGAGTTTCACGTCGATCGGGGCGATGTTTTCCGGTGCTTCCGCCCCGAGCAGGGAGACGAAGACGGCGGTGCGCTTGTCGAGTTTGCTTACATCCCAGTTGCCCATGGCCGCAACCTTGGGAGCGTCATCTTCCCCCTCCTTGTCGGCGGCCAAGTTGGTCGAGGACTCCCCTTCCCCGATCCCCACCCATGGCAGGGCCTGGTTGTCGGTGATGATGTGAATCTCCCGCTCGCGCTTCTGCTTGGACTCCCGCAACGAATCGTTGGCCTCCATGATCGCCGTCGCGAGCTCGGAACTCGTTTGACTGAAAGAGAGGCCCTTGAGCCGGGTGACGGCCTCCTCGCGATCGCTGGACAACTGCTCAATCACCGGGTCGACGTAGTCGCGGGCCACGAAAATGCAGAAGCGATCCTGCTCGGACAGGCCCTCGAGCACCACGATCGCCGTCTCTATCGCCTTCTCCCATGCGGTGCTCCGCCCGAGCTTGTAATCCATGCTGTAGGAGCCATCGATCACGATGGCCACGTCGCGGGCGGAGCGCCCGACCCAGGCGGCTCCCCCGTGGCGCAGCATGGGCATCGCGAAGGCGAGGGCGAGGGCCACCAGCAGGAAGGTGCGGATGAGCCAGAGGAGGATGTTCTCCATCTTGATCTTATGGGAGGACTTCTTCTGCGCGAGCAGGAGAAACCGGATGGTCGGGAAAGGCTCGCGAACGGTACGGCTGGACTGGATGAGGTGGAGGACCAGCGGGATCACCACCCCGATAAGGCCGCCGACCACGAAATAGCCCGGTACGAGAAGCTCGATCACTTGGACATTCTCCGGCGCTCTTCGAGATAAGCGCGAACAAAGGTATCCAGCGGTTCGTCGGTCCGTGCAATGCGGTAATCGATCTTCATCCCGGCGCAGGCCTGGCGATACCCGTTCAGGAACTCGCCGAACACTTCGTTGTAGGATGCGCGCAGGCGACGGGGATCGATAACAAGTTTTTCTTCGGACTCGAGATCCTCGATCCGGCAATTCTTCTTGAACCCGAGATCCAGCTCGTAGGGGTCGAGGACCTGCAACACGATCACATCGTGCTTGCGCTTGCGCAGGTGGGCGAGGGCGAGGTTGATTGCATCCTGGTCGCCCAGCATATCCGAGATCACGACGACGAGCGCCCGGTGACGGATCGAGCTCGCAACCTGGTTGAGCGCCCCCGCGATTTCCGTGGTCGAGGCCGGCTCAAAGGTTTGCAGGGTCTTCAGCGAGTTGTTCAGGTGGTTCAACGAGTTTCGCGCGGGCATGACCGCATCGACCTCGTCCGCATGGATGTACATGCCCAGCGAGTCACGGGCCTTGACCACCACGTAACCGATGGCCGCGGCAAGCCGACAGGCATAGCGGTACTTGGTATCGTTCTTCTCCTCGCTTCCGTAGCCCATGGAATTGCTGCGATCGACCGCGAGGTACACGCGAAGGTTGGTGTCGTCCTCGTACCGCTTGATGAAATGCCGCTCGGTTCGCCCGAAGACCCGCCAGTCGATATGCTTGGGGTCATCACCGAGACCGTAGGCCTTGTGGTCGGCAAATTCCGAACTCGCCCCCTTGAGCGGGCTGCGATGGGCACCGGCCAGGTTGCCCTCGACCACGTAGCGGGACAACAGCACCAGGCGGTTGAGCTTGTGCATCTCCTCCGGATTCAAGAAGGCCCTTATGCCTTCTTTTTCAGCGCTGTCTGCTTCGTCAGCCATAGGGGGAAGGTCATAGCGCAAGGGTGCGCTTTGGACAAGTACAGCCTCGCGGGACAAGGCCAGGTGAACACAAGCCCTGCACCTAGGGCTTCCGCAAAACTTTCCAGTGGTCCCGGTCGCTCAGGATCAGCAGGTTACGGCCCGCATACACGAGGGTCACCCCTTCCACTTTCTGCCCCGACCCGAGCAGAAATGTATTTTGTGGACCCTCGATACCGACCGGACCGCGATTCATCTGCACGCCATTGGGCTGCATCTTCACCGGCACCATCCGGATGCGGGCAGCATAGGGCCAGGCCATGGATTCCTCGAGATCGGAATCGATGCCGAGCTTCGTCGACGTCAGGGCATACTTTTGATCCAGCAACCCGGGAATGCGCGTGAAGCCGGCCAGCTTGTATTTCCACGGCTGGTCGAAGCGATCGCGCTCCGGTATCTTCAGCCCGGGCGGAAGGGCTGGGTATTCCAGCAGCTGCTTGAGCGTGCGGGGATACTTGATCTCTTTCCGGTAGTAAAACTGGAGTGCTTTCCGCACCTGCTCACGATCCATCCGGCTGAGCCAGGCGCGGGCCATTTCTGCCGCATGTTGGTCCACCGCATTCCCCTTCAAGCCCGCGTAACGGGCCAACAACTTGGCCGCGTCATCCTGCTTACCCAGGGACAAGAGGTGCCAGGCGGCCAGGGTATTGCTGACCGGGACCAGCAGGTCCTCGGGATTCTGCCGGGAAAAGGCGATACAGGCGGCCAGTACAGCCTTGTGGTCGTCCGCTTGACGGGCATGCAGGTCCCAGACGTACCAAAGCCCTTTTTCGTTGGGCTCGGCACACAACAAGCCGGCACCGATCAACCAGGCGATCCCGCAAAGGCGTATCACTTGTCCAGGGGCTCCGGCTTGTTCGCCTGCTCGTTCACCCGGTCCTGCTTCACCTTCTCCTTGTACGCCTTGGCCTTGGCGGCGCGTTCTTTTTTGCGTTCAGCGACCTTCTGCTCAAGGAACTCCGTCCACCCCTGCTTGCCCTTGCTCTGCAGGATTTCATCACGAAACTGCAGCAGGTCGCGATCCTGGTAGGTCAGGGAGACCGGACGCTTGCCCCCGGTGTAGGAATAAAAGGCGCCGGATGCATCGATCTCGTAGAACATTTCCTTCCCACGGCTTGGCTGAAGGACATCTTTATGGCGGACAATAAGCGGGCTGACCGTGATGGTTTTGTCCTGGATGCCCTTGACCACCCCCGTGATGGCTATCGCATGCCCCTGCTGGCTCCGGGGTTCCTCCATCAGCTTGGCGAGCGAGTGCCGCTTGGTAACGATAAAGGACACGTCCATGAGGGACGCGGGCTCGAAAGCGGTGATCGCAACCGCGCGGGGATTACTTTCATCGATTTCCATGATCTGGAGGTAGCGAAAGTAATGCGGATTGCCCTTGGCATCGTTGAATAGATCCGCCTGCTCCTGTCGATTCTTCGCCTCGGAGAAAAAGAGCGCAAAATCGTTTCCGTTGCGGGTGTCGGCAAATACCAGTCCCGACCCGGCGAAATACAGGCTGAGTGCTATGCAAGCGGTGGTTTTCATAGGATCCCTTTATCTAAGGTACGACGGGTCCGGACACACCGGACAGTGTTTTTCGGATAATATTTAAGGCTGCGGTATCTGGCAAGATGATGGAACATTTTCACCCTGGATCATCGTATCCCTCGCGGAAAGGCCTGTACGCCGGGCTTATTGGGTTACCGCATGCATCAGGATACACTGGCCCAGCTTGAGCGATCCGATCTCGTTGTAACCGCGTGCATAGGGACTCTGGCTCATTTCCCAGCCCCCGGCGACACCGAAACGGCTGTAGACCACGACCAGGTTCCCCTCGACCTCCACCCCCTCGACAATCGGGGGCACGGCCGCCTTGCCGAATTCCTGCTGCAGGGTCGGCGTGACACCAAGGGCGGTTAACTGGTGGGGATAATTAAACAGGTCGCTGGACTTGTCGATCGAGTGCAGGCGCGAGGTCGGCAGGACCCGCTTCATCAACTGGCGGAAAGCGAGGTCAAAACCCTTGCGACCGCAACAGGCTTCAGCGAAGAGAAATCCACCGTTCTGCAGGTACTGCCGGAGCTGCAGGACCTCCTTGTCCGAGAGGGTGAAATGCTCGTGACCGGTCAGGTAGAGGAGCGGAGCATTGAAGATCGCCGGGTTCGTCAAGCGGAGTTCCTTGATATTGAATTTCACCGGAACATCGGTCTGCTGGTTGAAGGTGTGCAGGAGCACGGACATCCCCACGTGGCGCGTCTTCCACACACCGTCGTAGACCACCTGAACGATGGCCACCTTGTCTGAGCTCGCCTCCGGCTTGTCGACGTATTTCATCGCCTGCGCGGCATTTTTCGCCCAGGCGCGCATGGCGCTCGCGTAGGAAAAAATATTTACGCCCAGCTTAAAGGCCGATTCAGACTCGTAGGCCTGGTACTTTGCATCCACCGCATCCTGCCAACCGATGGCCATCCCGAAGCGGGAAACCAGGGCAACCACCCGGCAATTAATTTCAACCGCGTCAAACCATGGCTCATCTCCCCGGTACCCGCCCGCGGCCACACCCGGGGCGTATTTAACCCGGTCCACGTCGTAGAAGGCATGAAAGATCGGGTGATCGGCGGTCAGGCGCTGGATCGGCTGCTCGGGAAAGATCTCCTTTAACTCGCGCAGGACAGACCGATAAAAGGGCTGTGATCCGAGACCGGTATTGTAGATGACCATGCCGCCACCGAGCATGAATTCCCGCAGCTTCGTCCGCTGCGCAAGCGTGTACTCAAAATTGTAATGCCCCGAACGAAAGAGGACCGGGTTCTTTTCCGGGTCGGGGGAGATCTGGGACAGGAACTTCACGTCCATGTTATAATTGATGTCAGCAAAGTCCTTGAGGTTCTTGAGCAGGTTATTGACATCGTTTGGCGTGGCGTTCCAATAGATGTCTGCACCATAATCCTGCTTGGCCGTCTGGCCCCAGGTGAGAGACGAGGCAACTGCGAGGAGGAGGATCAGTTTCTTTTGCATGGCAAACAATCGAGTCATAAGAATCCTACCTTACGAGAATCAACCCGGCGGTACAAGGGTACAAAGAGCCCCCCGGGGAAAACCTGCGGACACAAAAAACGCCCCGGTCTCGGAGAGAGCGGGGCGCTTCAAAAATGTCCAGGACTTACTTGTCCTTGAGCTTGGTCACCAAGGTCGGTGGCTTCGGCGGCTTCTTCGCCTCCGTACGGGCCATCGGCGTGGTGCAACCACCCGGAATAAAGGTTTCTGCAGAGGATACCGTGCGCGGGGGCGCAGACGGCAGCTTCTTCTTCTTCGGGGGCGGAACGAAACCCGCCTCTCCAGATCCATCTCCTGCGGCAAGAGCCGTACCGGAGCAGAGCGTTGCGGCGAGCAGCGAGCTCACACCGAGAATACTTTTCTTACTGTTTTTCATTTTCATCGTTTTTCCTTTCAAAAGCCGGTTTAAACGCAGAGCACGGGGAACCTGCCTCTCTCAGCCTAAGCCAAGCAGTCGGCCCCGCCGACTCTTAAATCACACAATCTCAACCACTCAATGTACGCGGGTGCCGGCGGGTTACAACTTTTCTCTACCTATTCATAAAACCTATTGTTTATGGGCATATTTACGCCCTATTCGGGTAAAATTGATTCATTTACACCGCGCAATAGACGATTTTGCTGCCCGCATGAGACCTTCCTTCGCTCAATGCGTAATGACGTAATGCAGGATATTCTGACCCAGCTTGAGGGTATCCGGGTCATTGTATCCGTTTGCGTACGGCGAGGGGGACATCTCCCACCCGCCTGCGATTCCGT
This sequence comes from Kiritimatiellia bacterium, assembly GCA_029936175.1. Taxonomy (GTDB): domain Bacteria; phylum Verrucomicrobiota; class Kiritimatiellia; order SS1-B-03-39; family UBA6053; genus JAPYUI01. Next base: position 25,550 of record JAPYUI010000024.1, read on the forward strand.
AGGGGCTATAAATCACCGCATACAGTCCCTCGATACGGATGCCCTCCAACCGCGGCGGCAGGAGCATGGAGCCGCGCTTCGCACCCAGGGCCTGCGTGACCCCGAGCAGCTCGATCCGGTTTGGCACCTTGTACAGGTCCGCATCCAGGGGAATGGGCTGGAGCGTATGCCCCGGAAACACCTGCTGCATCAACGCCCGGAACGAACGGTCGAAGGCCTGGCGACCACAACAGGCTTCCCCGAAAAGAAATCCACCATTTGCCAGGTATTGGCGAAGGGTCCGGACTTCTTTCCCGGGCAGCTTCAGCGGTTCGTGCCCGGTCAGGTAAAGCAAGGGGTGATTAAACAGGGCCGGATCATGCAAGCCCACCGCCTTGACCCGCAGCTTGATCGGGACTTCCGTCCGCTGGTTGTATGAACGCAACAGGATAGGCAGGCCCGTGTAACGCGGGCGCCACTCGCCGGAATGCACCACCTGGGCAATGTTCATGCGATCGGAAGCCCGCGACTCCGTGTCCGGGTAGGAGGTGGTCTGCCCACTGCGCTTCGCCCAGGCACGGGTCGCGGTGGCATAGGTAAACAGGTTGATGCCAATGCGCAACGCGTGGTCCTCCGGAACCAACTGGGTGGGATCACCCTGTTTCCCCGCCCAACCGGCGGCGAGGTCGACCGGGGAAATCACCGCCGCCGTGCGGCAGGACAGGGTGAGCCCTTCCAGCACGGTCGGCTCCGCAGATGCCCCCAGGTCGTAATAGGCCCCCAGTAGCGGATGATCCCGGCCAAGCCCTTCGAGGGGGATCTCAGGGAAAATCAGGCGCAGCTCGCGGCGAGCCGATTCAAGCGCCGGTCGCGAGCCGAGGCCCGCGTTGAAAATGATCATGCCGCCGTTCAGCAAATACCGGCGAAGGGTGATGCGTTGCTCCGGGGTGAACACGAAATGGTAGTGGCTGCTGAGAAAAAGAACCGGGTGTTGGGCCGGATCTTCACCCAGTTCCTCGACCCCGAGAACCACCACGCCATAATCAAGCTTCAAGCGCTTGCGCACCGCCTCGGCCAGTCCGTGCAGGTCATTGGGCGTAGCGTCCCCGTGCGCGCGTTCCCCGAGCTGTATTTTTGTCCACAAGGGCGGCGGGGCGGGTGAACCCGGCTCACGCGGGGGTTCTCGCTCCTTTTCAGCCAGCCAGGCCGCAGGGGGCGGCACGAAGCCGGGTTCGTTCGATCCATCACCTGTCGGCGGGCGGAGATCCGCCGCGATCACCGGCGGCGGAGGCATCAACGGAAAGAGTTCGTACAGGGAGACTTCCTTCGGTTCCTCCTCGAGCGGGTGGGATACGGATGGCTTTGCGGTCCCTGCGATGGTCGAGGGCCCCGCATCGGGAGGCTTCACCGCGATCGGCTGTTTGACCCCCGG
>JAPYUI010000024.1:27060-29404 GCA_029936175.1 Kiritimatiellia bacterium
TGGTCGAGGGCCCCGCATCGGGAGGCTTCACCGCGATCGGCTGTTTGACCCCCGGTTCATCGGGCTTCACCACGGGCCCGGGTCGCGAGCGATCCGGCCAGAAGACCACGAACAGGATCACCGCACCCGCAGTCAGCAGGATCGCCAACGGCCAGCCGATCGAAACCGATCGCCGCAGCGCTCGGGCTGGCACGGGCAAGGCGACCTGCTGGTCGGAACGAATCGCCTCGAGGATCTGCGAGGTCGGGACCGCACCCCGCCCCATCGCACGCAGCAGGCGCTCGGTCACCGAGGCAGCGGCCACCTGCAGGCGAACCGATTCCGAGCCCTGCAGCAGCTCCAGCAAACGCTTCGCCTGCTCCGGTTGGAGCGTGCCATCCGCGTAGTCGGCAATCAGTTGGTCCAGGTCTTCCGCTTCGTTCATGACGGACGCCCCTTGCGTTGCAGGCACTCACCAACGGCCTTACGCGCCCGGTGCAGGGCCACCTTCGCCGCAGAGGCGGAGACCTGCAGGATCCCGGCTACCTGCTTGATGGAACAACCTTCATAATAGTACCCGTCGACCAGGGCGCGGGTCTTTCCCTGCAACCCGCCCACGCATTCGCGCAGCGATTCCAGGGTCTCCTCGGGCAGGCTTTCGACAAATTGGTCAATGTTCTCCGCGACCTGGTGTTCCGCCTGGGCTTCTGCCTGGTACTTGAGCTGCATATCCTGGCGGCGATACCAGCGCCGACGCTCATTCTGCGCAACGTTACGTGCAATGGCCTTGATCCAGGCGCGAAAGTTGGTACCCGGCCGATAGCTGTCGAGCTTGCGGAAGGCGATGAGAAAGACTTCCTGGATCAAGTCCGGAACGAGGCCGGTATCCGGGCACATGGACGCGATCACGGCGCGCACATCCGACTCATGGGCATCGACCACCGCTGCAAATGCATCGATATCGCCTTCCAGGCAAGCCTGGATCTGTTGATCAAGCGATTCCATAGCGGCCCATCGCGTTCAAGGGGTCCCGTAGCGATGCTGGTAGAGATCGTGGATTTCCGCGGTCGACATCGACCCCCGCCAAAGCAGGATGGAGGCGATCTCGCCTTTCCAGGGTCGACCGCCGGCGGCACTGTTGCCAAAGACCTTCATGGGCTTTGCACAAATCGCATGCGCGGCCCCGGCGGGCTTTCCATCGATGTAAAACAAGGTCCGGTTGAACGAGGCTACCACCGCGACTTCATGCCAGCCCTTGAGCTCATTTACACTGAACCCACTGCTCGCGAACCCGCCCGACTCCACGCCGAGTTCCCCTACAACATCTACCACGACCTGGTGCAGCTTGTAGCCATGCGAAAGGAGAACACGGGGGTCCTTACTCGGCTTCAACGGGAAGCGAGCGCGTACCAGGAGCGTCCACGACCCCGCGAGGTTAAGGTGCTCCACCTCCATCATGTCATTGTCGGCGGAAAAGGCGTAGGCCGCACCTTCCTCCGGGTGCTTGACCGGCTTCGCGCCCTGCAGGTCACCGTGCCGCCGCCCGGTAAGGTCACGAATCCTGCGGCCGGACTTTTCCTCAAAGGTGTAGACGCACATCAGGTTTCCCGCGTACTTTTTCGGGAGTGAAAGCGACTGGGTCAGTGCCTCGTCACTCCCGCCGGAGACCCGCCGGATCTCCTCGGCTGCGGCAGCGGCATCCTGCACCCGGCCCTTCGCCTTCAACTTCTGCTCAACCCCGCGCAAGGCCTTCACATAACGTTCGCTCAGCGTTTTGACCTGCGCTTCTTCTTCCGACTTCGCCGCGGCGACGATCGCATGATACCGTTCCTGCACCTTGCCAATCATCTCGGGCGTGCCCACCGGGGGTGCTTGGGGGACGGAACGATCCGAGCGGAAGCGCTTGATCTCGGCTTGAGCCGGGCGGACCCCGAATTCATCGCCGGCGTTTTCCATGCGGGTGATGAGGGCCTCCAGGGTCTGGATGTACTGGTCACCCGCAGCGGCCTGTTTTTCACGGAACGCCTTTCCCATGGCCCGTTTATGCACCTCGAAGGTGTTGCGTGGGCCGGTGAGAAAATCCTGGGCACACACGGACGTTACCAGCACAAACAGGGCCAGCCAAGCCCGGGCGGGCGGGATACCCCCACCACGGCATACCGAAGCGGGGAAGCGCTTCATACGTCCATGACCAGGTTGAGCATCCGGCCGGACTCGTTAAAGAGCAGGCCCTTGTCCAGCAGGTCGGCGATGACCTGCTCCGGGTTAACACCCTGCTCGCCCTTAAATTCCTTTTCGACATGGACGAGTTCGCCCGGCTTGTTCAAGAATTCAAGTACCCGGCGACCGGCTTCGCCGATCGCGT
>JAPYUI010000024.1:29504-35088 GCA_029936175.1 Kiritimatiellia bacterium
TCGCCCGGCTTGTTCAAGAATTCAAGTACCCGGCGACCGGCTTCGCCGATCGCGTATTCCTTTTCCATGCCACCCCGCGAATCGTACACGACCGGCTCATCCTCCATGAAACACAGCCGCGCCTGGGACTGGCCATCGCCTCCCGTCCAGCGTTCCCGCCATCGCGCAACCGTGGTATTCAACTGGTCCAGCCAGAAATTGATGCGCTCGGTGTCGGCCCCGCGATCGGTAAAGTGATAGGCCACGTTGAATACGCACTCGGCGGCAAAGGGATAGGTCAGCGCATAGAAATCCTGCGGAGCGAGGTCCAACCCGAAGGCCTCGGGGTCATCAAAATACCGGCTGAAACGCGCGAAACTGATCGGGTAGACCCCGGAAGGCGGCGCGAGGTGCATCAGGTGGGGGAGATCCTGCTGGTATTTCTCGAAGGTCGACTCCGGCTCGCCGGGGGAATAAATTAAGAGGTTCCAGTCCAGGCTTACCGGGTATTTCCCGCAGTTTTTCAGGAACATGATGTTGCGAAAAGCCGAGGTGCCCTTGCGCATCAGCTTGAGGGTATCCGTGTTTAGCGACTCGATACCGGGTTGAAAAGCGACGACGCCGGATTCGCTCAGCGTCTTGATTTCCGCCTCGCTGATATCCACCTTGAGCTCGTAAAACATCTTCATATCTTCCGGTGGATTCAAGCGGGGGAAAACATCGCTCGTGTAGCCCTTGGGAAGAATGGTATCGACCGCCATGTAATTGGGGCAGCGCTCCACATAGGGGAACAGCGCCTGAATGTGCTTCAAGGCCTGGTCCGGATGCATATGCCGGTGCTTCATCTGCAGGCCGTTCAATCCACAAAACGAGCACACCGCCTTCTCCGCCCACCAGCAACCGCGCGAGGTTTCGAACAACAGGACCGGTCGTTGTCCTTCCGGCGGGAGCGTGCGTTCCATGTCATCGAGAAAGGGTGCGTAATCGAGTGGGATGTTGCGATTGATGTCCTGGTCATCGCCAAGGAGTTGCAAGGGCGCCTGCTCCGGAAGGGCAGCGGGTTCACCGGACTGGGGCCAACACGCACGGTTGGTCTTGCTGAACACGCCGTTGAGCGCGTCGCAGGCCGCGCGATCACCGTCCATGCAATGACCGACGAAGCGGGGGAAGGTTATCAGGGAGGGCCCGGAGAATATATAATCCACCTGGGGAACGAGCTTGGCGAATTCCATGCCCATGATCCCGTCGCAGGCGGCTCCGCCGACCACGGTGGTGATCCCGGGGTCCTGCTCCTTCAGGCGCTGGGCCAGCGCAAAAGAGGCCACGGTCTGCGAGAACAGGGTGGTGAAGCCAACAATAGAGCACTGGGCCAGGTTGTAGCGTTCGATCAGCTCGTCCAGGAACACATTTAACCGGGTACGCTTTTCGGTAAAGGCCTCCCGGATACGCCGGGTCTCCGGGTCGTCGGCAAAGTAAAAACGATCGAAATAATGCTCGGAATTATCCTCGGCATCCGGAAAGGCCGCCTGGCGGAAAAACCACTCACCGATCCCGGTGATAAAGCCTTCACCGAGGTGCGCATGGTTGTAGAGGTCAAGATCGCCCATGAAATCCACGAAGTCGAAGCTCAGGTAATGCACGGAGACATCCACCCGGTCACCGTATTGCTCCTCCAGCAGATGCGCCATCTGGGTGAGGGCCAGGGAGGGCATGTACAGGGAGGCAAAGGGCATGTTGACCAGGGCGATCTTTGTACGGTTCTTATGTATCATAATTAACCAGGTCCTGGTTTACCAATCCGGAAACAGTTCCGCCACGTTGCAGGGTTCAAGCGCATCCGCTGCGCCCTTGATATACCCCATGGGCAGGTCGCGCGTCCACCCCTTGAACAATACTGGGCTCGAAGCCGGATGATAAGGAAGAATATCGGAATATCCGGGGATGATGACCTGGATCACGGGAAAGCCGAGCGCCGGGTCCCCCAGGTCAACCCCCAACAGGTCCAACCCGAGTTGCTCGAGCAGGGCCTGTCCACGCTCGATATCCTCGAGACAGTTGGGGAAAGCCGTCCCCGGGTCAAAGGCGATCCCGTCGCCTTCCTCCAGGAAACCGGCATCCTGGAAAGGTACATAGCCAAACCAGAAAAGCGGGAGAAAATTATCCGTCTCGTCGTCACAGAGCATCCTCTGATGATCGGCTGCGCTGCCGAGCGCGTGGGAAGACGCCGTCAACTGGATATACTCGGTCAGGCAGCTCGTCAGCGCACGTGCACGGTCGAAATGCGCCGCGGCCTTGAACACGTGGTGCGATTGCCAGCCGGGATCAACCGCCGGGTCACGAACGTAAACGCCGACACAAGGCAGCACCCCGCCAAAGGATAGATCCTTGATCGTCACCTGCAACCCTTGATCCTCCAGGAAGGTCAATTGCCCCTGGATACCCCCGTGCGCAATGCTCGAGGGATCGATACTCGGCAGGACCAAGCGGTTTTTCACCGCGGTGATCACCGCCCGGCGTTCAAAGATTTCATTCATGCCCTGGACCACGGCCTCTTCCATGCAGTTCCCTGCAGCCAGGCCGTTGGTACCGCTGATCGCGTGGATATATTCCAGGGGCAACCGGGTCGCTTCGTCCGCGCTGAACGACCATCCATCGACCCAGTGCCGGGCACTTTCGCTCCTCCTGACCTCGTCGATTTGTTCAGGAAGCAGGTCAATATGCCCGAGCAAGCCCTCGAGCATCCGGGACTCCGGCGACGCCGGAGGCGCCTCTACGCGTGCGTAGCCCGGCACGTCGCGCCGGCGCTGGACGGCCAGCCACTCCAGGGCCTCGGCATAGGTGCTCGCCTTGCACGCCAGGGCCGAGGTCCCTTTCCCCATCGGCGAGAATTCCAGGCCGTCAATGTGCAGGCGGCCCCAGTGGAAATCCTCACCAACCACGTGCCCCTCGTAGTGACAGGTGTACACCCGGTGCAGGGCCGTCTCTAGACCCTCGACCGTTCGATCGAGTGCCTCGCACCATCCATTCTCAAGGCGTATCGCGGGTTGAAGCTTCATCGTGCTTTCAGGCGTTCTACCCGCTCGGCAAAGAAAGGGGAAGGTTGATATTTCGGGCAAAACCAGAGTTCGAGGCGCGGGACGATGACTTTCACGCTGTGCAACCGGTAGTCCTCCCGCGGGCTGGTGTCGGCAACCAGGATGTGCTCGATGTCCTCGTCGAGCAGCGATCGGACCAGGTGGTCCAGCTCATCGGCCAGGCCGGCAAAGCTTTTCCCCTCCGGCAGGGGCACCGTTCCCGCCTCGTCAAAATACAGGGCGCGCGCATTGGCATAGGCAATGGCCGCCCGCTTGGACGCGGCAAAGGGTTGATAATCATCCCGGGTGCCCGCGTAATAGGTGATGTACTGCATCCAGGCTTCGTGCAGGGCCGAGGACGCGGCAGCCCGCAAATCCGCACGCACCGCGACACCCCCATGCACCTGCACCCGCTGGTTCTCATCATATACCTGGACCATGATGCAGGGCAGGTCGTAGAGATTCGGCAGCAGGAAGACCAGCATCCGGCACCCGCGCTCGGCGGCTTGCCCGATCAGTGCCTGCGACGCTTCATCGAGCACCTTCGGATCCAGGAGGCAATCGGACAGGCGGTTCCGCAACGCCTCATCCCGCAGGATCATCTGGCAGGTATCGCGCTCCACCAACTCGTACAGGGCATAGAGCAGTGCCTCCGTGCGCGTGTTGCCGGAAGCGTAGCCGTCGGTACCCGAATAGTGGAACATGGTGGCAAACTTGGGAATAATCACCGCGTCACCGGTCGCGATATCACTCACGCGAACAAGCCCGTGCAGGTGCGTGAGATGCTCCTTCACCTCGGCACGCGTGCCCCAGTTAACGTACTGGGGCAGGTCCGTCACCGGGAAATGCGCATCCGGCCAGTCGCGCTCGGCATGATCGCGAATATGCATGCCACAGACCGAGGCCCGCTCGACCAGCTCCATCCAGGCCCCGGCCTCGGCATCTTCGCGGCGCGCCCCGTTCCCAGTGGCCGAGGAGGGGTAATAATCCAGGAAGTAAAAGGGCACGAGGAAGGCACTGATAATGAAACTGGCCCGCACCTCGTCGTAGTAGGTTGTTTCCGCCACGGGAATATCCATGTCGGCGAAAAAGTGCCGGGCACGCCGAATGGTTTCCTCCGCGGAACAGCTTCGCCGGTCATGATTGACCTGTACATCATCGCCCTGCCCTTCCCGCCAATCGGTGGGCAGGCTCCGGTCCGGGGACTCGTCGTACTTCGAGAACAGCCGGGAAATCATCCGCTCCTTCATGTCGGCATAGTGTTGCTTCACCCAGCCCGGTTGGCGATTGAGCAGGGTTTGTTTATAGGCCTGCAGCAGGAGCTGCGCATCCTGGCGCTTTACTTCAAACGCGGACGCGCCCTGCTCATCGTAAAACGATCGCAGGGCCTCGCTCGACACCCGCGCGAAGAAGACCCGCCAGTTCAACTGCATGAAAGGAATCTGCTCCGCCAGGTCCAGGGCCTCCCGGAAGGCCTCGGCATCGAGCAGGCCCGCCGCAAGAGCCTGTTCCAGGAAGTAGCGGATCTCGACCAGGGGAACCGTGAGCGGGCGGTCGTCTTCGTGATAGGTCTGGGCCACCAGGTGATAGCCCATGATGTCCTGTTGCTTCAGGGTGTCGAAAACGTACCCCATCCCGGTCATGCCGTAGGCTTCCAGCTCGGCCGCGCGGAGCGCCCCCATGCTCGCCGCTCCAAAAACATTCACGCCCTGCTCGATGGCCAACATGACCTCGAGGGTCGTGCAGGGAAATTTCGTGTGAAAGTAGCCGTCGATGAGGAGAATCGTTTCAAAGCCTTCCAGCACGGCTGCAAGCAGGTCGCCCTGCTCCACCGGGCGCGTCCAGACCCGGTCCGGATCGGCCTCGAGCTCCGATTCAGTGATACTGCCGCCGGCAAATACCAGGGTCGATTCCGCCCGTGGGCAAAGGGTATCGACCTTCTCGGGGTGTTCCCCGATATCTGTAAAGTGGTAGCAGGCCTGGCGGCAACGACAAGCCGCACACGGGCCGGAAAAATCGAAGGCTGCCCGCCCGACCTCCTTCACCACGTCACGCTGCCCGCCGATCCGGCCTTTCAGTCCACTGACGGCATCCCGGTACGCGAACCTGAAATCGGCGACGGGATAAAAACAGAACGGGAAATTGCCGAGCCGGATATTCGGATGGTTCAAGGCCGGAAACTGGAGCAGGGCGGCCAGCTCGCCTTGCAATGCGTGGCTTTGCGCCACCTCGCGTTCCGAGAATTGATAGAAGAGGCCCAACTCATCCAGGCTCTCCGACCAGGCGAAGTCGGCTATTTCGCCAAGGGCTTCGGCCTGCAGGTCTTCCAGGTACAGGTGAAGGACCACCTCGATGTTGAAGCGCCGGGAGAACTGCGCCATGCGATCCCGGTGCAGGTGCAGGGCCTCCCGGATGGATGTGAGATCGGACGCGACCGAATCGGCCGACACGAAGCGAAGCACCTTGACCGAGGCCAGGGGTAGCGCATCGAAGGGACCGGCATCGATGAAGGCCTGGACCAGGGCCTGCAG
>JAPYUI010000458.1 GCA_029936175.1 Kiritimatiellia bacterium
TGACCTCGCCCATGGCGTGGGCAGTCCCGAAAGTTCTCCTTGTGGGAATCGATGGTGTGCGGCCCGACGAGATCACGCTGGCGTCTACTCCCAACTATGATGCCCTGGTGGCAGCCGGCGCATATCGGGACGATGCCTTGACGGTTTCGTTTCCAACCTCAAGTGGTCCCGGATGGTCCGACATCCTTACCGGGGTCGGCAATGCCAAGCATGGGGTGACAGGCAATTCCTTCTTGCCGCCTCTCCATTTCGACACCTATCCCGATGTTCTGACCCGGCTCGAGCAGCAACAACCGGCGCTTGAGACTGCAGCCATCACCGACTGGCTTCCCTTCAATACCATGATCTCAAACCAGATCGACGATCGGATCACCCTGGACGGAGATACCATCGGCTACGGCCCGGGGGATGCACAAGTGACGCAGCAAGCCGTGCAGATCCTGACCAACGGTGATCCGGATGCGATCTTCGTCTATTATGGCAACCCCGATATTCTCGCTCACAGTTACGGCACCCTGGCGCCCCAAACCATCGCGGGAGTTGAAACCGTCGACGGCTACATGGCCGAATTGATCGCGGCGATCCAAAACCGCCCCACCATCTCCAATGAAGAATGGCTGGTGCTGCTGGCGACCGATCACGGACGGACCGATAGCGGTGGTCACGGCGGGTCGTCCGCCAAGGAAATGAACGTCTTCTTTCTGCTCAGCCGACTGGACGGCACGCCGGTCTCGATCGAGTTCCAGCCATCCAATGTTGATTTCGCGCCTACCATTCTCCACCACATGCTCGGAGCAATCGACGATTCCTGGGACCTGGACGGACGCCCGGTCAATCAGCCGATCCTCGAGGCTACGGCTCCGGGACCGGCCGATGGCGCCGTCAACGTCCCACTGGCAGGCCATCAAGGAATGGATACCCGACGACGAACCAAACCTGAACTGGTTCAATCAGGAAAGGAAGCCTGTAGGGGATGATTCCAGACAGTATGACCAAAGCCCGGCATGGAGCCCCAAAGAGATCCCGCTCGGCGATGGCCTTACCCTGATCCTCGAAGATTCCTGACGCCGCTCAAAGGGGCTCGGGAAAACTGCGTCCACGAGCCTCAGTGAAGACAACGAATCGGCTGTGCGGAGGCTCTTTTTGCCCCCAAAAGTGCCTCCTCCTCAAATAGTTTCCACTTTTTGCGATTTTACACTTGCCCGACCGCGGTTCACCCAGTCACTCTGAGCTCATTCCACCCCTCTTCCCCCCGCAACCCCCTTTCTCCCCCTCTCCGATCTCCCCAACAACGTCCTCAGGGACACCAC
>JAPYUI010000459.1 GCA_029936175.1 Kiritimatiellia bacterium
GGTTCGGGCTCGGTGACTTCCGGGGGAGGCTCCGGCGGAACCACCAGTTCGGGAGGTTCCGGGTCTTCTGGATGAATGATCTCCTGGACCTTCTCGGCCACCTTCAACTGCTTCTCCGCCAGCAGTGCCATCAACTGTGCCAACTCCAGCATGTCCTCAAGTTCTTCCCGTTTGATGTCAGCAAGCACGCGTCCGCGATTGAGGTTACGCAACACCAGTTTTTCCCGGTCCTCAGCCTTCTCTTCCACGTTCGCCCCATCATGCAGGGCAGCACCAATAGAAGGGGACTGCATCAGGCCTTCATCGGCCAAGATACGCAATTCCTTGCTAATCGGCATCGTCTCCAGCTCAACCATTCCGTCCATGGGCGCTTCAAGATTTGTCAGGGCCGCCAATTCCTCGAGAACGGTCTGCTCCAGTTTGCGTGCCGTCTCCAGCATGTCTCTCCTCAAGACCAGAACCGGTTGGTCCAACTGGTAACCCAGGGAGCGAAACAGCGCAGGGCTGATAACTTCATTCGGCACCGGTCGACCCAAATCCGCAAGCGCCTTTACTGCTTGCGGCGCCGTAAAGTGGACACCTTCCGAGACATGGCTGGCAATCGCGCGAACCTTGCTCAGCAAGACCCTGGACTGCTCGACAATGTGTTCGGGCGCATTGCCCCACTTCTCCAAGACCTCGCCTGTGCGCAAGACCGCGGCTGAAGCGCGCATCAGGGATTCCGTTCCACGATTCAATTCACCCAGCTCCACCGCCATTGCATTCCGTCGCGCCTGGGCCTGGGTCTCGGTCACTTCCCCTATTGCATGACGAATCGCCCGATCCGACTGAGGCACACGAGCCAGCGCATCTTCAGGGTTCCGCTTCAGCGCGGCTTCCTCCTGCTTCACCTCATCTTCCGCAGTGCGTATACGCAGCCAGACATAACGTGGCAGTTCAGGATTGGCCGTATACAAAGCCAAGGCTTCGACTACCGGCTTGATGCCGTCCACGGCATCTTTCGGAGCGGCTTCAATCACGCCGGCCAGGAGGCGATGCTGATCAAGGGTCTTCACCATCTCACCCCGCAGGCTGGTGAGCATTTCGTAGAGTTTATGGTATTCCTCGGCAGTCAGGAATTTATCCAGGCGCCCCGCCCAGTTCTCCAGCTCGACCAGCATCTCTGCCAACGATCCGATCACCTTGTTCTGGTGGTCCACGGTCGACTTCTTTTCCGCTTCAAAAAGCGTACTCGTAGCGAGATCCGCGTGCTCTTCCGCCATCCGACTGAGGGTTTCCATGCGATCGCTGATCGCTACCACGCCACT
>JAPYUI010000460.1 GCA_029936175.1 Kiritimatiellia bacterium
TCGTGCTGGGCAAGGACTTCTGGGACATGCGGGTGGTCGAGCCCTAGGCCGGGTGGATTTTTCCTGCCCGGGGTAGGGCTGGGGCTGCCTATGTGATGTGCTTCCTGTAGGATTCCCTGACCTCGAACATGGGACGAAATTCCGCCCTTTGGCCCTTGCATTTTTCCTCCCGGAGCAAAGCATGGCACCTCGTGTCAGCTTGAACCTGCCCATGCACATGAAACAGATCTTGTCGGGCCTTCTTTTGGCCTTCTCGTTTTGCCCCCAGGGCCACGTACATGCCGTGGAGAAGCCCCCCCATGCCGTGCTGGTTGTCGGCACGCTTCATTATTCCCCGGAATTAACCCTGCCGCTTTTTGCCAAGGAGCTGGAACGGTTTGGCTTTCGGAGCACCGTGGTCATGGGCGAAGGGAACCCGGAGGGAAAAACCGAGCAGGTCCTTTCGGGGATCGAGGCCTTGGGGGACGCCGACCTGGCCATCTTCTTCATGCGTTTTCTCAAGCTGCCGGACAAGGAATGGCAACCCATCGAGGACTACCTCAGGTCCGGTAAACCGGTGATCGGGTTGCGCACCGCCAATCATTCTTTCCGCTACGACAAGGCGCACCCCCGGTTCGAGTGGAATGACGGATTTGGCCGGCGGGCCCTGGGGACGCCCTATGTCGTGCACCAGGGGGGCACAACGGATATCCAGACGGTTGCCAAGTATCGTTCCCACCCGATCATGACAAACGTCGAGAAGACCGAGTGGGTGTCACCCGGAACGCTTTACCTCACGCGCCTGGAGGCGGGATGCCTTCCCCTGGCCATCGGGAGGGGAGTCGGCAAGGATCGATTGCTGGAGAAAAACTACGGCGTGATCCAGGTGAACCGTGAGGAGTCGGACGTCGTGGCCTGGGCCTGGGAGAATGAATGGGGTGGAAAGGTTTTCGGGACGTCCTTCGGGCATCCCGGTGACTTTGCCGAGGCATCCTTCAACCGCATGCTCGTCAATGCCTGCTGCTGGGCAGTCAACAAGCCTCTTCCCGGGGCGGATGAGAACATCTCCACCTGGCAGCTTGAGCGGGCTGACAGGAAGCCCCGGGGAAAATGATGCCCGGTAACGCGGGATAGATAAATTCGCCTTGCTCGCATCCCGGGTCTACCGAGGCCAGGAACTCTTGACGGAACTGTCCAAAAAAATAAACGCGGCGAAGTGAGTCGACTCGAACCCGCTAATGCCCATTGTTGCCGGTCCTTGCTGAACCTTTCCATGGCTTGCGACCACCGGATTCACTACCTCGAGTGAAGGTTGCCCATCCTTGC
>JAPYUI010000227.1:0-3138 GCA_029936175.1 Kiritimatiellia bacterium
TCCGGCGTTTCCATCCGGACCGCCGTGGCTTCCATGGCAAAAGCAGGGAGCTCGGTTTGGATATCCGGGGCATCCGGGGCTTCCGCAGGGACTTCGCTTTCCTTCACGGGTTGGTAGTCGACGACAAAGTCGTGGGGAACCGGCGTGTCAAAATGCAGGTCCGTCAATTGCTTGGCCGGTTCGAAGTCCGGCAGTTCCATGCGCTCGATCTTCTGCTCCATGGGTACGTCTGAGCGGGCGGATTTCAGCTTGGTGACCTCCTCGCGCAGGGCCAGCGAGACCTTCTCCTTCGCCAGGGCTGCATCGTTCACCGCGAGTTCCATTGGGCCACGGGTAGACTCGACAATAACCTGGCTTAGGAACCAGAGGCTGAGCATGAAGAGTAGGATAAGGTGCAGGAGCACCGAGGCGAGGACGCACTTGGTCAATAGATCCATGGACTGGCGTTTAGCGGGGTCGATGAAGAGTTTGAGTAGCCACCACAAGGCCGCCAGGCCCAGCGCCATGAGCAGGAGGATCCACCAGTTGACCTTGACCCATTCCCAGAGTGCGGCGAGCCGGGCATTTTCAAATTGGGCGAAGACCTCGCGGCTGGTGCTCTGGTAGAGCACGAAATCCAGGCCGGTATCGGATGCTCGATTTGAACTGAACACGAGGCTGTGTCCCTCCATCCACAGGGCGGGGTCCATGTCGTCTTCCGTACTGCTGATGGGGCGGCCCACGCGTTCAACATCGACGAATAGGCTCTCGAGAATTCGACTTCGGTAGATGTCAAAGCCGCCCATCCCGCCTTCCCGGTTGGAGCTGAAATAAATAAAGTCGCCCCGCCGGGTGAAGTCGACCTGGCCCTCGTCCTGCCCGGTATTGAGCAGGGCAACGCGCTCGGCGGGATGGAATTCGGGAATGATCCCGGCAAGGCTGCGTGGATCCCAATCCGCATAGGCGACCGCGTTGGTGCCTGGGGATACCTGGTTGGTGATGACCTGGCCCGCCATGATCTGTGCCCGGAAGATGTCGTAGTCGGCCTGGGAAACGAGTTCACGCAAGGTCGCCTGCCAGGACTTTGACATGGCCTCATCCGGCAGATTTTGCGGACGGTTGGAAGAAAAGAACAGCCGGTCGTCCCCCGGAGTGAGCGCGGGGTCGTACTCGTTGAAGGGCGAGTTGACGGCGGGGCCAAGGTTGACGGGCTTGTCCCAGTAACTGCCACTCCATGCAGAAACCCAGATGTCGTAGTTGCCCAGGCCGCCTTCACGGTCAGAATAGAAATAGAGCAGCGTCAGGTCATCGCTGAGTTCCGGGCCCAGTTCATCGAAGGGGGTGTTGATATGGTCGATCGGTTCCGGCTTGCTCCACCTGCGCCCGTCCCACTCGGCCGTGTACAGGTCGGCATTCTTCTTTGCCTGTCCGCGGGCGAAAACCATCATCCGGCCATCGGAGGACACGACGGGTTCGATGTTGTTGGTCAAGGCGTTGAAGTCATGGACGAGTTCTTCCGGCTCTTCCCACAGCATGATCCGGACATCGGCCTCGCGGGCGGATTGGCGAAGGGAAATGCCGTCCGTATAGTATTGCCAGTTATTCGGGTGGAAGACGAAGACCAAGGCGGCCAAGGTCAAGGCGACCAGGGCGACCCAGGTACAGCGTATAAGTGCTCGTTTCACGATGGTTTACTGCTGGGGGAGCTCGTAGCCGATATTGGCCTCGTGGATGCCTGAGCGTTTGCAGGCGAGCATTGCAGCGGCGACCATGCCGTGCAGGGCGTGCTGGTCGCCGCGAACCAGGACCTTCTGCTGGTCACTTTTCTTGACCGCAGCAATCAACTGCTGCTGTAGGTCCGGGAGTTCCATGACGCGGTTTCCGAGCAGGTAGGTCCCATCGTCCCGCACGTTGATGACGATGACCGAGGAGGATGCGCTCAGGCTCGTCTGGCCATCGGCAGAATCCGGTAGGTTGATTTTCTGGTCCCGTTCCTCCTGCTGAAAGGTCGTTGTCGCGAGGAAGAAGATGATGAGAATGAACATCACGTCGAGTAGTGAAGAGATGTTGATCAACTCGCCTTCGTTGTTCGTATCACGCCGAATTCTCATGAGGCCTCTCGAGGGTCGTCCGGGGAGGAAGACTTGCGCTGCTGGTGGATGTGCTCGATAAAGTCGATCCCCATGTCATCGATGTCATCGACGATGGCGTCCACGCGGGCGCTGAAATATTGAAAAATAAGCAGGGCCGGAACCGCAATGGTCAGGCCAGTCGCGGTGGTGACCAGGGCCTCGTAGATTCCACCGGCGAGGACGTTGGCCTTGCCCATTCCGGCATCGGTCGCCTTCTGGAAGGCCTCAATCATCCCGTATACGGTCCCCAGCAGGCCGAGCAGGGGGGAAACCGAGGCGATAATAGCCAGGCCGCGCAGGCTGCGTTTCAGCTTGTCGACCTCCTTTCCTCCCGCGTCTTCCACCGCTTTTTCCGCCTTATCCATTCCCCGGTCGATATTGATCAGGCCGCTTTTAAAGATGCGTCCGACGGGACCTTGGTGGCCTTCACAATAACGGATGGCCTTCTCGAGGTTCACGGGATCCGAATCGTAGGCATCCTTCAAGCCCCGCATGAAATCCTGGGGGATCAATTTTCGTTTCTGCAGGCTGTTCATGCGCTCGAAGGTGATGGCCAGCGCAATGATGGATGCGAACCCGAGTGGGATCATTACCGGTCCGCCACTGAGGATCAGCTTCAGTACGGTCACCCGTTCATTGGTCGGGCTTTCTCCCTGGGCGGGCGGGGGCATCGCTTCCTGGGCGTAGCTCAGGAGCGGCCCGGTCACCAGAAGGCACCCGGCGAGAATCATCCACTTGACGGTGGTCTTATTATTCATTTGCATGGTTTTCTCCATCGCCCATATCGTGGCGAGTGTTTATTTAATTTGTATCTTGGCGACCTTGGCCGCTTCGCTTTCAGGGTATTTTTCCACGACCTCGCGGAACTGTGACTGGGCGGCTTCCATGTTGCCCTTTTGGATCAGGGCATTGCCCATCTCGAGCAGGGCCTTGGAACTGTATTCGGGATACGCGTAATTCACTTCCACCTTCACCAGCTCGGCGAGGGCTTCATCATATTGCTTCAGGGCCATTCGGCATTCGCCCA
>JAPYUI010000227.1:3238-6055 GCA_029936175.1 Kiritimatiellia bacterium
TTCCCTTCCGCTCGATCGCAACCGCCTTCACGTAGTGTTGATAGGCCGGCGCGAATTCTTTCATCTGTAGCCGGGCTTCGCCTGCCTGAAAGGCCGCGGAGGCAGCCAGGGACGAGTCCGGTGACTCGGACAGGAGTTGTTCAAAGGCTTTGGCAGAAGCACTGGTATTGCCCAGGTCGGATGTGCACCAACCCAGGCGGTAGAGGGCCCGCTCACGCAGATTCGGCTCCTTGCAGGCCTTGAGCAGCTTTTCCAGGCGTTTCGCCGCCGTGTCAAAGGCCTTGGCCTCGTATTCCAGTTCGGCGAGCTCGAGTCCGGCGGCTTCGGCCAGTTCGTGATCGGGGTGCTCACCCAGCAGAAGGGTGTAAATTTGGATGGCGGCCTCGTCCTGCTCAAGGGCTTTCTTTGCCCAGGCCGCATCGTAGAGGGCTCGACCGTGGAACGGGGAGTCCTTGTGCTGCTTGATTACCCGGTCCAGGTGTTTGACCGCCTCCGCCCATTGCTCGGCCTTGATCAGGGCGGTCCCAAGCTGGACGAGGACCCGGTCGGCACGGGTGCTCTTGGGATACTTGGCCAGGTAGGCTTCAAAGGCGACCTGGGCGGCAGGGAGTTGATCGGCGGCCAGCGCATTCACGCCTTGTTGCAACCGGGCGTCCTCGGCAAGGGGATGCTCCGTGAACTGGTCGGCCATCCGGCCGAAGTGTTCGGCGGCCAGTGCCTGGTTGCCGGATTTTCTTTCGATCCAGCCCAGGTAGTATTCCGCGGGGGCACAAAAGGGACTGTCGGCATGTTTTTGGATGACTTGCTGAAGGCTGGCGCGGCCTTCGGCATATTGCTCAGCATCGTATCGTATCCGCCCGGCTTCCACCAGGGCCTGGGCGGACTGGGCACTGGCGAGGGGTACCTTGGCAAGGAGTTCGACGGCATGACCTTTATCGCCGGCTTTTTCGCTGGCCAGTCCCGCGGTGAGGAGTGCGAGATCCACATTGACGGCCTTGGCCTGTTCTTTTGCGAAGGCCTCCAGCCATTCCGCGGATTGCTTCCAGTCTTCCAGTTGGTAGGCGCATGTGCCGGCGAGGTATTTAAGCTGTGTCAGGGCTTCCTCCTCAACCTTCTCGGCGATCAGTGGGGCAAGAAGGACCAGGCTCGTTTTCCAATCTTCCTTCTCGTAGGCGATTTGCCCGGCACGAAAGCGTGCGATGTTTTTGTGGGGACTCTTGGGATACTGTCCAACGTGGCCCTCAAAGGCCTTTGACGCTTCCTCCTTGAGTCCCTCAAGGAACAGGCTTTCCGCCCGCAGGAAGGCGATCTCGTGGGCCCTTTCGTCCGTTGCAAATTGTTTTATAAAGGCGTCGCATTGCGTGACACAGGCACGGTGCTCAGCTGTCCGGTGCAGGCAGTGCACGCGTTGCTCCATCGCCCCCGCGCTTTGCTCGTGTTCCTTGTACCGCTGCAGGAACTCCCCGTAGGCTTCCCCGGCCTCCTTGAAGGCCTCCTGGTGGAAGTATGCGTTCGCGAGGTCAAAGAGCAGTATCGGGGCGAGGCGGGGGTTCTCCACCTTCCCATGGACTTTCTTCAGCACCGCTTCGGCTTCCTTGAACAGTTCCTGCCGGGCGTAGGCCCGGCCGAGCCATAACGTGGCCTCTTCAACCTGTTCGGGATTGGTGAGGGCCTGGCTGAGGAGTTCGGTTGCGCGTTTGAAGTTTTTCTTTTCCAGGTAGCTCCGGCCGAGCAGTAGGTTGGCCATCGGCGCATGGCTGTGATCCTTGTTGGCCTTGATAAAGCCTTCCAGTTCCAGGATGGCCAGGTCGTGCTGGTCCATCGTGAAGGAAACGAAGCCGAGCAGGTAGGCCGCATCCGCGGAGTGGGGTCCTGGCGGCCCCTTGACCACCTGCTGGTGTACCTCGTGGGCCTTGGGGTGGTCCGCAGCGTGGCGCGCCGATTCCGCGAGGAGAAATTGGCCATAGTGCGCAAAGGGTGAGTCCTTGAGCAGATTCGCAAAGGGGTTCAGGGTCTTGATCGCCTCTGCATAGGTTTTGCTTTCAAACTGGGCCATGCCCCGCTGGTACCGGACGCGTTCCGCGAGGGGACCCTTGCCGGCCATGATTTTTTCGCCATATTTGATGAGTTCCACCCATTTTTTCTGCTGATAGAGGCTCTCGCAAAGTCCTGCTTCCGCTTTCAGGCGCGCGTCGTCATCCCCGGCAGACTTGTGTGCAGCGAGGAAGGAAGCTTCGGCCGCATCGGCTTTGCCCGTCTTGAGTTGAGATTGGGCGAGCATGCGTTGGATCTCGCCTTGCTGGGGAAGCTTTTTGTCCTTGGCCAGTTTCTGGAGAATGGGGATCGCTTCGGTGTACTCACCCGCGGCAAACAGGCTGAGGCCGAGACCCATGCGGGCATGGGTGGCCTTTTCGTGCTTGGGAAATTTTTTCAGGAACTGTTGATATTGCTGGATGGCAACCGGGTACAGCTTGCGGTTGTACAAACCGTTTGCCCCGTAATAGAGATCCAGTGCCGGGTCAGACGGCTTCTTCGCCTCCTGCGACCAGACCGTGCCCAGGCAGAGGATAAACACCATGCTCCATTTCCTTATCATTGTATTTTCATCCCACAGGGTATGTAGCTTGCACTATGCATTGAGACGGTGCGATCAACAGGGTTCCCGCAGAGGGGTGTTGGTGAATAGCTGAACATCCGTTAGCGTTTCTGTTGAAACAACCAGGTATACAACTTCGGATTCGAATAGGTCGGCTTCCAGGCGTTATGGCCGGTATTGGGGAACTCCTCGTACCGGGGGGAGCCGCCTGCCGCCCTGAG
>JAPYUI010000228.1 GCA_029936175.1 Kiritimatiellia bacterium
ATGAAAAAGCCAAGGCCTGCGACGAACTCGGACGACTCGGCAGTGCAAAGGCCGTACCCGTACTGGCAAAATTACTTGCCGACGAACACTTACACGACTATGCCCGGGACGGGCTGGAGCGCATCCCTGATGCCTCGGCCGGCAAGGCCTTGATCGACGCGCTGCAGACCCTTAAGGGCAATCTTCGCGTGGGTGCCATCATTTCACTCGGCGATCGCCGCGAAAAGTCTGCCGTACCCGCACTCGCAAAAATAGCCCGAGGCAAAAACGAACAAGCGCCCGCCACCGGGGCCGCACTGTCCGCATTGGCCCAAGTGGCAACCGACGATGCTACCCAGGCCATTCTCTCGGTGCTGAAGAAAGGCGAAGGAGAAGCAAAACGCGCTGCTGCGCGAGCCGCACTGGTTGCCGCCCAGCGGATGGAACAGGCGGGAAGCTCGAATGCGGCCCAAAAAGTGCGAAACGCCGTCGCCAAGGCAGACCTTCCCGCATACATCAAGCAGGCTGCTTCTCGCTAAGGAACGCCCCACCACCGGCACCGCGCACGGTGGCCTTAGGCCCTCGCGCGCCCACGTAGTACAAGCACCAGGCGGAGCGCGCCGGCGGGTGGTGGTGATGGGAATCGGTGGTTTCAACCGACCCTGAAAGGTGCTATGCCAAGCGCATGAAACGTACGCGAATCACCTTGTTTGCCCTGGTGGCCGTGGCCTTACCGGCCTCTTCCCCCGCCGTCGACCCGCCGGCGGATCAGGCCAGGGAACACCTGCTGCGCATCTGCGCGAGCGAGAACTACACCTTTACGCCAAAGCTGCGCACGGCCTACCTCGCCCTGGCCAGGAACGAAGCCTTGGCCCAACTCAAGGCGAAAGGGACCACCCTCCCCCCGGGATTCGTGGCCTGGGTCGATGGGCATCCGGATATGGCCACCGGCGTCTATGCCGCGCACCACCAGCCGGAGGAGGTCCTGCTGTGGCTTTATTCGCTCCGGCTTGACCTGGGGCAGGCACGCTTCGAGACCTACCGGCAGCTCGCTCTCGCCGCGGCGCTGGTGAGCGCCAAGGAAGGGATGGAGGCGGATATCAGCCCCCGAAAACCCCTGAAACTGGTCATCGGTAGCGACCCGCGCAAAGCGGTCAAGACCCGGGACCCGGGTCGTGAACTCGACCTGCATGACCACATCATCAACTTCCTCAACGAGCACACCATCGAGGACGAGGTCCCGGTCGGAAAGATTGAGCCTCCCGAGCTGAAGTACGACGCGCGTGGCATCGCGATACCGGCTCCTGAAACGGCCTCGTCCGGGGACCGTGCACCGGCAACCGAAAAGCGGAGCCGTACCCTTTATGCCGCCGATGTACTGGCCAGCCGGGAACTGCAGTGGACGTTCAATTCCTACATGAAGTCCAAGGGGCATGATGTCCAGATCGACTGCGGCGACCGGGTGATCCACTGGAACAGCACGGAGGCCGTTCACGGGGACCAGCGGAAAAAGCTCGATGCGGCCTACCGCCTGTTCCGCGAGGCCTACGAGGCAAAGGGGCTCCTCCCGGCCCGGCGCGACCCCTTCCCTTCGCCGGCGGAACGCTGCGCGTACCTGATCCGCAATCACGAGTACACATTCCCGCCGGCACTGCAGGCCAAGCGGAAGTGGCCCCTTTTCCCGCTGACCGCCCCCTGGCCCATGCTGACCATGCTCACCGCGGATCGCCAGCCCTTGCGCGAACGGGAGGAGCGCTGGATCGCCTTTCGCGACCGGGGTGAATTCCACCAGATCGGCGAATACATCGGTGCGATCGCCCAACAGTTCACCATGCAGTCCGCCCGGCGCCTGAAACCGTACGCCTTCAGCTATGCCACCATCCAGATGATGCTCAAGGATGGAGGCGTGTGCGGGACGATGGGCTCCATCGCCGCCCGCGGGGGAAGCAACCTCGGCATCCCGTCCTGCCAGGCCACCCAACCGGGACACTGCGCCTTCGTCTCCTTCCGCTTCGACCCGAAGACGAATACCTACCGTTGCGAGGGGGGACAATACGCCACCGGCGGCGACGAGAAGACCGGCCCGTTTACCCCCTGGCCCTTTGACGACCGGTTCAGGCGAAGCAACCGGACCGGTGGCTACGAGATCGAGTTCCACAACCGCAAACCGATGGTCTATCACCAGTGCCTGGCGTGGGCCTTAAACTACGATCGCACAGGCTTCCTCGACGCAACCATCGCCCATTCGGTCTTCCGCCTCTTGCCCGAGGAGCAGCGGAAAAGCGGCGGCATGAAACTGCTGGAGAGCGGCGTGACCCTCAACCCCTACCACGTTCTCCTCGTCGACGCGGCCCAGGATACCGCATCCACCCCGCAGGAGCAGATCCGCTTCTGGAACACCTTCCTCGAGGCGCTGTCTTCCGCCAAGGGCAAACCCGGCTGCCCCACCGAGGGGCTGTACAACACGACGGTGAAGAATCGCATGTTCAAACGAATCGCCAGGATGGCCGTGCCCAAGGACCCGGCAACCGCAAGGAAGGTGCTGGCTTTCCTGGAACGTGTAAAGTGTCCGGATCAAAAGATCCTGGAAGCGTATCGAAAGGCGTCGTAGCGCGCGCATCGATGCCTCCCTTTAGGCCCCCGGGAGCCCGGGGAAAAGGACGATGCCACCCCGTTGAAATTCGAGGACGACCGGGTCCGGCAAGCCTTGGACCACACCGCAACCAACTTGGCTTTTCGTAAAGCGTGGCCTATAGTATTGCCTGGAAATTGATGGAACGAATTTCGACATACCTGTTCTTGTGGATCAGCGCGTCGATGCTATCCGCCGCCACCCTGTTTCCCAAGGAACCTGAGGCCTTTCTGGAAAGGCACTGCTTTGACTGCCACGGGGACGGCACAGCCAAGGGCGGGTTGGACCTGGAAACCCTGGGGCGCGATCTAGCCGATGAGGCGACTTTCGCCAAGTGGGTTCAGGTCTTTGATCGGGTGAACCAGGGCGAGATGCCGCCGGCCAAGGTCAAGAAGCGACCGACTCGCGAGGAACACGCCTTAATCTACCGGAGCCTGGGCCAAGCCTTGGCCAGGCAGCATGCGCGTGTAAAAGGCACCGTGCTGAGACGCCTGAACCGCCGGGAATACCAGAACGCCATGAACGACCTCTTCGGCACCGACCTGAAGTTGGAGGAAATGCTGCCCGAGGACGGACGATCCCACGAGTTCGACGTGGTGGGCGAGGCTCTCGGTGTATCGATGACCCACCTTCAGCGCTACCTGGAGACCGCGGGCCTGGTCTTCGATGCAGCCATCGCCAAGACGAGCGAGGCCCCGAAACCCCAGTTCATCGAGTGCACGTACCGGGAATCGGAAGTCGAACGCGAAGCAGGCAAGACGCTCAAGCGTTTGGGTGACGGAGCCCTGGTTCGCTTCTCGACCAGCGGCCTTTCGGGTGGCCATCTAAGGGAAGGCGGTACACCCAGGCCGGGCATGTATCGCGTACGGGTTACCGGCTACGCATACCAGTCAGACAAGCCCGTGGCGGTTTCGATCTCGGGCGAGTCCTACGCGGCGGGATCGGAAAAACCGCTGATAGGATTCGCCTCGTTTCCACCGGGAAAACCGACCACCGTCGAGCTGGAAGCTCGGTTGGAGGACAGATACATGCTCCGCATTAACCCCTACGGCCTTTTTGATCCGGAGCACTACAAGCGGGCCAAGGGAGCCCAATCGATTGACGATTTAAAGGGCCCCGGCTTCGCCTTTCTCTCGGCCAGCATGGAAGGTCCCTTGGTGAAGGAATTTCCCAGTCGCGGGCACCAATTGATCTTCGGGAACCTTGTTCGGCGTGAAATCGAGCCCCGCAACCCCAAGGACAAAAAAAGGTCTTCCTACCAGGCAACCTTCGAGATCGTCTCCGAGAACGAATCCGTCGATGCAGCCAAGGCGATCAAGCGCCTGGCCACCTTCGCCTTTCGCCGCCCCGTGACCGATGGCGAGGTGGCCCCCTACCGCGCCCTGTTCAGGAAGGAACGCGAGAAGGAGGAACCTTTCGAGGGCGCCCTGCGGACGGTCTTCACCGCCTTGTTCTCTTCCCCGCATTTCCTCTACTTGCGGGAAAAGCCAGGACGCCTCGACGATTTCGCTCTCGCCAACCGCCTGTCTCTTTTCCTCAGCCGGACCCTGCCGGAGAGGGAACTGCTCAGCCTGGCCTACCAGGGCAAGCTGACCAAGGAACCCGGTGCCCTGCGAAGAGAAACCGAGCGCCTGCTCAAGCACGAACGCTTCGATCGCTTCCTGACCGATTTCACGGAGTCGTGGCTGGACTTGCGGGACATGGATTTCACCGAGCCTGACAAAAAACTTTTTCCCGAGTTCGACCGCCCCCTGCAATGGTTCATGGTCAAGGAGACCGAGGGATTCCTGCGGGAACTGGTCGATTCGAACCTTCCCACTACCAACCTGGTGAAGTCCAATTTCGCCATGCTCAACGAACGCCTGGCCGAGCACTACGGGATTCCAGGCGTGTCCGGCGTGGAAATCCGCAAGGTGAAACTACCCGCCGGCACGCCCCGCGGCGGGTTTCTCTCCCAAGGCAGCGTCCTCAAGGTAAGCGCCAACGGCACCACCACCTCGCCCGTCCTGCGTGGCACGTGGGTGATGGAACGCATCCTCGGAATAAGCCCCACGCCACCACCGCCCGGCATACCCGGGGTGGAACCGGATATTCGCGGTGCCGAGTCCCTGCGCGAGCTGCTGGCCAAGCATCGCTCCATGGAAAGCTGCCGCGGGTGCCATGCAAAATTCGACCCCCTCGGATTCGCCCTGGAATCCTTCAACCCGATCGGCGGATACCGCGAGCATTACCGCTCCTTCAATCCCCAAGCCCCCAAGGTTGATCGCTTCGCCAGGGGCCGCCAGGTAAGCTATCGTCAAGGCCCGGTGGTGGATGCCTCGGGAACGTTCGAGGATGGGTTTGCCTTCGCCGGTTTCATCGAATTTCAAAGCCACCTGGCTGGCCAACCAGAGAATTTGACCCGGACTCTCGTCCGGAAACTGCTCACCTTCGCAACCGGACGAGAGCTGGGCTTTTCCGACCGGGCCGAGGTGGAGCGCATCGTAAAGGAATCCGCCCACAACGGCTATCGCGTCCGGGACTTGATTTATCTCGTGGTCGGCTCCAGTATATTTCAAAGCAAGTAATACAAACCCATCGAAACATGACCTATTTAGCCACCAGGACCGCCCTGGACAGACGCCGTTTCCTCAAGGGAAGCGGAGTCGCCGTCGCCCTGCCCCTGCTCGAGGCAATGACGCCCGCCTTCACCCGGGCGGCGGCTTCCGCGACCTCGCCCAGGCGCTTCGTCGCCATGAATGCCGGCTTGGGTTTCCACGGGCCCTTTCTATTTCCCGAGACACCGGGAAAAAACTACGCCCTCACGCCTTACCTGGAGCAACTCAAGGAGCACCGGCAAGACTTCACCCTTTTCTCCGGGCTTTCCCATCCCAGCCAGAACGGCAACAACGGACATGCCGCGGAAATGACGTGGCTTACCTCCGCCCAACGACCCGGTTTGGCTGGATTTAAGAACACCATTTCACTGGACCAATTGATCGCAAAACAAACCGGGGCCGCCACCCGCTTCCCCTCCCTGACCCTGGGCACCAGGGGTCGGTCGCTCTCCTGGACGGCCAACGGGGTACCGCTGCCCGCCGAGGCCTCACCCTCCAAGCTTTACCAACAATTGTTCACCCAAGGCACCGAGCAGGAAATCGCCGAACAGGTCAAGCAACTGGAAAAAGGAAAGAGCGTGCTGGACGTGGTCCAAGGCGATGCCAAGGCCCTGGAGAGAAGTCTCGGTCATCGGGACCGCGAGAAACTGGATGAATACCTGGGTTCCATCCGCGACCTCGAAGTCCGGCTTGGTCAAAACAAGGAATGGGCCCACAAGCCCAAGCCCAAGGTAAATTACGCCGCCCCCAAGGATGTCGCGGACAAGGTCGATATCCTGGCCAAGCAAGGCCTCATGTACGACATGATCGCCCTCGCCCTGCAGACCGACTCCTGCCG
>JAPYUI010000229.1:0-1361 GCA_029936175.1 Kiritimatiellia bacterium
TGCACGCAGGTATCCGCAGTTGATCGCCCGAATATCCTCTGGATTTACCTCGAGGATGTCAGCGGCTGGTTCGGTTGTTACGGGGACACCATCATCAAGACCCCGCAGATCGATGCGCTGGCGAAGAGCGGAACCCGATTTGATCGTTTTTACACCCCGGCCGGGGTCTGCTCAGCTACGCGCTCGTCCATTGTGACCGGGATGATGCAGACCAGTATTGGTGCCCATCAACATCGAAGCTGCCGGGACAGCTTTCGCGGCAAGGACATGGGGAAATTTGATGAGAATATCCTGCCGGAAGATGTCGTCCCGCTCCCGGTCCGTTTCCGCAAAGCCGGTTACTGGACCTTCAATGAAGGGAATAAGGACGATTACAACTTCACCTGGACGAAAGCGGCCTTCTACGATTTTGAACGCGGCCGGGGCGGTTGGGGCCCCGCATCCCTGGTGAAGGGGGATTGCTGGAGAGGAAAAAAGGCCGGTCAGCCCTTTTTCGGACAGGTACAACTCGGCGGCGGCAAGCTGGGCAAGCGCGTCAAGGCGGTGGTCGATCGCTCGATCGTCCCGGTTCCACCCTATTATCCCGATATCCCCGAGGTGCGGGAAGAAATTGCCCACCACTACGATTGCCTGCTCAAGACCGACGAGCAGGTGGGGGAGGTCATCGCGGCGCTCAAGCGGGATGGCTATTATGAGAACACGCTGATTTTCATGTTCAGCGACCACGGCTACAAGCTTCATCGCCATAAGCAGTTTCTCTACGAGGGCGGGATTCACATGCCGCTGGTCGTGGCGGGTTTAAACACCCCGGCGGGGAAGGTGCGCGAGGATGTGGTGAGCGGGATCGATATTTCAGCTGCCTCGCTGGCCGCCTCGGGCATCGGGGTCCCGGATACCATGGAGGGGCGGGATTTCCTTGCCGCCGGATATACCCCCCGGGAATACATCGTGGCGGCACGGGATCGGTGTGATTACACGATCGAGAAAATCCGGGCCGTGGTGACGCCGCGGTTCAAGTATTTGCGGAACTACCTGACGGATCGCCCCTATATGCAGCCCAGTTATAAGGACAGCTGGCCGGTCTCGATGAAGTTTCGCGAGATGATGGCCGCGGGCACCATGAACAAGACGCAGCTTGTTTTCTTTGGCCCGGATAAACCGGCCGAGGAACTCTACGACCTGGCAAACGACCCGCATGAGATTCACAACCTGGCCACGAATCCGAAATACGAGGCTGCCCTGGCCCGGCATCGGAAGATGTTGGCGCAGTGGATAGCCGCCACCGGCGGCAAGGGGCAGGAGCCCGAATCCGATATTGGCTTGCGCTCGGTATTAAAGCGCTGGGGCGACAAGTGCGTGAA
>JAPYUI010000229.1:1461-6025 GCA_029936175.1 Kiritimatiellia bacterium
CTCTATGAGGACTACGATATCCTCGTCGTGGATAAGCGGGGCGGCCTGTTGACCATGGGCAATGAGAAGGAGCGGGAAAAAACCGCGTATTTCATGCTGACGGATTACGTGCGCAAGGGGAACCGAAAGTCCCGGAACCGCCTGTTTATCGTACATCGCCTCGACCGCGATACCTCCGGGGTCCTCGTCTTTGCCAAGAGCTATGATGCCAAGCACTACCTCCAGGATGAGTGGGAGGGCTTCACGAAAACCTACGTGGCCGTCGTGCATGGGGCGCCCCCGGAGGAGGAGGGCTTGATTCGCTCATACCTGGCCGAGAACGCAGCCTTCAAGATGTATTCGGTCGACGATCCTGCGAAGGGCAAGCTCGCGAAGACCGGGTACAAGGTCCTGCAGAGCACCAAGCGATACAGCCTCCTCGAGATCGATCTGCTGACCGGCCGGAAAAACCAGATCCGGGTGCATTTATCGGAGCTGGGTTGTGCGGTGGCCGGGGATAAAAAGTACGGGGGCAAGGAACGCGGGGTGCCAAAGTTGGCCCTGCACGCCCATTCGCTTACGATCAAGCATCCGCATTCAAAGGAGCCGATGACCTTTGAGGCGGAGGTCCCGAACTTTTTTCACTCACTGATGGGGCTTTCGCCCTGAGCCCGGGCTGTCGAGGAACTACGCCAACAGTTGCTCCGCGAGTGCCTTCGCATGGGTAATGCAGTCGGACAGGCTCAGGCCCTCGTAGGAGCTCCCGGTAAGGCTCAGGCCGGGAACCTTCTCCGCCTCGGCATAGATCCTCGCTACGGTCTCGCGGTGACCCACCTCGTAGAGTGGATTCCCGTGCTTCCAGTGATTTGCCCGGGTCCATATCGGCCGGGCATCGATCCCGGACAGGCGCTTGAGCTCGCTTAAGGCGGTGGCGACCATGCTTTCCTCGTTCGCGGGAATGTCGGTAAAAAACACCCGGACGAGAAAACGATCCTTCGGGGTGCGGCTTTCAAATTTATTGCTGGCCCAGGTGCATCCGTGGATGGCGCAGGGTTCTTCGCGGCCGGCCATGAAGCCGAAGCCGCCCGGTATCTCCGGGAGGTCCTCGGTCTTGAACAGCATGGCGAGGGTTGCGGAGCTTCCGTACCGGATCTCGCGCAGGGCCTCCGCGAGCGCGGGATGTTCGCGGTGCACCAGTGTGGCTGCGTCACGGGCGGGAATGCTGAGGATTATGCGATCGGCCTGGATCCCGGACAGGCTCTCGAGCCGGGTCGACAGGCGGATCGTGCAGCTGAGTTGTTCGCGCAGGGCCTGGACCAGGCTTTCCAGGCCGCCCGACAGGCTGGTGAAGACCGAGCCCGGGCCCTTGCCCTCCCGGGCTATGGCCCGGGCACCCGCGGTGAGGCTTCCGTGTTCGCGTTCCATCGCGCGGAACGCAGGGAAGGTGCTCATGATGCTCATGGTATCCGGGTCGGCGGCATAAATTCCGGCGAGCAGGGGTGCGGCCATGCGGTCGAGTACCTCACGCCCGAAGCGCCGTGTAACGAAGGCACTCAAGCTTTCATCCTCCTCGTCCATGCGCGCGGGCACGTTCACCTCGTTCGCCATCGCCTGCTTGCCCGCATCACTGAGCAGGGGGTTTTCCCGGATCGCTTCATCGTTCAGTGGAATAAACAGGCGGCAATGTGCAGGGAAGGGGACCAGGCGTCCCTCATGTACGATGGAGAAATTTCGCTTCGCATCATTCGAGGGGAGCAGTTGAGCGCCCAGGCCGAGCGCGTGGCAGAGTTCAGGTCCGGATTTCTTCTCGGTGAGAAAGGAGTCCGGTCCGCCCTCGACGATCGAGTCCTCGATGTAATGGGTGACGATCTTGCCGCCCAACCGGTCGTCGGCCTCGATGAGTTCAATGTCGAGTGCGCGTCCGCGTTCCGCTGCACCGCGTTGCAGGTACCAGGCGCTTGCGAGCCCGGCAATGCCGCCACCGACGATGCAGATCTTCTGGCTCATGTTTCCCGCCTGGAATAGGCATGGACGAAATCGACCAGCGTTTTTACCTTCCCGGGGTCGGTGGTTTTGTGAATGCCGTGGCCGAGGTTGAAAATGTGGCCGGCTTGTCCCTTGACCGCATCGAGCACGGCGCCGGCCTGGCGTTTGATTTCTTCTTCCGGACCCAGGAGAGCGAGGGGATCCAGGTTGCCCTGGACCGGAACATCGGGCCCAATGAGCTCCCGGGCTTCCTCGATTCGGATTCGCCAGTCGACCCCGGTAACCGTTCCGGCCGCCTGGTGTATCTCCTTCAGGATACCCGCGCTGCCGGTGGCAAAGTGGATAAAGGGCAGGTCGGAACAGGCCCTGACCTTCGCGTAGACCCGTTGGGAGTAGGGCATGACATAGCGCGTGTAGTCCTGGGGACTCAGGGAGCCCGCCCAGGAGTCAAAGAGCTGCACGGCATGGACGCCCGCCTCGACCTGGGCGACCAGGTAATCCCCGACCTGGTCTGCGAGCAGGCCCATCAGCTGATCCCAGAGCTCGGGATCGGTATACATCACTTTTTTGGCCGAGGGGAAATCCCGTGAGCCCCTTCCCTCGATGGCATAGCAGGCGAGGGTATAGGGCGCGCCGCTGAAGCCGATGAGCGGGATGCGGTTTTCCAGCTTATCCAGGGTGCAGTGGATCGCATCCAGGGTGTAGGCCAGGCTTTCCGCGGGCGGGCGGGGCTCCATACGCTTCAGATCGCCAGTGGTCCGAACCGGCTGGTCGAAGACCGGGCCTTCGCCTTCGATAAAGCGTAAACCGAGGCCCAGCTCATCGAGCAGGGTGAGGATGTCGGCAAAGATAATCGCGGCATCGAGGTCGAAGCTGCGAAGGGGTTGCATCGTAACCTCGGCTGCCAGCTCAGGGGTCCGGATCATTTCCAGGATCGTGTACCGATCCCGCAGTGCCCGGTACTCGGGCATGTAGCGGCCGGCCTGGCGCATCAGCCATATCGGCGTGCAATCCACGGATTCGCTGCGGCAGGCTCTCAAAAACCGGTCGTTTTCCGGGGTCGTGATTTTGGTGTGCATAACTTGGTCGATATTCTTGTGTGTTCGATCGGCGGGATTTCTAGCATGCCCGCGCCCGGTTGACCACCAGGTTTTCCCTGATTATCCGGAGACTTGCCCGCGACGCCCCCTGTTAACATTGTTCCCGGTCGGCATCCACCTACGGCATATTTCCACCTGTCTGGTTGACCCTGCACCTATCATGCGTTATCTATCCTGACGGGTTGACCTACTGCTTGTAGAGCCCGAACCGGAACGGATTTGACGGCGACCATGTACAACGCGGGACTGTATTTGCACACGGGCTACCTGTGGCAGAGTATCAAGATGAGCGATCGGATCGGGCAACTGATCATCGTGGTGCTTGTTTTCGGTTCGATCATGGCTTGGAGCATTATGGTCACCAAGTGGCTGGAGTTGCAGAAGGCCCGTGCGGAGACCCGCCGATTCCTCATCGCCTTCCGCGGGGAGAGCCACCCCCTGGGGGTGCTTGAAAAGCATGGAAATTTCACCTCCAGCCCCCTCTATAATGTTTACGTCAAGGCGTGCGACACCCTGGGTCGCGAACTCAAGCCGGGCGGATTCAATCCGGACAGCCTGTTTGTGGGCGGTTTGACAGGGATTAATGGCGCGTTGAGTGAGCTCAAGCTCGATTCCATCGCCAAGATGGCCGAGTGCAAGGTCGCTGAACAGGCCCTCGTGCTGGAGGAAAACATGGGTTGGCTGGCCACGGCCGCGAGTGCCGCGCCCTTTTTGGGCCTGCTCGGGACGGTTTGGGGGGTCATGGGCGCCTTTACCGGCATGGCCGTCACGGGTGCGCCGACGATTGGCGCAGTTGCCCCCGGGATCGCCGCCGCGCTGGCCACGACGGTGGTCGGGCTGATGGTCGCCCTGCCTTCTGCGGTCGGGTACAATATCCTTTCCCATGATATCCGCAAGCTCTCCGTGGGGATGGACAATTTTGCCCAGGAATTCGTCGCGGAAATCCAGCGGGTATATACGATCCATTCCGCCCAGGCCGCGATGGAATACGATGGCTTCCGTGAGGATGCGGATGGCGAAGCGCCTTCCGAAGAGGGGCTGGATTTCGATGGCGCGTAACACCACCTTGAATTCCGTCCGCACCATCAATGAGATCAATCTCACGCCGATGATGGACCTGACCTTTATCCTGCTCATCACCTTTATCATTACCTTCCCCTTGATTGAACAGGGGGTGCCGGTGAATCTTCCTACCGGCGAGGGGGATTCGATTGGCACGGAGGAGTCCCTGATGATCACCGTGGACAAGGAAGGCGGCCTGCACCTCGACCAGGAGCAACTCGAGCGCTCGGAGCTCGCCCTCCGGGTGAAGCTCGCGGGCCAGGCCAACCCCGACCTTACCATCCTGGTTCGCGCGGACGAGGATATCCGCTACGGCAAGGTGGTCGATGTCATCCAGATCCTCCGGGCGGCGAATATCTCCAAGATGGCGCTGGTGAATCAATCCGGTAAAACGGTCAGCGGCGAGGAGGCCAGGTGATGAAAGGCAGTCGACGGGT
>JAPYUI010000025.1:0-11966 GCA_029936175.1 Kiritimatiellia bacterium
CTCGACCGATTTCCACGGCTGCCCCGTGACGTAGTCGGGCGTGACGGCAAAGGCCCTGCCCAGGAGGACAAAGTACAAATGAAACAGCCAGCCCGGCCACTTTTCGGGGCGCTTGAGGTCGACGATGACCAGGCTGCCCGCCTCGGGCAGGGCCCGGGCCGCGCGGCGGAGGAGGGCACCCGGGTCCGGGGTGAAGCCGAGGGCGCCGCTGCTGAAGATGCCCTTCACGTCCCCCGGGAAAACGAAGGCCTCCATGGGCGAGACCCGCAGTTCGATATTGTTCCACCCGGCGGCGGCGATTCGCTTTTCGGCCTGCCGGAGCATGTACGGGGCGTTGTCCACCCCGATGATTTTTCCCCCGGGCCCGACCCGCTCGAGCAGGGGCTGGAAGTTCAGGCCGGTACCGCAGCCGAGGTCGACCACGCAGTCGCCCGGCTGGAGGTGGAGCTGCTCGATGCCGGCTCGCCGGTAGGCTTCAAAGCGGAAGCCGATGAAGGGGTAGAGCCGGGTGGACAGGTCATAGATCCCGGCCCGTCGCTGGTACACGGCCTTGATCTCTTCCGTCGTGATCACGCTGTGGAGCCGGCCGGGGTCAACGCAACTCCGCCGAGCCGCGGAAATAGCGCACCTCTCCGGTGAGGTTGCTGTAGACCAGGGGCGTCCCCTCGCCAAGGCGGTCCGCGAATCCGGGGAGCGGGCTGAAGGGGATGTCGAGCCCGGTCGTGGACTCGAGGGTGTAGCGTCGTTCCAGGCGCGTGTACCCGGTTCCGGTCGCGGGGAGGGTGGGGAGGACGATGCGCGTGGTCCCGTTCGCGTGTATACTGCGGATCTCGGTCAGGCTCGTGCCCTGCCCGGGAACCGTGCCCCCGATGTATTCGCCGAGATCGTTGATCCCGTCGCCGTCCCCGTCGTTGCTACCGTCAGCGGCCGCGATGTTGCCGAAGTGCTGGATCTCCCAACTGTCCGCCATGCCGTCCCCGTCGAGGTCCGCGAGATCGTTGTCGTCCCAGCCGGGCGACCCGTCGATCTTCCCGCTGCTGCGCCAGCTGTTCGATGTCGCGTAGGCCTGGACATCCACCGCGGGGTCGATGATGACCAGTGTCCGCCCGCCGCCATCGGTGGCGGGCTGCCAGGTGTCCTCGTAGCTGAAGGTGAGGATGTTCTCGCCCACCGCGTCCTGCAGGCGCAGCCGCTCGCTCTTGTTGTCCAGGTTTCCGGTGAAGGTGTCGAATACGGGCTCGCCGGTGCCGTAGCGGAGCACGAAGGCGGGTGCGTGGTGCGCGAGGACCAGGTAGCTGCCCGCGGCCAGCTGGGTGTTGGAGGGGAAGGTGTAGGTGATCCCGTCGGTGAACGTGGCCTGGCTGAGGTCCACCGCGCCGGGGCCGATGTTCATCAGCTCGAGATACTCGAAATCGTTGTCGTCCAGCCCGGGGAGGGCCAGCAGCTCGTCGGGGGTCGGGTCAGCCGGGTGGTAGTTGATCTCCGTGATCCGCAGGTTGACCTGCAACTCGGTGGGGTTACCCGGGTAGCTGAATGTTTCCACCAGGCTGCCGGATGCATCCAGCAGGTAGAGCGTCTCGCCGCGCGCGGAGAGCTGGCCCTCGTAGCTGCCCTGGACGAAGTGCAGCTCGTTCCCGGTCGGGCTGACCGCGCGCGCGCGAAAGCCCCGCGGGTCGCGCACGACGTAGATGCTGCACTCGTTGAGGTCCGCCGGGTTGTAGGCGGGTAAAACCGTACCCGGGGTAAACACGTGCTCGACCCCTCCGGTGATCCTCCAGTTGGAGAGGTCCACCGCGAAGTTGTTGCTGTGCGTGACCCGGAAATACTCCTCGTCCTGGCTGCCCGACACGGGCAGGAAGTCCAGCTCGTCCACGTGCACGGGGAAGAAGGCCGGTTGGGCATCCGGGATATCCCCCCCGTTGGCGCTTCCGTTGGTCACGTAGAGGAAGGTGCGGCGCTGTTCCATGAACTCGTTCTTGAGGCGGTCAATCGAGGGGCGCATGGCCAGGTTGTCGCCCCAGCCACCCCATTTTGCATAGTCGAGGTCGGCGTCGGAGGTGATGCCGACGGGGTCGATCAGGTCGGCGATCTCGTCCAGGCGCCCCTCGTAATACCGCTCGTTTACCGGGGTCCCCGGCGGCTGCAGGAACTGGTCCAGCAGGCTGCGCAGGCGCCGGGTGAACATCTGGTGCCAGGGACCGTGCGCGTAGAGCGGTGCGCGCAGCCGGTTGTTGCCCGCCCCGATGGTCAAGGAGTTGTTGAAGAGCAGCCGGTCATCGAAATACCGGTCGCTGCTGTTCCACTTGTGGCCGAAGCTCAGGTCGACGTCCCAGTTGAGCGGCCACCACTCGCCGGTCCCGTTCGTGTCGCGGTAGACGTAGTAGTTCTTGTGCCCGAAGTCGTGGTTTCCGTACACGGTCTGCATGGCGTAATAGTTGGCGGCCTCGGCCAGGTTTACATGGTCGTAGGCATACCGGAGCTTGGCCTGCGCGTTCCCCGTGGTCAGGCCGGTGATCAAGGCCTGCAGGTCGTCGTTACCCTCGTCCTTCCGGGTTTTTTTCTCCGCCCCGGAGGTGGCCGAGTCGAGGCGGTTGTACATCTTGTAGAGGGCGCCTTCCGGGTCGAGCCCGGTACGATCAAGGTAGTTTTCATCCCCGTCCTCGACCAGGTCGGCCACGCTGAAGAAGGCCCCGTTCTGCTGCACCCGCACCGGGAAGGCGAAGTGCCCGGCGGCTCCCGCCCCGCGTACGGTTTCATAGCCGAGGGTATTCCGGGTCTTCGTCTTGTCCGCCCAGTTGGTCAGGAGATTGATATCCTTCACCTTTTTTTCGCCTTCCGCGAAGGTGAACCGGTTCCCCTTGTTGAAATCTACGTCGTAACTCTTCTTGGGGAAGCCGCCCGAGGACTGGCCGTGCCGATCGACCTGGATGTTGTCGTAAAAGCGGTCGAGGTAGAACAATGAGCAACGCGTGCCGGACGTGTTGTTCGCGGCCGATGGGGATGCGACAAACCAATGAATGACCGGCAGCAGGCTCTCGATCGAGGGATCGTCTGCGATGGTGCCGTAGTATTCGTCGGCATCCGCCGGGTCGGTGAAGAAGGGCAGGCGGCTGACGCGCCCCGCGGTGTCGCTCGCCGTGTACCGCCATCGGACCATCTCGCCCTCGGTCAGGGTGAGGTCGATTTTTGCGGTGAACTGTTGATCGCCGGCCAGGATGTCCGGCGCGATGCCGTCATCCCGCATGGCCAGGGTCACCTCGTTGTCGAACATGCTGCGGACATGCACCTCGACCTGGCTGAGGGGGTGGACCGTTTGCACGACCCGCGCGGTGAAGGTCAGGGATGCATTCACTGGGAGCGCGGGCCAGGCATCCGTGGCATCCCCCAGGTAAGGGCCCAGGTCGGCCTGCCCGCTGTCGTTGGCGGCTCCCGGCGTCGAGGCGAGGAAATACTGGGCCGCACCCGGGTCGAGGGTCTGTTCGATTCCCACGAGCACAGGGTGCACGAGGAAGTCCGTGTCCCCTGTCCCGGTGCTGGCCCCGAGAATGGCGAGCAGGTTCGACCCGGTGAGCAGGAGGCCGACATCGCCGCTGAGATCGATGAGCTCGGCCTGGGTGGCCAAGGCATCATCCCGGTCGGAGGAGGCGACGCTTTCCCAGGTTTCGAGGTCCGCCACGGGCGGCAGGCCCGCGACCAGGACCGGGTCGATGCCTCCTGAACCTCCGTTGGCGCGGATGAATACCCCGGTTACCGGTGCGCCGAGTGCGTACCCGAGCGCGCTGAGATCGATGCCGACCCCGGGGGTCCTGAATCCGGGCGTGCTCGGACTGGCACTGATGCTCTCGCTTTCCAGCCCGGCGAGCGATTGCACGGTGTTGGCAAAGGAGTTGTTCAGGAAGGTCGCAATCTCGGCGGCCTCCGCGGTGGGGATATCGTAGCTGCTGATCGTCAGGGTCTGCAGGCCGCCCCCGCCCAAGCCGTCCAGGGGGGAAACGTGAAAGGTGTCGCCATCGGCCGTTCCGCTCTGCAGTTCAAAGAACACCATATCGTCGCCGGGCCCGTTGATGACCGGTTGCGCAAAGTGGAGGGCCATGCCGGCGCTTGAATTCGCGGGCGTCCCGTGGTCGATGACCGGGTCGCTTGCCAGGGGGCTGGTGGATCCACCGGGGTTGATGATGCCGGTAGAGAGCATCATGTCCTCGATCAGGGTGGCGCGAGATCCCGGTGCCGGAACGGGCTGGCCGGGGTCGCTGGCGGCATTGTTGCGGGCGCTTCCCGCCTTGAAGTGGGTCAGGGTTACGCCGATCAGCGCGCTCGCCGGGTAGGTGTAGCGCGAGCCCCCCCGGTCGAGGGTCACGCCGGTCAGCTCGGTGGCCTTGCCCGAGGCATTGGTGTCGTAGCTGTAATCGACCAGCTGGTCGGGTCCGCCGGATGCCTCCGGCATGTTCCGGAGGGCGACTTCCTGGCCGTTCAGGTAGGCGATGAAGCCATCGTCGTATTTCATGTGCAGCTGCAGGCCGTCGATCGCCGAGGCATCGCCGAGGGAAAAGGGGATGCGGAGGTAGGCGGTCGGGTGAATCCCCTGCATGACCCCGCCGAGGTCGAGGCCGATCTCGGGGTCGAAGGCCTGGCTGAGGTCAAAGCCGGCCCCGGCCGGGCCGCTCGTCCAGGTGCTGTCGTCAAATCCCGTCTGGATCCAGGTGCTGCCCAGGCTGTTGTCCGGGGGGACCAGGGCCCGCACCTGGGCCTGGAGGAGGGATGAGGTGCTGCTGCTGCTGCCGAGTCCATAGGAAATGTCCGCAAACTGCTCGGGGTAGGTGGGGCTGTAGGCCTGGAGCACCGAGCCTCCCGGGTCGACGAGTGCCAGGTATTCCCCGTCGGCATCCAACTTGAAATTCGTGTGCAGCTCGCTGCCCGGGTCATCCCGGTCCTTGTTGGAAGCGAAGATCACCAGGCACTGGTTTGCGCCGAGGGTGATCGTCGGCAGGGTCCATTTGTCGAGCTGGAGGGCCTGGTCGCTCAGGTGGTAGCCCGCCAGGTCCACCGCCTGGTTGCCGACATTGCAGAGCTCCAGCCAATCCGAATAGTCCCCGTCCTCGTCCTGGAGGCCCGTGTCGTTGGCGGCCATGAATTCGGAGATGAAGACCTGTCCCTCCAGGGCCAGGGGGATCCACAGCGCGAGCAAAAAGCAGCGGTATAGATAGGGTCGGAATGTCTTCATAGGCTTCTGAAACTACCACACACCGAAGCCCTCTTGCTCAATAAAATCCCAAATACCGGGGAAACTTGAAACGGGATGGCATTTTCAATCGATTTTCTATAGCGTATACTGATATACCCCGGGCCAATCGCTTATGAATAAACGGTTTAAGGGAATGTTACTTTCTATTTCATGCTGAAAGGACACGAAAAAGCGCTCATTTTTTCCGTTCTGCTGGGCCTCTTCGCCGCAGGACTGGATTTCTACCTGTACCGGCTCACCGGCCTGCGGGTGTTTCAGGCTGTCCTGCCCTTTCCCCTGGTCGCCGCGGCGCTCAGCGGGCTGGTGCTCGCACGGCTGCGCCTCGCCCGCCTCAGTGTGGATGAACAATACGTATTTGAACAGGAGCAAAGCGAACGCCCCGACCAGAACCTCTTCGCGTCGGACGATGCCGCGCCCCCGATGACCCTCGGCCGCAGCCATCACCAGTTCGAGTGGGTGGCGGTGCCCGTGATCAGCGCGCTCCTCGGGTTGGCCCAGCTCGCCTGGGCGGCCGGGCTGTTTCGCTGGATGGCCACGGCCCCCGGCAATGCCGGGCAGTCCCTGGTCGCAATGTCGTTCCTGGTCGGCCAGGGCTTCGTCTTTTTCCTGGTCAGCCGTTTCCTGGGTGGGTTGAGCGAGGTGAAGAAGTTCCGCCTGTACCGTGGCGCAGGGATCAGCCTGGGCCTGGTGAGCATCCTTTCCTTCCTGGCCGCGCTGGGCACTCTGGTCGGCCAGTGGCAGGTCCTGGCGGATGGCTGGACCGGCAAGGTCCTGGCCGTGGTCCTCGCCTATCTCGGCATCGAAACCCTTTTCCTCCTCGTCCTGGCGATGTATAGCCCGCGGCGGAAAACCATGCTCGGCATCGCCTACGAAAGCCGGGCCGGCGCCTTGATCACCGATCCCTCCCGCCTGGCCCGCAGTTTCGCCGAGACGGTGGATTACCAGTTTGGCATGCAGTTTGGTGGAAACTGGTACGGTCGTTTCGCCCGGAATATCCTGGTTCCGCTTGTCGGGTGTGTGGCCCTGGTGCTTTTCCTGCTCAGCTCGGTGGTGGTTCTCGGCCCGGAAGAGCAGGGGATCAAGGAACGTTTCGGACACCCGGTTGCCGGGGAGACCCTCGACAGCGGTCTTCACCTGAAGGCGCCCTGGCCCTTTGCAACGATCAAGCGCGTGCCCGCGAAGCGGATCCTCAATACGTACCTGGGCTATGTCCCCGCTGCCGGCTTCGCGCGCGAGAAGGTGCTGGTCTGGACCATTCCGCATTACCGGTCGGAGTCGATGCTCCTGGTATGCGATACCCACGAGGGTGCCGAGACCGGCTCGGCGGCCGCGTCGCAGGTCAGCCTGCTCACGGTCAATATTCCCGTCCAGTACCGGGTGAAGGATTTGCATGCCTATGCCTATCGATATGCGGATCCGGAAAAAATGATGCACATCCTCGCCACGCGGGTGCTCATGCACGAGTTGTCACGACAGACCCTGAAAGACCTGCTGATCGCCGACCGGAATACGCTCAGTGACCGCTTGAAGAGCCGCATCCAGGAGGAAGCCGATACGCTTCAACTGGGCGTCGAGATATTATTTGCCGGCATCCACAGTATTCATCCACCGACCGCGGTGGCGGAGACCTATGAAGGAGTGCTCAGTGCCATCGAGGGGAAGGAACAGAAAATCCTTGAGGCGCATCGTTACGTGGCAAAGACCCTGCCCGCCGCACGGGCGGAGGCGGCGGTCAAGCGCGCGGGAGCCCGGGCTTATGCGGCTCGCCGAAAGGAGTTGGCGCCCGCGAATGCCATCCTGTTTGAAAAGCAGTTGGCGGCCTATCGCGCCGGCGGCGAGGTCTACACGATGCGGACCTCCATGCGCAGCATGAGCAGGGCGCTCGAGGGCCGCACCAAGTACGTGGTGGACAGTGAAAAGGTGGACGAGATCATCACCATCAAAGACGAAGCAAAATTTTCGATCCCCGAATTGTTGATGGATCAACTGGAAACGGATACCCCCTGATGAGAAAAAACCTGCCCATCCTCCTGGCCGGCGTCGTGATCCTGCTGCTTTTCATCCTGCTGCAGGTCGTCGTCATCGTGCGCGAAGGCGAAGTCGCCGTAATCACCCAGTTCGGCAAGCCGGTGAAGGAACTCACGAGTTCCGGTCGTTACACCCGGCTGCCCTGGCCGATTCAACGGGTGTATCGCTTTGACGGTCGCCTGCGCACCATGGAGACCAGTTTCGAGGAGGCGATCACGCAGGACAAGAAAAACGTACTCATCGGCCTCTTCGCCGCCTGGCGCATCACCCGGCCGACGATCTTCCTGGAGCGGGTGGGCTCGGAAGCCCAGGCGGAATCCAACCTGGACGGCCTGGTGCGGTCCCACCGGAGTTCGCTCCTTGGCCAGGTGCCGTTTACCAGCCTCGTGAACACCAACCGCGAGCTTCTTGCCTTTGAGAAGTTGGAGCAGGATATGCTCCGGGGCATCCAGGGCGAGGCGCTTGAGCTCTACGGAATGGAGGTGGTCACCGTTGGTGTCCACAAGCTGGGCCTGCCGGAGGCGAATACCCAGGCGGTATTCCACCGCATGAAGGCCGACCTGTTGTGGGAAGCTGAAAAGTACAGCTCGCAGGGGCTCGCCGAGGCGGAAATCATCAAGGCCGGTGCCGATGCCGACCGGGCCGAGATTCTCGCGAAGGCGGAGCGCGAGGCGAAGGAGACCCTGGCCGAGGCGGAAGAGGCGGCCATGGAATTCTACAAGCCCTTCCAGCAGGATCCGGCCTTTGCCAATTTTCTCAAGGAGTTGGAAACCCTGGAGGAGATTTTCGACGAAAAGACGGCCGTGATCCTGAACATGGGCGAGGCACCGTTTCGGCAATTGAAGCGGGATCGTGAAAACATCCTGGGTGGAACGGGTACCAACAGCACCCGGCAGGTGGTCGAAGATAAGGGAGTTCCCCCGAACTGATGCCTGAGCAGCCTCCACAGGATTCCTCTGAATTCTCGGCCGGACAGGCGGCCCTGTCCAGCGCCCTCAACGTCAGCTTCAAGCTGTTGCGCGGGTTTATGCTCCTGCTCTTCATCGGCTACCTGCTTTCCGGTATGTTCGTGGTCAAGCAGCATGAGCGCGCCTTTGTACTGGCTTTCGGGCGCGTGGACGGCGTCGGCGAATCGCGCATCAAGGGGCCGGGTGCACACTGGACCTGGCCACGGCCCTTCTCGGAGATCGTTCGCGTGCCGACGGAACGGGCCCAGGAGGTCATGAGTCTGGCCTTCCTGTTTGCTGTCGACGTGTCGGAGGACGGCACCTGGGTGCCCGCCCCCTCCGGTGAGACCTTGCGGCCGGGCTTCGATGGATACTCGTTGACCGCCGATGCGAATATCCTGCACACGCGCTGGACTTTTCAATACACCGTGAAAGACCCCGAGGCTTTTTACCTTCGGCACAAGGATGGTGAAAGGCTGCTCACCCGCCTGTTTGAGGATGCGGTGGTCCAGTCCTCGGCCGGGTTGACCCTGGATGAGTCCCTGCGCTCGGCCGTCGAGCGATTGCAGGGCGATGTGCTCAGCCACTTGCGGAAATCCTGTGCCGCCTTGCAGATGGGGGTGCAGATCGAGAACGTGCGGCTCCTGGAAACCACCCCCCCCCAGCAGGTGTTCAAGGAGATGAACCAGGTGCTGGCCATGGCGACCGACGCGGGGACGAACGTGGCGGATGCCCGCAAGGAGGCCGACAAGATACGAACCGCGGCCATCGGTGAGGCGGAACGGATCCGGCGGGGTGGCCAGTCTGCCGGGCAGGAGTTGCTCTCGGAGATCCAGGCTGATGCGGTCTACTTCGAGAAGATATACGCCCAGTACCGGGAGAACCCGGTGGTGATTGCGCAGGCGCTTCGACAGACCAGCGTGCGCCGGGCGCTCAAGCAGGTCAAATCACGGTACCTGATCCACACGGCCGGGGAGGGTAAACAGAAAATTCTCATCCCGCTGGGGCCGGAAAAGAAAAGTCCGCTGAGTCCACCGAAAAACGGGAGTCGGCCCAACTGATGCAGGCGCGCATGCATGGTGAAGAACTGGGTGCGCCCGAGCATACGCATTATGCGCCCTTGCCCTGGTTGTTCAGCGGCAGTGTCCTGCTCCTGTCTGCGGTCATCGCCCGCTGGGTGTACCCGGACAATCCCTTTGGGGTTGAAATCCTCACCGTCGTGGGGGCCCTCGTGCTCGCGATCCCGATTTTCCTGACCGCGATTGAGGATATCCTGCATGGCCATATGCACATGGACGAGCTCATCGCCCTCGGCGTGATGGCGGCGATGGTTGACCAGCAGTTCGAGGCCGCGGGGGTGATCTCCATGTTCATGCTGGTGGCCAACCAGATCGAGAGCCGCACCGCCAGGGGCGCGCACAAGGCGATTGAAAACCTGATCAAGTT
This sequence comes from Kiritimatiellia bacterium, assembly GCA_029936175.1. Taxonomy (GTDB): domain Bacteria; phylum Verrucomicrobiota; class Kiritimatiellia; order SS1-B-03-39; family UBA6053; genus JAPYUI01. The sequence continues at coordinate 9,664 of JAPYUI010000025.1, forward strand.
GACGCCCTCGACCGCGGTGCGCCTGGACGCTGCCGGGGCGGAGGAAGAGATCGCCGCGACGGACCTGGCACCCGGCGATCGCGTGCGGATTCGTCCCGGGGAGAATATCCCGGCGGACGGTACCATCCTGCTCGGCCAGACGAGTATTAATGAAGCGACGATCACGGGCGAATCGGTTCCGCGCGACAAGACCCTGGATGGCGAGGTCTTTGCCGGGACGCAGAACCTCACGGGCATGATCGAGATCGAGGTCAAGAAGGTCGGTGGCGACACCACCCTGGGGAAGGTCAAGGAACTGATCCTCGCGGCCGAGCAGACCAAGTTGCCGATCATGAAGATCGTCGACCGGTATGCGCGTTTCTATACGCCGACGATCCTCATGCTGGCCATCGTGGTCTGGTTTTTCACCGACGACTGGAACCGGGTCGTGGCCTTGCTGATCATGGCCTGTCCCTGCGCCTTCATCCTGGCAACGCCAACCGCCATGGTCGCCGCCCTGTCCGCGGCGGCCCGCCACGGGGTGTTGTTCAAGAACGTGGTCGACCTGGAAAGCGCCTCGCGCATCGACGCGGTGATCTTTGACAAGACCGGTACCCTGACCAATGGTGAGCTCGGGGTCGTCCGGGTGGAGCCGGCGGGTGGCGTGAGCAAGAGTGACTTGTTGCGCGCCGGTGCGAGTGCAGAACAGTTTTCCAACCATCCCGCGGCCCAGGCCCTTTGCGCCCTGGCTGCCGAGGCCGGCATGGAACTCGTGGAGAGCGAGGACTTCCAGGAGGAAGCGGGCAAGGGCGTCAGCGCCCTGGTCGCCGGGGCCCGGACCTATACCGGCCGGGCGACGTACCTGGAGCAGCAGGGAATCGAGGTTCCCGCAGCGGATGCAGAAGGTCTGAGCATCATCCATATCGCGACAGGCGGGACCTACCTCGGCTGGGTGGGACTGCGCGACCAGGTGCGCGAAGGGGCGCGCCAGGCCCTGGAGGACTTGCGGGCGTTGAAGGTCCGGCGCGTGGCGATGATCACGGGTGACCGCGAGTCGGTGGCCACGCGGGTGGCGGCGGAGATCGGGGGCTGTGACGTGCAGGCCGAGTGCCTGCCCCAGGAAAAAGCCGCGTATGTCGAGCAGGTCCAGCAGCAGGGCTACCAGGTCGCCTTCGTCGGGGACGGGGTGAACGATGCCCCCGCACTCGCAGCCAGCAACACGGGTATCGCGATGGGTGCCGCGGGGAGCGATGTCGCGATCCACAGCGCCAAGGTTGCCCTGATGAACAACGAGCTTTCCCGGATTCCGTTTATCCTCCGCCTCTCCCGCGCGAGCAAGTCGGTCATCTTCCAGAACCTCGCCATCGGCTTCCTGTTCATCCTTGTCGGCTTCGGACTCATCGGCCTGGGCAGGCTCAACGGCATCATGGCCGCGGTCATGCACAACGCCGGCTCCCTGATTATCATCTTCAACAGTGCCCGCCTGGTTCGTTTTGGCGAGGAGGCGGAGGAAGAAGACTGGTTCGAGGCGTTCAAGACCGCCCCGGCTTCCGAGTAGCGTACCTTGACCGCGGGGTCTGCAAGGGCCGCGGGCTTGCAGAGCCACTTCGCCGCACCCCCCACAGGTCCTTTTGGGTGAACCCGACTCCATGCGTTGACTTATGGACCTGATTCTGTGAAATTTTCCTTTGCAAGATGCTGAAACACTCCCATCCGTCGACCCCCTGATGATCATGCCGGTCTCTTCCGAGAAGATGCTCCCCTGGCTCGAGCGGGGGCTGTTCCTCCTGCTCATCGGCTGGCTGTTTGCCGCCGCGGCCCGGATGGAATTGGAATACTACGACGGATACGACTCCATGCTGAATGCCGATTACTTCCTCGGCGAAACCGAGAGCTACCAGTCGACGCGCGGGCCCTTGATGGGTTTTCTCCTGGTCCCGGCGCAGGTGGTCAAGCGATCCGCCGGCCTGCATCCCCTGGAGGTGCGGCCGCACCACTTCACCATGGCCCTTTTGCACAGTCTTTACCTGCTCGCGGTGTACCTGGTGCTCACCCGGGTATGCGGGCGGAGCCTCGCGTCCTGGCTGGCCTTTTTGTTTGCGGTGCCGGTGTTCCTGTTCTTCACCTACGCGCCTTTTATCAGTCACGATATCCTGCCCGGGATCTTCCTGCTCGGCATGGTGTACCTCGCCGATCGCTTCATGGATAGGCCGGGGAAGGGGACCTGGACCGGGCTGGTGCTGCTCGGAGCGGGGGCCGCCCTGATCAAGCACACCTACGCCCTGTTCTGGGTCTTTATCCTCCTCGGTCCCGTGGTCCTGGCC
>JAPYUI010000025.1:12066-34373 GCA_029936175.1 Kiritimatiellia bacterium
TATCTCGCCTTTCTCCTGCCGCTCACCGCCCTACTGATCGCCACCCCGATCCAGGTGCTGCTCAAGCAGTCCCTGGCGCTGCCGCTCCTGTTGCTGGCCTGGGCAACGAACCTCTTCACCGCCTATTCCCCCCTGCGCGAAGCCGCGCATGCGTTCGGTGCCTTCTATTGCACCAGCCCGGTCCGCGCCTTGCTCGAGCCGGTCGACACCGACGGGGTGCTGCGCACGCCGATCATCGTGAACTGGAACCTGCTCAGCTTCATGCACGAGCGCGATGCGCCCCTGGTCGCCGATATTTACCATGATACCTTTCACCTGGGAACGCACCATCTCTCGCATCTCTACGACTGCGAGCGAGCGGACCTGATCCGGCTGGAGTCGGAACAGATCCCGCAACTGGAAAAGTGGCCTGACCGGTCGGCTATGCTCATCACCACCAGTGGTCCCCTGTTGAACCCCGTGAGCTGGAAGCGGGTTCCGGCCCGTAACCGGGATGCCCTGCAGCAGTTGGCCTTCCTCGCGGAGACGAAGGAGGTCGCGCCGGGGCAGGTCACGGCCCGTGCGTCAAACCAGGGAAATGTCGCCGCCGTCCAGTGGCCGGTCCTGGCCGACTTAACCCCGAAGGTGTTCCTGCCGCGCTGGGTTTCGCCCGAGTACCCGGACTCCCACCCGGTGGAGATGGTCGGGGTTGACCTATGGGTCCTGCACGGGGTACAGCGGCTTCCGCTGAGCCAAGCGGTGACGCTGCGGTATTTCCGCAGGGTGGAGTAGCGCTTCGGCAACTGCAGTGCAGGCCGGAGCACGCTAGACACACCATAACCCCGGTAGTGGCAGGTCGCCGATTAAGGCCCAAGGCTCTTGCGCGTTTTTCAACAGCCTGCTAAGGTCCGCCACCGACGAGGAGCGTTGTATATGTCTGAAGAATTGACCTATCCCGAATTGACTGAAGACCTGCAAGGGGGCTTGAAGTTAAAGTCCCTGAAGTACTTTGGTGCCGGCGCGATTATGGCTTCGGTAACCATCGGATCGGGAGAGACCTTCTTTGCTTCACAGGGTGGTGCGACCTTCGGTCATACCTTGCTCTGGTGTTTTGTTGCCAGCGCAATCATGAAGGGGGTTCAGGTCTACACGGCCGCACGTCACATGGGCCTCACGGGCGAACATCCGATGACCCACTGGGGGCGTCTGCCGGGCACGCGGATCGCGGGCATCCCGATTATTCCCTGGCTCATGGGCTTGCTTAGCATGGCCTGCTTCCCCTTTTGGCTGGCGGGTCTCCCGATGTTTATCGGCCAGATTATGAACTGGATCCTGGGTACATCGGGGACCCCGGAAGAGCTGCTGCTGTATTCCCGTTACTGGGGAACCCTATTTATCGTGCTCGCAGTCACGCTTACCTGGGTACAGAGCTACGGGGTTCTGGAGAAGGTGCAGACGTTACTCGTTGGCGTCTTGCTTCTGAGTATCCTCGCTGCATTTTTTGCGACCAAGCCCGAGTGGCTTTCCATGTTTAAGGGCCTGATCCCGAACATCCCTGATCCGGCCTACGATGACTGGGTGGTCGCGAAGTATCCGGATGTGGCCAAGGTAGGCATCTGGGTCGCGATTGGCACGTTCCTCGGCGCGATCGGTGGCGGCACCTACGATTATCTCGGCTACGTCGGCTGTTTTCGTGAAAAGAAATGGGGATTGATACAAACCCGCGATGGTTACCGGGATTGCGAAACCCTGCCGATCAGCCAGAACCCCGAGAACGTCAAACGCGGGAAGCAGTGGCTGCTGCCGATTCAGATCGATGTGTGGACGGGTTTCTTCTGCGTATTGATCTTCACGATCTGCTTCATGGTCCTCGGTGCCGAAGTGCTGCACGTCAAGCAGATCATTCCGTCGGGCGGCGAACCCCTGCGGCACCAGGCCTTGTTCGTGACGAGCATGCATCCGATGATGAAATACGTCTACCAGGTGGGTATCTTTATGGCCTTCTGGGGAACGATCTATGGCGCCTACGAAATTTACATCCGAACCGCGCGTGAATGCTTCCGACCGGTGAGTCCGAAGATTCGCGACATGGACGAAGGTGCGTTCCGTCGTATCATCCTGCTCTACTGTGGCCTGGGTGGATTGCTCATCATGTGGAACAACGACAACCCGGGGAGCATCGTCGCGATTCCAGCGATCATCGGTGGGGTTTTCACCTGCGGAATCTGGTGTTTCCTGATGATTTGGACGAATTTCCATTTCCTCCCCAAGCCCTTCCGCATGGGACGCGTGCTGCTCGTTCTGAACCTGCTCTCCGGCCTGATCCTTACGGGACTGGGGGGGAAGGCGATCATTGATAAATTCTTTTAGACGGAGGCGTTTTTCCCGTCTTTTACGTTCGACGGAAAAGGTTTACTTCGTCAGATTGAACCCCGTTTCCCGGTAAATATTCCTATGCAACGACGTGCCATCACCCTTGGGGTCCTCCTGCTCGCTTCCGCCTTCGCGGAGAAGCCCAACATTGTTTTCATCATGGCCGACGACATGGGCTACGGTGATGTCCAGGCCCTGAACCCCCGATCGAAAATCCCCACCCCGCATTTGAACGGACTCGCCGCGGAAGGCATGACCTTTACCGACGCGCATTCGAACTCGGCCGTGTGCACGCCGACCCGCTACGGGGTGGTGACCGGTCGTTATGCCTGGCGGACACGGATGAAAGGGGGTGTCCTGAACGGGTACAGCGGCCCGTTGATCGATCCCGGGCGGCAGACGGTGGCGGGCCTGCTGAAGGGTGCCGGTTACCACACGGCCTGTATCGGCAAGTGGCATCTCGGGCTCGGCTGGGTGAAGAATGGCAAGCGAATCGATTTTACCCGGCCCCTGACCAGCACGCCGAACGATAACGGCTTTGACTACTGGTACGGTATTCCCGCCTCCCTGGATTTCCCCCCCTACGTCTTTATTCGCAATCGTGCGGTGACCGACCCCGAGTGGGTTGAGCAAACCGCGCAGGGTTTCCCCGCATACCTGCGGAAGGGCGAGCGCTCCAAGGCCCTGGTGATGGAAAACGCGCTCCACGACCTCGCGGCAGATGCGGTGAAATACATCGGCGAGCAGGCGAGGACCGCTGCGCCGTTCTTCCTCTATTTCCCCCTCACCGCACCACATAAGCCGGTCCTGCCACACCCGGATTTTCGAGGCAAGTCGCCTGCGGGCCCCTACGGGGATTTCGTCATGCAGGTGGACTGGACCGTCGGCCAGGTGCTGGGCGCGATCGACCGGGCCGGCATCAGGGAGAAGACCCTGGTCATGTACACCAGCGACAACGGGTCCTTCATGCACCGGAAGCCGGGCGAGACGGGGCACCTGGAGGATCCCGGCGTACAGGCCTTCAGGCCGGAAACCCACACCGCCAACGGCGTCCTCCGGGGGACCAAGGCGGATATTTACGAGGCGGGTCACCGTGTGCCGTTCTTTGCCCGGTGGCCGGGCAAGGTTGTGGCGGGAAGTACCTGCCATGCAACCATCACGCATCCGGACCTGTTCCGCACCTGCGCGGAGATCACCGGCGCCTGGGTGGCCGAGGGGGCCGGGCCGGACAGCGCCAGTTTCTATCATCATCTCCAGGGCCGTCCCGGTCCGGAGCGCAAACCGGTCATTCATCATTCGGCCGGGGGCATGTTCTCGATCCGCTCGGGGAAATGGAAAATGATCCTCGGCAATGGCTCCGGCGGACGTGCCCAACCGAAAGGGAAGAAGTTTCAGCGGCCGTACCAGTTGTATGACCTGAGCACCGACCTCGGCGAAGCCGCGGACCTCGCGAAGCAGTACCCGGAAGTGGTCAAGGAACTCGAGGCGGCCTGCCTGAAGATCAAGGGCGACGACTGATGAGCGTGATTGAAGCCCATGGAATCTGTAAATCCTATGCGGGTGCGGATGGTGAGGTGAACGCCGTCCGGGAGGTCGATTTCTCGGTGGAGGCGGGGGACTTCGTGGCCCTGCACGGCCCGAGCGGTTGTGGGAAGTCCACGCTCCTGATGATCACCGGGGCCTTGCTGTCTCCGGACGCGGGTTGCCTGCGCGTTTCCGGAGAGGATCCCTACGCGATGAGTGCGAATGACCGTGCGTCGTTCCGCGCCCGGCACGTCGGCTTTGTCTTTCAGCAGTTTCACCTTATTCCGTACTTGAACGTGATCGATAACGTGTGCGTGCCCGCCCTTGCCGCGGCCCGGCCCGCTGCGGGGCAGCGTGCGGGCGAGCTGCTGGCGCATTTTCAACTGGATCATCGCCTCCACCATGTCCCCTCGGCCCTGAGCGTCGGTGAACAACAGCGGGTGGCGCTGGCCCGGGCCTTGCTGAATGAGCCCGCTGTCCTCCTCGCGGATGAGCCCACGGGAAATCTCGACCCGGAGAATGCGGAATTGATCCTGGCGTACATGCAGGGCTTTGCCCAAGACGGCGGTGCGGTCGTGATGGTCACGCATGACGACCGGGCCAAGGCGGTGGCGGGACGCCAGCTTGCCTTGCGGGAAGGAAGACTGGTTTAATGGCCAAGGACCTGTACCGGCACAAGGGCCTTTCCTGGCCCAGGGTGATGGGCCTTTCCCTGGCGGCGATGGCGGCCCTCTGCTTCATTATCAAGATCAACCTCCATACACCCAAGGTGGAAGCGCGGGACCTGTTGGTGTATTGCGCGGCGGGTATCCGACTGCCGGTCGAGGCGGCGGCGAAGCAGTACGAAGCGGAGCACGGGGTGCAAATCCGCCTCGAGTACGACTCCAGCGGGGGCCTGGAGGGCAAGCTGAAGCTGGATCGCGACAACGGCAAGGTGCGGGCGGACATCTACATTCCGGCGGACATCTCCTTTGCCGAGCGCGCCGCCGAAAGCGGCTTGACGGCCGAGGTCGTCCCGCTCGCCCAGTTTCAATTGGTCCTGGGCGTCGACCCCAAGGTCGAGACGGAGATCGCATCGATTGACGACCTGCTCGCGGGCAAGCTGAGCTACGGGATTTGCGAACCGGTTGCCGGCGCAGGAAAGCTCATGAAAGAGGTGCTCGAGAAGCGGGGGATCTACGAGGCGCTGGCGAAAAAGAAGAAGGTCAGCTTCACCCGGGTGACCGAGGTGGCCAATGCGGTCGCGCTGACCAAGGGTCTGGATGCCGGCATTATCTGGGATACCACGGCGCGCCAGTTCAAGCTGAAGACGGTGATGCTCCCCGTGTTTGAAAAGGCCCGCTCGTCCATCGTGGGATCCGTGGTGGCGGGGAGCGCGAAAGCCACGGACGCCCTGCGCTTTATTCGATACCTGGCTGCGCCCGAGAAGGGGCGCAGGATCTTCGAGGAGCACCTGTTCACGGTTCCGGACACGCCGGGTGATGCCTGGGCGGTCGTGCCGAAATTGACGGTGTATTGCGGAGGGGTGAATCGCAACGCGGTGGAGGCGACCTTGCGCGAGTTCGAAAGCCGGGAAGGCTGCGAGATTCTCGAGGAATTTGCGGGCTGCGGGAAATTGGTCGCCGGGATCCGTGCGACCGCGTCCGGGGAAATGAGGAAAGGTTTTCCCGATGCCTTTATGACTTGTGATACTTCCTACCTGGAGAAAGTCCAGGAGCTCTTCGAGATGCCGGTCGATGTTTCGAGTACCCGCGTCGTCCTGCTGGTCCGCAAGGGGAATCCCAAGGGCTTGAACGGGCTGGAGGACCTGGCGAAACCGGGCATTTCGCTCGGCACCACCGATCCGAGGGTGAGTACCCTGGGCGACCTGAGTCATCGACTGCTCCAGGATGCCGGGGTATTGGACGTCATCAGGCAGCAGCGCTCCATCGCGGTGACGACCCCGACCGCCCACGAACTGATCCTGCAGATGGAGGGCCACGGCAAACTGGATGCCGCCCTGGTGTACGAGGCAAACTGTACGAGGCTGCTCGACACCTTTGACCTGGTCCCGATCGAGCATCCCCTGGCCACCGCGGTGCAGAATTTTGCCGTGGCCCGGAAGACCCGATACCCAGAGTTGTCGAAGCGGCTCATGCACCGGATTCTTTCCCTTTCATCCCGCGACCGTTTCGAGGCAAACGGCTTCACCTGGAAGGCCGCACCTTGAACGATTCCCGTTTTCGCGTGAAATCCGACAAGCCGTTCATGGTGGGGGTCGTGATCCTCTGCTCGGTGTACATCCTGTTGATCGTGCTCATGGTCGTCGCCGACATTGCCTACACGGATACGAGCACCTTGCTGGCGACCCTGCGGGACCCGAATATCCGTTATGCCATCGTGCTCAGCCTGGGCAGTTGTACGATTTCGACCTTGCTTTCCCTGTGGGTGGCGATTCCCATCGGCTACCTGATGTCGCGCTTTGAGTTTCGGGGTAAGCGCTGGGTGGATGCCGCCCTGGATGTCCCGATCGTGCTGCCGCCGCTGGTTATCGGCATCAGCTTGCTGGTCCTGTTCAACTATCCACCCTTTGCCTGGTTGAGTGAGTACGTTGTCTTTGAAATACCCGCGGTGATCCTCGCGCAGTTTACCGTGGCCTGTGCATTCGCAGTACGCACCATGCGGGTGAGTTTCGACCAGATCCCTGAGCGGTATGAGCACGTGGCCTTGACCCTGGGTTGCAACCGGTCGAAAGCCTTCTGGATGGTGATTATGCCACAGGCGCGCTTTGGGGTCCTGGCCGCCGCCACCCTGGCCTGGGCGCGCTCGATGGGCGAGTTCGGGCCGATCCTCGTGTTTGCCGGTTCGAGCCGTATGCGAACGGAGGTGCTACCCACCTCGGTATACCTTGAACTGCAGGCGGGGAACTTGGCCGGCATGCTGGCCATTTCCCTGATCATGATCTTCGCGGCGGCCGTGGTGCTTGTATCCGCGCGCATGCTGGGCATGGAAGGGGGCAAGTTGTGATCCAGGTCCAGGATCTCTGTATCGAGCAGGGCGATTTTCGCCTGGAGAACATCGGGTTTACCGTGGCGGACGGAAAATACGGGGTCCTGATGGGACGCAGTGGCTGCGGGAAGACGACGATCATCGAGGCGATCTGCGGCCTGCGCCCGATCCGCCACGGGCAGATTCACTTGAGCGATCGCGAGGTGACCGAGCTGCGCCCGGCCGAGCGCAATATCGGCTATGTACCCCAGGATATCGCGCTGTTCCCGGGCTACCGGGTGCGGGATCAACTGGCCTTCTCACTGGTGGTTCGGGATGCGCCGAAAAGGCAGATCGCGGAGCGGGTCGATCACATGGCCGGACTCCTGGGGATCAGCCACCTGCTCGATCGCAGGCCCGAAGGGCTGAGCGGTGGCGAGGCGAAACGTGTCGCCCTGGGCCGGGCACTGGTTCCGCGGCCGGAGGTTCTCTGTCTCGATGAACCCCTGAGTAACCTGGATGAAGATATTAATGCGGAGATGATCGAGCTGCTCGGCTCGACCATTCGCGAGGAAGCGGTAACCGTGCTGCATATCACCCACAGCAGCCGGGAGGCAGATCGCCTCGCGGATGTGCGTCTTTCGCTGGTGGACGGGGTGGTCGTTTAAGGCCGCTACCCGGGTAACTCGTTCGCCCGTGGAATCGACGCTGCGGCACCGGGGCGCGTCACGCATATCGAGGCCGCCTTGTTCGCCCGGATCAGGGCATTGAGCGGGGTGCTGTCCCGGAGAATCTCCGCGAGAAAATACCCGGTGAAGGTATCCCCGGCCGCGGTGCTGTCCCGCACCTCCACGGGTTCGGCTTCGACCGCGCACCTGCCGCGCGGACCCCGGTACATCGCCCCGCTTCCGCCGAGCGTCAATACGGTGGCGGCTTCTCCATACCGTTCGCACATCGTGTCAAGGATGTCCGCGGGGGCGTCCCGGCCGGTTAACTGCCGTCCTTCAATCTCGTTGATCAGGAAAAGGTCGATTCGTTCGAGTGGGTATTCGTCGACCACGGCCGGGGTGAAGGGGGCGGGATTGAATACGATTTTCATGCCCCGGTCGGCGGCGGCATCCATGATACGGGGCACATCGTTGATTTCATTCTGGAGCAAGAGGACGTCCTCCGCACCAAAGGACTCCATCACCTGGCGGACGTGGGTAGCGGGTATGGCCCGGTTGGCGCCTCCATGGATGAGGATACTATTCTCTCCTGCCTCGCTAACCTGGATAATCGCGTGGCCGGTGGCTTCCGGGCTCTGGTAGATCTGCGCGGTGTCTACCTGGCAGTCCTGGAGATAATGGATAAGCCATTCCCCATCCGCCCCGACGGCTCCAGCATGCGAGACGCTCATGCCCGCATGGGCGAGGGCGATGGACTGGTTGAGCCCCTTGCCTCCCGGGCCGCGCAGGTACTGGTCGCAGGGCAGGGTTTCGCCGGGATGGCCGAAGCGTTCCACGCGGTATACGTGGTCGATGTTGAGTGAGCCAAAATTGAGGATCTTCATGCTTCAGGCGGGTGAGCGGAGTCTATAGGATAGGCCGATGATTGCGAAAACGTTTTTTGTAGCTTTGTTGCTGGCCGGCCTCTCCCGGGCTCGTGAAGTTCCCAATATCGTGTTGATCATGGCGGATGACCTGGGCGTGGAGTGCCTGGGTGCGTACGGGGGCAGCACCTATGCGACGCCCCGGCTGGATGCCCTGGCCGAGACGGGCCAGAAATACCTGCACTGTCATTCCACCCCCAAGTGCAGCCCCTCGCGCGTGACCCTGCTGACCGGCCGATACACCTTTCGCACGACGCGCAAATGGGGATTTATTCCGCGGAATGAGACCAGCTTTGGCCAGATCCTGAAGCGGGCAGGCTATGCCACCGCCCTGGCCGGGAAATGGCAGCTGGGTCGCATCGTGGATGACCCGGGCATCGTCCAGCATTTCGGTTTTGATACACACTGTGTCTGGGGCTGGCACGAGGGTCCGCGTTACTGGAACCCGTTGATCTGGCAGGATGGGGCGATCCGGAAGGATGTCGCCAAGCGCTACGGTCCCGACCTGTACACGGAGTTCCTTATCGACTTTATCGAGTCCAACCGAAAGGGGCCCTTCCTGGCCTACTACCCGATGTGCCTGACCCATTTTCCCAAGTCGCCTGAGCCCCCGGGTCCGAACGGGAAGAAGGAGAGCTTCAAGGAAATGGTTGAACACATGGACCGGGAAGTCGGGCGCCTCGTGGATGCGCTCGACCGCTTGAAACTTCGGGAACGTACCCTCATCCTGTTCACTGCGGATAACGGATCACCGACGAATGTGACGTCGACCCGAAACGGCGAAAAAATAAAGGGCGGAAAAGCCAAGCTCACGGACGCGGGGACGCACGTACCCTTGATCGCCAACTGGCCGGGAACGGTCTCGCCGGGAGAACCGGATACCCTGGTCGACTTCAGTGATTTTCTACCCACGCTGACGGAGTTGGGGAAGGGGGATTCCCCGAGGGACCGGGTGATGGATGGCCGGAGTTTCGCCGGGTCGCTGCTCGGAAATCCGGGTCCATCACGGGACTGGATATTTACGGAATGGGAGGGGCGGTCCTGGGTGCGTGATCGCAACTGGAAACTGTACGGTGACGGCCAGTTGTTCGACCTGCGTAACGATCCCCGCGAACATAGGGCACTGTCGCCGTATTCCGACGACGCAGACCGCGCGCGCATGCGTGCCTGGCTGGGCTCAAAGATGGCTATGCTTGAAGTGACACCGGGGAAATAACCCCGTCGGGCGCGCGACACCCGGGGGAGCGGGTGCATCCAGCATGGACGAGCATCTCGTGGCCTCGCAACCGGGAATGCCTTCTACTCGTCGGCGAACTTGTAGATGGTCTCGTGGGGATAGACCATGCCCATTTTGTGTCCGATCTGTTCCACGTAGGCCGGGTCTTTTTTGAAGCGTTCCTGCTGCTTGTGGAGTTGCTGGTATTTGGCTTCTTCCTTGGTAATGCCTTCTTCCAGCGCGGAAATGGTCTTGTTGTTTTCTTTGTATTCCCGCAATTCGGGCAAGAAGATGAGCAGGAGGCCGGCACTGACGGTGCACACCGTCAGCGAGATCCACGATATGGTTACAATTTTATCCCAATACTTCATGCCAGCGGATCGCATTCTATCCATGTTGCAAGTTGATGTAAAGTGGAGACTTAGGGAAAGTGTCAACAGCTTGTTAACAGGATATGCCGGTGTTTACTCCGTTCCATGCTACGCAAGTAGGAAAAAACCTGCGGAATGGCAGCCCGCTACCTGGCCAGGTCAATCCGCCGCTAACCCGTCTCAGATTCGATCCTTGAAGCTCGAGGGGCCGTAGATGGCGTTGTCCCCGAGAATATCTTCAATCCGAAGCAACTGGTTGTACTTGGCGATCCGGTCCGACCGGCTCATCGAACCGGTCTTGATCTGTCCCGCATTGGTTGCCACCGCGATATCCGCGATGGTGTGATCCTCGGTTTCCCCGGAGCGGTGGCTGATCACGGAGGTGTAGTGGTTCCGCTTCGCCAACTCGATCGCGTCGAGGGTTTCGCTCAGGGTGCCGATCTGGTTGACCTTCACCAGGATCGAGTTGGCCACGTTCAGTTCAAGCCCCTTCTTCAGGAACTTGGTGTTGGTCACGAAGAGGTCATCGCCCACGAGCTGGATCCTGTCGCCCAGTTTCCGGGTCAATGCAGCCCAGCCGTCCCAGTCGTTCTCGTCCAGGCCGTCTTCAATGCTGATGATGGGGTAGCGCTCGCAGAGGTCGGCCCAGAAGTCAACCATCTCCCCCGAGTTGCGCTCGCTTCCGTCGGACTTGCTGAAGACATAGGTCCCTTTTTCCTTGTCGTAGAACTCGCTCGCCGCGGCGTCCATGGCGATCGCGATATCCTCGCCCAGCTTGTAGCCGGCTTTGTCAACCGCTTCACCAATGACCTGGAGCGCGTGCTCGTTGCTCTCGAGGCCGGGAGCGAAGCCTCCCTCGTCACCGACCGCCGTGCTCAAGCCCTTGCCTTTCAAGACAGCTTTCAGGTTGTGGAAGACTTCCGCGCCAGTCCGAACGGCTTCGCGAAAGGTCGGGGCACCGATGGGCATGATCATGAATTCCTGGATGTCGATCGGCGCATCGGAATGCGAGCCACCGTTGAGGATATTCATCATTGGAATTGGCAGGACCTTGGCATTCACCCCACCGATATAGCGGAAGAGGGGGAGTCCCAGTTCACCAGCCGCTGCGTGGGCCGTGGCCAGGGATACGCCGAGGATGGCATTCGCGCCAAGGTTCTTTTTTGTATCGGTGCCGTCGAGATCGAGCATGACCTGGTCAATTTCGACCTGGTCGAGGGCCTCCGAACCGAGCAGGGCCTCGCTGATCGGGCCGTTCACATTGTCCACGGCCTGGAGAACGCCCTTGCCGAGGTAACGGCTTTTGTCGCCATCGCGCATTTCGAGCGCCTCGTGCTCGCCGGTTGAGGCCCCGGAGGGCACCATGGCGGAACCGTGCACGCCGGAGGCGAGATCCACCTCGACTTCAACCGTCGGGTTACCGCGGGAATCGATGACTTCGCGGGCATAAATATTCTCAATTTCAGACATATGTTTGCTCCTGGGAGGTATTGGTGCTGCAGGAAAATTGGCGCACAACATAAGGAATCAGGGTAGCGAGCGCAAGCGAATACTTGCCCGTAGGGGATTACTCGTATAGGTCTTTTTGCAGGCATTTCATGAAGAAACGTATAGGAATATTTGGCGGCTCATTCAATCCCGTACACCTGGGACACCTGGGTATCGCCCGTGACGCAAAGGCTTTCGCCCGTTTGGATAAGATCCTTTTCGTTCCGAATGCCGTCTCGCCCTTCAAGCTAGATGCCCCTCCCGTGAAGGCGGATCACCGGTTGAACATGCTCCGCCTGGCCCTGGCGGATGAACCGGGTTTTGCCCTCAGCGAAATCGAGTTGGAGCGGGGTGAAGTAAGTTACTCCATCGACACGGTCGAGGCGCTGAAAGCAGAAGATCCCGCACGGGAACTGTTTTTTATCCTCGGTGCGGACAGCCTGGTCGACCTGCATTGCTGGCGGCGGCCCTATGCCTTGCTGGAGGCCTGCACCTTTATCGTGCTCGCCCGTCCCGGCTTTGAGCTGCGCCCGGCCGATCTATCGCTCGATCCGCCCTGGCCGGAACGCCTGCTGGCGGATCTCTGTACCGCACACCCGGTGGACATCTCCTCCGCGGCGATCCGGGAGGCGGCTGCCGCAGGAAAGGCGCTCAAGGATCTTGTGTCGCCTGCGGTCGCGGCGTATATAGAGGAATGTCAACTTTATCAACAAGCTCCCGGGAACCCGTGAACCGGAAAGGAACGGAAGCCATCCTGGCCAGGGTGAGGGAAGAGATCGAAGACCGGAAGGGGGAGGACCTGAAGGTCCTCGATCTCGGCGGCTTGTCGACGATTACGGATTTTTTCATCATCGTCACCGCTAACAGCACGCCCCACCTGAAGGCCCTGATCGAGAATACGGAGCTCAATCTAAAGCGCGATGCGATACCGGTTTACCGCAAGGCCGGGTCGGCCGAGAGCGGTTGGGTGATCCTCGACTACGTCGATGTGGTCGTGCATGTCATGACGGACGAGATGCGCAGGTTTTACGACCTCGAAACCCTGTGGAGCGACGCGAGGGAAGTTTCCTGAGGGAGGTTCCTGGGGGAGAACGAGGTAATAGATGCCGTCCAAGCCCGGCCTTTCCTGGGAATGTAGGGCTCTGCCCTTCCCTGGCTTTAATCCGTTCCCGTATCCGCGCTACTCAATCACGAGGATAGTACTCGGCGTATACTGCACCCAGATCGTGTCGAGGACCCTCGCCAGGTTTGGCCAGTAGTCCGTGTGCTTGAACGGTGAGAAGTCATGGTTGATGATGTTCTCGTGCGCGACCGGGATCGGATGCCGCCCCGCCCGACTACGCAGGTCCGGGGAGATCTTCAGGATGTAGTCGTTCCTGGAATAGGCATTGTAGAGCTTGCCCCCCAGCTTGTTGACCTGTGTCATCCATGCGTAGTCATCCCGGTCCCCGGCACTGGCCATGAGCAGGCAATTCTCGATCCGGAATTCCGTCCAGTCGTGGTGCTCCAGCGCGTACTGGATGACCCGCCCTCCGAGCGAATGGCCAATCAGGTTCAGCTTCAGCTTGTCCGCGCCGGGAATCCCGGCCAGCAGTTCGGGCAGCGCTCGCCCCAGTTCCTCCGAGCGCCTTTCGTTGCGCTTGAATTCGTAGCTCTGTACGCCGAGGATCACCGCGAGGTCCGCCGCGAGTGCCGCAGGGTGAAACATCTTGCTGATCCGAAACACGCGCAGGCTGGCGGTCACCAGGGGGGCGGCGAAGGGCTTCCGCCAGTTTCCGCTTTTCCAATACAGGAGATAGACCTTGCCTCTCGGGCGAGCGGACAGGATGTGGTAGGACAGGCGTTCCAATTGTTCCGGGTTGCTTACCGCGCCGTACCCGTGAATGAAGACATTGATTTCATCTTCAGGCCCTTCAAAGAGAAGGCTGAGTTCCGCCTGTTGGCTGGGGGATGGCATGGGGGAGGGTAGCCTATGGGCGGCACCGGAGCAAGGGGCGCCTCCGGTCTACGCCCTCTGCGCCTTCCAGGCCTCGTATTCCGCCAACGTCCCGGGATAATCTATAATCTTTCCCTGCTCGATCGCGAGGATCCGGGTGGCGAGACTGTTGATGAATTCGCGGTCGTGGCTGACGAAGAGCACGGTCTCCTTGACCAGGCTCAGGGCGTAGTTCAAGGCCTCGATCGATTCGAGGTCGAGGTGATTGGTCGGCTCGTCGAGCGCCAGGAGGTTCGGGCCCTGCAGCGTCAGGCTGGCGATGATCATCCGGGCCTTTTCGCCGCCGCTGAGCACCTTGTTCTGCTTGTATACCGCATCACCTCGAAAGAGCAACTTACCCATCGCAGCACGAAGTTCGCTTTCCCCCATGGCTTCTTCGGGGAGAAATCCCGAGAGCCAATCCATCGCCTTGGCATCCATATCAAGGCTCTCTGCAGGGTCCTGCGGGAAATGCCCAAACTGTACCGTTTCGCCGTGGATAACCTTCCCCGTATCTGGAGCCAGTTGCTTGGACAGGATTTTCAGCAGGGTGGTTTTCCCCACCCCATTGGTCCCGACGATCGCTATCTTCTCGTCACTGTGGATGGTGCAGGAAAAATCTTCGAATAATGTTTCATCATAGGCCTTGGAGATATTCGTTACCTCGATGACCTTGTCCCCCAGTCGCTCAAGTGGCGTGAATCGAATGAAGGGTGAGACGCGGGTGCTCGGCTTCATCTGTTCCAGTTGAAGCTTCTGCAACTCCTTCTGGCGGGAGGTCGCCTGGCGCGCCTTGCTCGCGTTTGCGCTGAAGCGATTGATAAAATCTTTCAGATCCGCGGCCCGCTTTTCTTTCGTCGCATTCTCCCGGCGCATTTTCTCAAGCAACATTTCATTCGTGATCATGAACTCGTCGTAGTTTCCGGTAAAGACCCGCAGTTCTTCCCGGTCGAGGTCGGCGGTATGGGTGCAGACTGAATTCAGGAAATAGCGGTTGTGGGAAATCACAATCACGATACCGTTGTACTGCTTAAGAAAAGTGACCAGCCAGTCGATGCTGGTCATGTCAAGGTGGTTGGTCGGCTCGTCGAGGAGCAGGATGTCCGGCATGCCGAACAGGACCTGGGCAAGGAACACCCGAAGTTTCCATCCACCGGCCAGGCTGCTCAGGGCTTGCTCATGCACATTCTCAGCGATGCCGAGCCCGACCAGCAGCTTGGCGGCATCGCTTTCCATGGTGTAACCGCCCGCTTCGCCGAAGCGTTCTTCCACCTCGCCACAGCGATCCATTTCTTCTGCCGTGAGGTCGGGTTTGGCATACAGTTCTTCGCGTTCGGTGTTCAGTTTCCACAGGGCTTCATTTCCCATGCAGACCACGTGGATGATGGCGTCTTCTTCCTGCCCGTAATGGTCCTGCTTGAGGTAGCCGGTGGTACAGTCCCGGTCGACGGCCACTTCACCAAAAGAGGCTTCGAGTTCCCCGGTCATAATCCTCATAAAGGTTGATTTTCCCGCTCCGTTGGCACCGATCAAACCGTACCGATTTCCCGGACGGAACTTTACGGACACCCCTTCGAAGAGGATTTTTTCGCCGAAGCGCATGCAGATATCGGCAGCAGTAATCATATATTTCTCAACATTAAGAATCCGGAAGATAGGGATGCGTTCATTTTTGTCAATCGCAAGGTAGCGTGAAAGTACCCTTGTGATTTGCAAGTATGCGACGATCGATTATGTTATGACTGCTTCTTGCCAGGGGAAGATTGAGGAGCGAGAGCCATGATCGAGCAATATACGGAAGCTTTCCAGAGCGCGTTGCGTCATCTGCTGGGGGATCCTTCAAGGTCTTTTGAATACGGGTGCACGCTGGTTGCATCCGGGATTCTATTCATCTTCGTGTTGCACAAATCGGTGGATAGCATGGGCTCGCGTGGGATGTCCTTCAAGGCGGCCATCCTTCCCTCCATCGTTGGCATGGCCCTGGCCATTGCCGGTGGCGCAGCGGTCCAGATTTGCCTGGAGGGCTCGCTGGGACCCACCGGTCTCCTGGTTTTGGGCATGTTTCTTGCATCAAGTCTTGTCGTGGTCCCTGTTCTCAACGCAGTATTGCGTTGTGGATATATGAATTTGATTGGCAGCTGGTTGCTTGCCACAGTGAGTTTCGTCCTGATGGTCATAATGGTTAATGGCGTCTTTGGCTTTATTGAAGCCAGCGAGAAACTGGGTAATGATCAGCAGGAACGAAACGCAAAAGTGCGGGAGCTGATTAAGTAGTGAAGGCGTTTACGGATCCGTAATCACGCGGGTATACTAAAGAAAGAATGATGGAAGCATTCATATTACAGGTTAAAAAATTCGTCTACTTCGTGACGCTTCAGCCCGCGACGCCGGATGAATTTTGGATTCGATTGATCATAGGGGTTTTTGCCTGCGCGGCGATGCTCGTCTTGACCGCGCACCTCTTCCGCATGTCCTTTCCCAGTTTCAGTTCCGCGTTCATGATCACCATCGTAAGTGGCAGTCTATTGATCATCCTGGCGGCCCTGGGTCATCTGTATTTTAAGCAGGCCGCGATCTTCTCCCAGGTCGGGCATGACCATTTTACCCTGGCAATCTTTACCCTGGCCAGTTTGCTGTTGGTGATCCCATTGATCCGCAGCACCTGGTGTGGAACGTATATCGGATCCGCCATTTGCTGGGGGAGTTCCCTGGCCATTTTTATCCTGAGCTGCGTCGCGGTAGGCAGTGTGTTCAACGAGGGCGATAACGGAAAAAACATTTTATCGAAGCAACGCCAGTTGACCCAGTCGGTACAGGATCTCTTTGAGGAGAACTTACCCCTGTTGCCCTTGAAGAAGTAAGGGGTGTTATTCCCGGCGCTCCGCCGGACCTTCGCTGCCCTTCCCTGGCATGTACCTGTACCCAGACCTTAAACGGGGATGTGTTCCCGCCCAGGGTCGGCAACCCCGGTCGATGAATGACCTGTTTCTACACGCCTTTCCCGGTTGTGATGCTGCGGGTTCCACCGCTCCGCGTCAGCGCGCCAGTAGGGTTGTGTAACCCGCTCCCCTTATCTATAGTCTATGAATTTTAGTGTTTTTGGCTGGGAAAATGCTACTCACGCGACGGTGTTGCTTGCTATCGCCTGATTCCGGTCTACTTGGATACGCATATGAACGATGAAATTTACCTGGTGACCGGTGCCGGGGGCTTCGTGGGCTGTCGTATGGTGCGCTGTCTGGTCGCGCACGGCGTTCGGGTCAGGGCCATGGTGCGAGATCTTTCGCGGGTGCAGGAACGCGTGGAAGGCGTTGAGTATGTCGAAGCGGACCTGAGGGTTATGGACAGCCTGCGTTCCGTGGTGAAGGGCGTGTCCGGGGTATATCATATCGCCGCTTTGTTTCGTGAGGCGGGTCATCCGGATTCCATGTTTACTGAAGTGAACCTGGAAGGCACACGCCGGATGCTGGATGCGAGTATCGAAGCGGGTGTCAGCCGCTTTATTCATTGCTCTACCGTCGGCGTGCTGGGCCACGTTGCCCACCCACCGGCGGATGAAGATACCCCGTATAATCCGGGGGACATTTACCAGCGGACGAAGATGGAGGGGGAGCAGCTCGCCCTGCGCTATTTCAGGGACGGGAAGATCGACGGTGTAGTGATCCGACCAGCCATGATTTATGGACCCGGTGATACGCGCACCTTGAAATTGTTTCGTATGATCGCAAAGAAAAGATTTTTTTACGTGGGCAAGGGCATGGCCTTGGTGCACTGGATCGATGTGCGCGATCTCGTCGAGGCTTTTTACCTGGCCATGCAGGCGGCGCATGAACGGACGGGGAGCATCTATATTATTTCCGGCGAACGTGCACTACCCTTGAAGGAGATGGTGGACTTGATCGCTCGCAACCTTGGCGTGTCCCCCCCTTGGCTTCATTTGCCGGTCATGCCCATGCAGGCCCTGGGTTCACTGTGCGAGTGGGTATGCAAGCCCTTGAAGATCGAACCGCCTATTTTTCGACGGCGGGTTGATTTTTTCACCAAGGATCGTCATTTTGACAGTCGCAAGGCGCGTGAAGAACTGGGATTTAAGCCCGCGCGGACCTTCGATGAGGAAATTGCGGATATTATCCAGTATTACAAGCGTTGCGGTGCCATTTAAGAGATGATCGACGTGTACATGAAGAGGGAAACGGGCAGGCATCATGGCTGATGTGGTGTTCAACTGCATGTTTTGCAATGAGGCGCTCATCGTGGATGAGGAAGGCGTCGGGCTGGAAGTCCCTTGTCCCTATTGCCTGCACAAGATGGAGATCCCCGAGGATGCCGAACGGGTTGAAGATCCCGCCTGCATTAACGAGATTGAGGCTCCGGAGTCCCGGGTCCGGGTTGAAGGGGACCCTGCGGATTCCGGTGCGGGGCTTGCCGAGTCTACATCTTCGGCTTCACCGGGGGAGGGTGCTACGGGTATCGGGGCGGGTGGCTCAGGAGGTGTCTCACCCGAAAATACCGAATCCGTTCTCGTGCTGCTGGGATCGTTGCTGGAGGACATGGATGAAGAGGATCCGACCCCTGACCGGGAGGGGCCTGGAAAGCCTGCGGTCGGCTCGCCCGATAAAAAGATCCTCCAGGCTGTCGGCGACCTGAAGCTCCGGATAGACGATTTACAGTTGGCCTGCCAGGATGCGGAGCAGAAGGCTGGCATCCTCTCCGGCGAAAATGCCAAGTTACGGAACCGCGTGGAGGATGAAGAACATGAGCGGGAAGAATTGACCGCGAAGCTGGCGGATTACACGCTGTTCGCTGCCGCCTCCGCCGCCTTGACGGATTTTGAAACCAGTTTCTCCGACGAGGTGAAGGCGAAAAGCAGTATCAACCTGGGGACCACGGTATTGCCCCAATGGTGCTATCGGCTGAGCAGCGTGGTACTCTGTGCCGTGGCGGGCGCCCTGTTGATCGGGTTGAGCAGGGTTACGGTGGGGGAGACTTTCCAAAGGTCCGCCCCGGCTTCGCAGGGCCTGGTCATGGAGAACATCCGGCTGGGCAAACCGAAAAACGTGAATGGCATCCGTCTGCTCGCGATTGAAGCACGTTTCGCCTCCGCCGCGTCCGAGGGAATCGATCCTGAAAAATTGGCGGGAGCAAAGCATTGCCTTGTGGTTGCGGTCACCCTGCAGAATACCATGAGGGACAAGGATGTCTACCTGGAGCACCTGTGGGATGATAGCGACCTGGTCGATGACCTTGGGAATCGACTAAAGAGGCTTGCGTATTCCGCTCGTTCAAGAAACAAGGCCTCGGCGAATGCCGTCACAAGGGTGCTCAAGCCATCGGAGAGCGTGGGTACCACGATTATCTTTGAATCCCCCGTGGCCGATGCCGGGGCTTTTGTCATGACCTTTCGCCCGGGACTCTGGCTTGAGGCGTCGGATGGCTATGACCCGGTTTCCGGGAGCCGGTTCAACCTGGAATTTACCCGCGTGGAAATCGTGCGCGCTGCCAACCGCTAAGCGGATATCATGCCGGACGGACCCGGTGGAGGGTCTACCGGAACCTGAGCCCGGCCACGTAGGTTTCCCAGTTTTTCTGAAAGGTCTTCATGTCTTTCTGCCCGAGTACCTGCTTCAGGGTTTCGTAGCCTCCCGGGTCCTCTTTCGCGTGCGCACGATAGGTATGGTAGTACTTTTGCAGCAGGCCCTTCTCCTGCAGGTAATAGCAGAGGTAGCGGGCCTGGCTGTAATTGGTCCCGCGATCCCGGTGATAAAATTCATCCGTCGTCATGTGGCAGAGGGTTTTAAAGCTGGGCACCTTTCCGTCCCTGATGGCCTGCTGAAGGCCTGCCAGCCGCCAGTTGGTAAAGCCGACGATCTGCTTGTTCCGCTCACCGCACTGCTCGTATAGCGAGGCCAGGCCCTCGTTGAACCAGTCGGCGTAGCCCGGAAAGTTGGATTCCATGAAGGGGTGGACCAATTCGTGTACCAGGGTGCCGCCCCCGGTGCCGATATTCATTACCAGGGCCCGGTACCGCCGCGAGTAATAACCGAAAGGCGTGGTCGGGGAGCCCCCGAACATTTTCCGGTTGTAGGTGTTGTAGGTCTTCGCGTCCTTGAATAGCCAGATGTCGAGAATGTGTTCGGGGTCCTTTTCAAAATACTGTTTCTTGAGGTGTTCCGTGGCCCACTGGACGGTTTTGTCCGCACGGGCCTTTACAGTCTCGGGCTTTTCGTCGCCGATCACCACGAAAGGGCGCTGGAGCAGGATGTGAAAGTCGTCGCCTGGCAGGCGCTTTTTCAAGGCCCGGATATGCTGGGCATAATCGGCGTCGGAGAAACGCCTGCCGGGCGACGGGTCCTTCAGTCGTCCCGGCTTGAGCGTCATCCGGATCACCGTCCAGTTTGCCCGGTCGTACTTCAACGGCCAGATCTTGTACAGCATGCTGCGCTTCATGCGTTGATAGGCCCCATCCGGTATCGCCGGCTCGTGGTAGATGACTTCATCCGTTTTTGCATCGTAACCGACGACCAGGCGGAAGTGCTCGGTGCTCGGTGCCCGATCGTCGTAGTGCATGCAGAGAATGGAGGGCGTGCCCCTGAGCAGTCCCTGGTGCACGGCGGCGAATTGTTTGTTCATCTCCGCCTGGGCTTTCGCCACGGGAACCTTGAACCAGGTTTTTCCGGGCTCGAATCCGAGCTCAACCAGGGCGCTTTTCAACTCCCGGGTATAGCAACCGCGTCCCTGCAGGGGGTCGAGTCCGGATGCATCGTAGACGTCCTCCTGGGTATGTGTCTTCCCCAGGTGATTCAGCACCATCGCGGTACAGGCCTCGCCGCAGAAGTCCGGCTTCTGTTCGATATGGGGAATGTCCTCCAGCACGATACTCTTGTGCGCGGCGAGGCAGGAAGACACGAGGCAGAGGGCAATGAACAGTCGATGCATGCTATAACGATACGCGGGTGTCGCTCTTTCGACAATCTCCGTGACCGTCCGAATGTGTAAAACGTTTGTAAAAGCCGGCGTTTTACTTGTAGCGTTTCAGTTCACCCGCCTGGTAGCGGCCCCAGTAGTCCTGCATCAGGACGAGTACCTTGGGCGCGAGAATGACGCTGCCGATGATATTTGGGAAGGCCATGCTCAGGATCATCAAGTCGGAGAAGGTAAGGACGTCGGAAAGGGACTTAACCGCGCCGTACCAGATCGCGATGATAAAAATCAGCCGGAAAACGACCACCGTTTTCAAACCGGCGCCGTTAAAGTGATCCAGGAGGTAAATCCAACCCCGTTCGCCATAGTAGCACCATGAAATCATGGTCGAGTACGCGAAAAGGGCGATACATGCGGTCAGGATAAAGGGGAACCAGGGCAGGACGGATGCGAATGCGTTCGAGGTGAGGGTCACGCCGGTTGCGCCTTCCAGCGCGGGATCCGCCCATGCACCCGTGACGATTACAACCATGGCGGTCATAAAGCATACGATGATCGTGTCGATGAAAGGACCGATCATGGCAACCATGCCTTCTCGAACCGGTTCTTTTGTTTTTGCGGCCGCGTGTGCGATGGCGGCGCTTCCCAGACCCGCTTCGTTCGAGAAGGCCGCACGTTTAACGCCCCATACCAGTACGCCAACAAAGCCGCCATATGCGGCATTTGCGCTGAAGGCCATTGAAAAAATCAGTTTGATCGAGGCGGGGATCATCGTGATGTTGGTGATGATAATGACCATGCAAGCCAACACGTAAATGCCGCACATGATCGGTACGATCTTCGAGGTTGCCGAACCGATACGTTTGATGCCGCCAAGGATGACCACGCCGACCAGGATGGCCATGACGATGCCGATCCCGTGATTGACAAATGCCGCGTTCGCCTCGGCGACCCCGAAGGCGTTGCGAATCTGTTCCGCCGTCTGGTTGGACTGGAACATGTTGCCACCGCCAATTGCGCCGCCCATGACCATGAAGGCAAACATGATGGCCAGTATCTTCCCGATGATGCCCATGCCCGGCCCCATTTCTTTTAAGCCCATGTCGAGGTAGTACATCGGGCCGCCGGAAATGGATCCATCGGCATTCACCTTGCGATACATCTGGGCCAGGGTGCAGCTGCTGAACTTGGCGGACATGCCGAGCAGGGCAACGAGCATCATCCAGAACACGGCTCCGGGCCCACCCAGGGAAATCGCGATGGCCACGCCAGCGATATTGCCGAGGCCGACCGTTGCTGAGAGCGCGGAGGCCAGGGCCCTGAAGTGGGAGATCTCCCCCGGGTCGTTCGGATCGTCGTAACGCCCACGGATCACATCAATCGAATGCCGGAATCCGCGGATGTTGATAAACTTGTACCAGATCGTGAAAAACAGTGCGCCGAAAAACAGGATAAGCACAAGAAAGGGGAGGGCGATGGTGTTGACCTTCTGCTTCCCGGTCTCAGGGTCCAGGATGGCTTTGCCCTTACGATCCACGGCATCGATCTTTATCTTCCCCGCGGCGACATCGAAGAAAAGAAAGCTCCCATAGATGTCGTTGAACTTTGCCAGGCCCGACTTTTCCTCGACGGGTGCGGCCTTTGCTGCGGGTGCTGCTGCCGGGGTGGCATTGGTACTTACTTCCGCTATCGCGTTGGTTTCGGCATTGTCCTGCGCGTAAAGGGATGCGCTGAGTACAAGGCTGAGGACCACCAGGGTAATGTGCTTTGTTCTTAACATGAGAATCTCGCGCGGTGTGTGGTTGTTTCTATGCTCCGAATCGTGGGTGATGTTGCGCAAAACCCCTTACAAAGTCAAGGTTGAGTCTTGTCCCGACCGGCGATGCCGATTATGTTGCCTTA
>JAPYUI010000461.1 GCA_029936175.1 Kiritimatiellia bacterium
AGGAACTGTTCCTGGACTGGGATGACAACACGCAGGCGACCTTTTCACACTACATTGTCAAGCGCTCCACAACGCCGGGTACGGGACACGCGGCCATCGCGACGACAACCGAAAGCATGTATACCGACCCCGGCCTGGGCGCCGGGACCAGCTACTATTACGTCATCCGCGCGGTCAGTATCAGCGGGCTCGAGTCGAGCGACTCGAATGAAGCAGCGGGCGTGCCGCTGGTTCACGTGCCATCGCCCAATTTCGTCTTTATTATCACCGACGACCAGGATGCGGATACGCTCGCGGTATACAATCCCGATACCGCCTGTGAAACCCCGGTGCTCAACCAGCTTGCCCGGGAAGGCATGCTGTTTCACCAGGCCCATCACATGGGATCCTGGTCGGGTGCGGTTTGCCGGCCCTCGCGCACCATGATCATGACCGGTCGAACCGTCTGGCGCATTCCCGGTCGGCCTTCCGGGGGTGGGCCGGTACCCGCGGACATGGCGGATCATTGCCTGGCCCAGATTTTTAATGACGCGGGTTACGACACCATGCGGACCTGCAAGAACGGCAACAGTTATGCGGATGCCAATGCGCGGTTCAGCGTGGTCAATGACAGCACCAAGCGGGCAGGAAATGACACGGGGGGCAGCGCCTGGCACGCCGATCGCGTGCTGGACTACCTGCAGACGCGCGTCGATACCGGTGATACGGACGCGTTCATGATCTATTTCGGTTTCTCCCACCCGCACGATCCGCGCCGGGGAAAACCGGCCCTCCTGGCCAAGTACGGCGCGGTGCAGCCCGGTCCCCCCGCGGTTCCGGATCCCGCGTCACCGCTCTTGCCCATCAACTACCTGCCGGAACACCCGTTTTTTCACGGGCACCAGAACCTGCGGGATGAGGAACGGGTCGAGGGTATCGGTACCAACCGGACGGAAGCGGCCGTGCGCAATGAGCGGGGCAAATACTTTGCCTGCATCGAGAATATCGACATCCAGGTCGGGCGGGTGCTGCAGAAACTGGATGACATGGGGGTCACGGATAACACCTACATCATCTTCGCCAGTGACCACGGCATGGCGGTCGGGCGCCATGGACTGCAGGGCAAGCAGAACCTGTACGAGCATACCTGGAAGGTCCCGTTCTTCGTCAAGGGGCCCGGGATAGCAGCGGACGCGGAAAGCGACGCGATGATTTATCTCGCTGATGTGCTGCCGACCCTGTGTGACCTGGCGGGGATCCCGATTCGCCCGAGCATCGACGGGATCAGTTTTCGCCCGGTGCTGGAAG
>JAPYUI010000230.1:0-3887 GCA_029936175.1 Kiritimatiellia bacterium
CTCTTCGCCGAGAAGGTAAAGGAAGCCGACCCCGAGCGGGTCGATGCCGATTATGCCATCCAGGGGGAGTATTCCGGTACGGCCGAAAGCGGCAAGAAGCTCGGCGTGCAGGTCATCGCCCTGGGCGACGGGAAATTCCAGGCGGTTGGATATGTCGGGGGCTTGCCCGGTGACGGGTGGGACAAGGGCGAGCGCGAGCGGACGGACGGTGCGCTGAAAGACGGCGCGGTCGTCTTCGCGGGAAAGGAAGGCCGGAAGGGCACGCTGAGGGCCGGATCGATCACCATCGAGATCGATGGTAAACGCGTCGGCAGCTTGAAGAAGATCAAGCGCGTGAGTCCCACCATGGGCATGAAGCCTCCGAAAGGCGCGGTCGTCCTGTTCGATGGAAGCACGGCCGAGCATTTCCATGGTGCTAAGATTACCGAGGATGGTTTTCTGGAGCAGGGCGTGAAGAGTAAACAGGAATTCGGCAGTCACACGATTCATCTCGAGTTCCGTACGCCGTACAAGCCAAAGGCGCGTGGCCAGGGTCGGGGCAACAGCGGCCTCTACATGCAGGGCCGCTACGAGACCCAGATCCTCGATAGCTTTGGGCTTGCGGGGATGCACAACGAATGCGGGGGCATCTACAGCGTGAAGGGTTCCGACGAGAACATGTGCTTTCCGCCCCTGACCTGGCAGACCTATGATATTGATTTCACCGCCGCGAAATTTGAAGGCGGCAAAAAGATTGCCCATGCCCGCATGACGGTGAAGCTGAACGGGGTGGCGATCCACCAGGACGTCGAGGTCCCCAAGAGCACGACGGCCTCGCCCAAGAAGGAAGGCCCGGAGCCCGGTTTTGTGTATATCCAGAATCATGGCAATCCGGTTCGCCTGCGAAATATCTGGGTATTGCCGAAATAGCACCTGGACTGCGCTTAGGTGCTGCCCGTGTAGACATTGAACCTTGAATCGTCCTATTGGCTTCTCGCTTCAAATACCCCGCTGCTCTCCTGCTCCTGGTCGCAGGGGTCTACGCGCTGTCCCTGGACAACGCGTTTATATACGATGACATTCCCCTGATTACCCATCGGCCGCCTTCGGAATCCTTCTTTGCGGCCTTCGACGTATTCACGAAACCGCATTGGCACAACCTGCCGTACTACCGACCGGTCGCGGGTTTATCCATGGCCCTGCAGAAGACCTGGCATGGCAATGCTGCGCCGATGTTTCACGTCTTCAATATCGGCCTGATGATGGTGGCAAGTCTACTGGTTTATGCACTCCTTCGCCTGCCGGTCTTCGGGTTGAAACCCTTGATGGCCTTCTTGACGGCGGCCTTGTTCGCCGTCCATCCGGTGGCCTCTTCCTGCGTGTACCCGATTTGTTCCGGTCGCGAAACCCTTTTGCCCGGGGCCTGTATCCTCCTTGCGGTATACGGGTGGATTCGAGGTGGGCGCTCCGGTTACGCCCTCGCGCTGACCGGATTGGCCCTGGGTTTGTTCTCGAAGGAACAGTCCGTGGTGATTCCGGCATTGTTTATCGCTGCGGACGTATTGAGACTTACGCGCGTGAAGGCGCCGGCCTGGCAGCGATACGGTCCCGTGGTGGCCTTGCTCCTCCTGTACGCCCTTATTCGGCATCGAATTTTCGCCGACACACCGCATGCTTCATTGGAACTTGCGTTGCTGGATCAACCGCTTGGTCCGGTGCTGACCGTGGGTTACATGCTGCAGACCTGGTTTGCGCCCTTTCTCGCGTTGCGCTACGAACCCCGCGCCTTTGTTTGGCCTTCGTGGCCGCACGCGTTCGTGGCGCTTGTCTTGATCGCAGTGACGGTCAAGTTATTCTTTCGTACCCGCGATGCATGGCGCCAGATGCTCTTTTTTGTCTTGTTCGCCGCTGCTGTCGTGGCCCCGACGGCAAATATCCTGCTCCAGGAAGCTCATTTTGCCGAACGGTATACCTGGCTGGCCTGGTTGGCTGTTCCCGCATGTGCGTTTATCTCGCTGAAGGAGATCAGTCGCCCGGCCCTCGTTTTTACCAGCCTGTCTATTCTACTGCTCTCGGGCATCAGTCTTGCCCGGGATCGCTATTTCCAGGATTACGAGACCTACCTGGAGCAGTGGATGAAGAGCGACCCAACGCTGTCCCAACCGTACCTGAGCATGGGTGACCTGTTGCGTGAAAAAGACGAACTGTCGGCGGCGGAACCGTATTACCTGAAAGCCCTGGAGCTCGATCCGGATAGCGTGGTTACGCTCAACAATATAGGCACCCTGTATCAGGCCTTGAACCAGCACGAGAAGGCGCTTCCACACCTGGAAGCGGTGCTAAGGGCGCATGGCCCGGATCTTGAGGCCTGGCATAACCTGGCGACTTCCTATGCGTCCCTGGGCCAGACCAATCGAGCTGTCGAAACGTATTTGCAGGTGATTGAAAAGGGATCGAGCCATGCACCGTCCTTTTTCAATCTTGGGTTCATCCTCTCGCGTACCCAGCGCATTCCGGAGGCCGTCAACTATTTCGAGCGTGCGATCGCGGCCGATCCCGGCTATGAGCCCCCGTATTACTCCCTGGGGCATCTATATGCCCGGGCCGGTGACCTGAAGACCGCCGAAGACCTGTTCGCCCGTCTCCTGGTAATCAATCCGGCACGTGCCGATGCCCAGCACGCGATCGCGGTGGTTTATGCGCGGCAGAACAGGTTGGACCTTGCGATTCCGCATTGCCGGGAAGCCCTTCGCCTCAATCCCGCCTTCGACGAGGCCCGGCGTAACCTGGAGCAGATGCTGAAAGGACAGCCCTAGCCTTTAGTCCCGGACCGGTGCCGGGGAGGGCTCATCAAGGGGTTGCCAGTGGTTCTTCAGGTCGGGATTCCGCTTGAGGATGACCGGGTCCTTGAGTTGGTTGACCTCCACCACTTCCTCGTCCTGTGAACGATCGAAGGGGATATGTGGTGCCCAGCGCATCCAGGCTTCTTCTGCCTTCTGAAAGAGGATGAAGATCGAGTGTTCCGCTGCACGGGAACCCATTGCGCTGTTTTCCGGTGTCACGAACGCGATCCCGCCTTCCAGGATGCTTTCCATCGACCCGGTTTTGAATTTGGCTCCACCGAAGAGGCTGAAATCAAAGCCGATGCCGCTGGCATTGAAAAAATGGGTGCGTTCGCGAATCAAGGGTGCATAGCGACTCCGAATACTGGCAAATATTTTTACCCCGTCTCCTCCCGGGGTCAGCTCGGTTCGCAGGATTTTGCCCACCCGCACGTCGCGGTGAAAAATGGGAGAGCCCTGCTTAAGGGAGCCACGTCGATCCGCGACAATGATCAGGTTAAAGTCCGGGTCATTCTCCTCGCCAGCCGGCGCCTCCTCCTCCGGCGCCTGTTTCAGGCCGACGAAGTTGAAGGCGGGTTCGCCATTTCCGGGAAGCACTTCGATGTGGTTTCCGCTCACGATGGTTTCCAGCCCGGAAACGCCCGAGAGGCCCACCTTGGGTTTCACTACCCAGAAGAGGGAATGGCTGACGGCGACCTTCCGTGCGCTTTCATCGAGGAGACAATGTGCGACGACCGCGTCGAGTGCTGGGCTGATTTGCAGCTCGCGCACCTCTCCAATGACCAGGCCTTTGTAGCGAATCGCGGCGTTCTTGCGCAGGCCTTCCGATGTCTCAAAACGAATGTCGATGGCCACGCCGCGCTTGAGTGCGTTCTCGCGGTCCTTGTACAGATGGAATTCGGTTTCCTCCGTGACCTCCGTGCCCGGTTCCTGGTAGATAGGCGTATCAAAGGCGACGCCCCCCGCGACCAGTGCGGTCAGTGATTCCGCCTCGATGCTCACGCCATCCAATCCGGCTTTCAGCTTCAATCCGCTTACATCCCAGAAGCGCGAGTTATCCCGGAC
>JAPYUI010000230.1:3987-5918 GCA_029936175.1 Kiritimatiellia bacterium
ACGCCGATGGGTACGCCGTTGAATACGATCTTGGTTTTGTGCGCAGCGATGCCGTGCCCGTCCGTAAAATGTATGGTGATGGGGATGCCGGCTTCCTGCTTGCTTGTATAGAACAACCAGCCCCCTATGAGTGCGGCAATAACCGGTACAATCCACACGGATGAAATCCGCCGTTGCTTGCGGATTACCGGCTTGCTCACGTTTTCGGATCCACTCATATCCACTCCTGGTATATCGGCATTGATCTTGAAGGCAACACACCATACAAAACGTCATGGCCGATGCAAAGAAAACCCGTACGCGTGAGCAATTGGTGCAGCGTGTGATTCGGCAGTTTCACGTGGTCGAAGCCTGCTGGGAGCGGATCGGCACGCGTCGGGCCGAGCTCCAGAAGCTGCAGGACCTGCTTGCCCGCCACGCGGATGAGCCCCACCTGGGTGAGCTCGCCCTGCACATGGATTCCGATATCAGCCTGCAGCAGCTGTGCACCTTCATGGTGCCGGTTGAACGGGAAGTGCATCACTACGCCCTTCGGGATGAGGATTTTCTCATGCCCGTCGATAGCGAGGAGCCGGTGGGGGAAACCATGCCGGTGCAGGTGATCCTGGACAACCTGCGCGGGGCCTTTAACGTGGGCGGCGTGTTCCGCACGGCGGAGTGCTTTGGCTGTGAGCAGGTGATCTGTTCCGGATACACGGCCACGCCCGAGCATCCCAAGGTCGCCCGGTCGGCACTGGGCACGGAGCAGGGTCGCTGGATGGCCCAGGCATCCATTCACGAAGTGCTGGATGGCCTGAAAGCGGATGGGATTTCGATTGTCGCCCTGGAAACCGGGGATTATCCGGGTTTATTTGAGGTCGACCTCTCCTTTCCCTGTGCATGGCTCCTCGGAAACGAACGGTTCGGAATCGGTGCAGACGTGCTGGAAAAAGTCGACCAGATCGTCTATATCCCCATGGTTGGGAAGAAAAACTCCATGAACGTGGTATCCGCCTTCGCCATCGCCGCCTGTGAAACGCGACGGCAGTGGGATGCGCGGCAGGCGAGCAACGGAGAATGTAATGTCAACGGCTGAAACAAAAAATTACCTGATCGAACGTTTCGACGAAATCGAGCCAACCCCATGCCCCTGCGGCCAGGCGCGTCGCGCTTTTTCCGTTCCGGAAAATACCACCGCCACCATGCACCTGGTCGATATATCCCGGGACAGCGCGGTGCATTATCACAAGAAGATGACCGAGATCTACTTCGTGCTGGAGGGGGAGGGGCATCTTGAGCTCGACGGTGAAATCGTTCCCGTTCAACCCATGACCGCTGTTTTTATCAAGCCCGGTTGCCGTCATCGTGCCGTCGGGAACCTGAAAATCATTAACGTACCGGTGCCGGCCTTTGATCCCGAAGATGAGTGGTTGGACTAGGGTACTCGCCGTACTCCTGGCTGCAGCCTCAGCCTGGTCCGCGCCCGAGTTGATTCCGCAACGGATGCTTCCATCCGAAAGCCGGAAGGGTGATCATCCGGGTCGCGCCGTCGCGGTGCGGATTTGCCAGACCTGCCACGTGTTTCCCGAGCCGGATCTCCTCACGAAAGAGTTCTGGAATTATTACGTGCTGGATGAAATGGGTTTGCGCCTGGGCATGACGCCGGGCCCGGAGTTCAAGGGGAAACCCCACCTCCAGATGT
Source organism: Kiritimatiellia bacterium (assembly GCA_029936175.1). Taxonomy (GTDB): domain Bacteria; phylum Verrucomicrobiota; class Kiritimatiellia; order SS1-B-03-39; family UBA6053; genus JAPYUI01. The sequence goes on from JAPYUI010000230.1 coordinate 5,669, forward strand.
TGGTTGAGAAGGGGATGACCCATGTGCTGGAGCAGACGAAAGCCGCTGCGATATACCCGGAGGAACCCCAGTTATCCACCAACGATTGGGCGGCTATTCGGCAGTTCTACCTGGACGAGGCGCCCGATCATTTACCACCCCTCGCCCGCCCGATTCGCCTATTCGATGGGCTGTCGCAGTTCACGCTGGTCAACCCGGGTTTGAACCTTGACGGGCCGATGGTCTCCTTGATCCAGATCGATGAACGGCG
>JAPYUI010000231.1 GCA_029936175.1 Kiritimatiellia bacterium
TGCTCCCTGCGCATCGCCTGCAGGAGGTCGTACCCGGAAAGCCCGGGCAGTTCGATGTCGAGCAGCACCAGGTCGGGCTGTAGCTCCTTAAACAGGGCGAGGCCGCGGTCACCATCCGGTGCATGGGCCAGGTCGTAGCCCTTGGCCTGCACCATGTAGGCCAGGTTATCGACGATCGTTGGATCATCCTCGATCATCAATATCTTCACCGGCATACCGGCAATGTACGAAGTGTCCATCCCGTCCGCCAAGGGAAAAATAACCCTCCCGCGTGTTCCTGCCCGGTCAGGCCTCTTATTGTGCGTTATACCGTGCAACGACGCGAATCGCGATCCCGCCCCGCGGGCGGAAATCCCCGACCACCCGCGCCTTGCGTGGTGAGCAGGCGGCTACCAGGTCATCCAGAATCCGGTTCACGACCGCTTCGTGGAAGGCGCCATGGTTGCGGAAGGCAAACAGGTACAGCTTCAGGGATTTGCTTTCCACGCATTTTTTGTCCGCAATGTACCGAATCGTGATGTGGCCGAAATCAGGCTGGCCGGTGATCGGACAGATCGAGGTGAATTCCGGGCAGTCGAGCACGATGGTGTAATCGCGTTCCGGATGGCTGTTGTCGAAGACCTCAAGCCGGGCCTCGCCGGGGCTGTTCGGATAGTTCGCCTCGTTCTGCTTCAGCAGTGACAAGTCTTCATGGGGATTTTCTTCACTCATGGTCCCGGTCCTTCACCCTCAACCCTTTGTAGCATGCCCGGTCTTCACCGCGTCCATGATCCGCTGCGCGCAGGTGCGCTTGTCCAGCTTGCCCCATTCCTGTAGGCCCTTCGTCCCATTCATCCGGTTGATGAAAGAGTAGGTTCCGCAATTCCCGCCGAGCGCATCCATGTAGTTCAACACGATCGCGTCCAGGTTCTTTTTCTCCAGCTTGGCCCTGGCGGCCGCCTCGCCGTCGTCCGTTTGCAGGGCGAAGCCAACGGTGACCTGGTGGGCCTGCTTGCGGGCACAGAGGGTGGCGGCAATATCCGGCGTGGCCTTGAATGCAAGCGTGATATCGCCTCCCTGTTTGGGCCGTTTGTCTTCGTGGTACTCGGTGGGCGCGTAGTCCGCGACCGCGGCCACATAGATGATCGCATCGGCGGCATCAAATAAAACTTCCGCTTCACCCAGCATGTCCCGGGCACTGACGACGGGGTGAATGCGCAGGGCCGGACCCGCGGCGGGGAGATGGGCGGCGGGTACCGGGCCGCTCACGAAATCGATGTCTGCGCCCATCAGTCGGGCTTCCTCGGCGATGGCCTTGCCCATTTTTCCACTGCTCGGATTGCCCATATAGCGGATCGGGTCGAGATGTTCACGGGTCGGCCCGGAAAGAATAAGGACCTTTTTCCCGGCGAGAGCCGTGCGGTTTTCGCCGGCGTGTTGGATGGTGGTGAAAATGTCTGCAGCCTCGCTCATGCGACCACAACCTTCAGCACCGCAGGCGAGGTGGCCGGATTCAGGGCCGATACGCGTCCATCCCCGTGATGCGAGTGCATGCACGTTGGCCTGGACAACATCCTGCTCCCACATCTCCACGTTCATCGCCGGGCAGAAAAATTTTTGGCAGCTGTCAGGCAGGGACAGGGCGCTCGTGCTGACCGCATCCTTGCCGAGTCCATGCGCGACCTGGGCGATCATATCCGCGGTCGCCGGGGCGAGGATGAACAGGTCCGCCTCGGTGGCCGGGTACAGGTGGGGGTAGAATTCCTTGAGCTCGCCGCGACGGGTTTCCGGCCAGAGTTGGTCCAGCACGGGTCGTCCGCTGACCGCTGCGAAGGTGAGGGGCGTGACAAAGCGGGTAGCCGCCGGGCTCATCGCCACGTGGACCTCGTGCCCGGCTTTACGCAGGGAGCTGACGAGCTCGACGGTCTTGTACGCGGCAACACCGCCGGAAACACCGGTCAATATAATCAAGGAATCAGCCATATGCATCAACAGTTAACCACAGTTCGACCGATTGACAATGTTGAATTGCCTGCCCGGCGGGAATGGACAGGGGGTCGTTTAGCATCCCCTGGACCATCGCCTTCTTGTCCGGTCCTGCAACCAGGAATACGAGCTGCTGCACCTGCTTGAGCAGGTCCGGTGTCACGCTCACCCCCTGCATGCCGTCCGGTCGGTCGACCCAGGTGGCGAGCTGGCCCTTGCCCCGCGCGAGGTCATCATCGGAAAAGAGCGACGCGGTATGCCCATCCGCGCCCATGCCGAGAAAGCCCAGGGAGAGGACGGTGCGCTTTCGCAGGAGGTCCTCGATCTGTCGATGGTAATCGGCGGCGGCCTCGGTGGCTTCCAGGTGGGTCTTCACCCGCAGTAGCTGTTCGGCCGGCAGCCCGAGGCTTTCAAACATCGGGGTGGTGTTATGGAAATTATTTTTTCCTGAGTCATGGGGTACCAGGCGCTCGTCGCTCATGAACAGGCTCAGTGCATCCGGTGCAAGCAGCGGGGAAGCGGCAATCGCCTCGTACACGGCCCGGGGTGTCGACCCCCCGGATAGCATGATCGCCCCGGGTGCCCGTGCCCCGGCCGTGGCGGTGATCGCCGAAGACAGGGCGTCGATAGCTGCCGCGCCCAGGGCTGTCTTGTCGGGATAGCTTTGCACATGTATTTTCATTTTCTGTATGATTGCGGGTGATTTACGTACAGGCTAGGGTCCCGTCAACCTGATGCAAGAAATTCGCATAGTTAAACCGCTGGATCGCAGCTTTTCGCGAATGGTTGATACCCTGTTTCGGCCCTTTAACGCGGCCTACTGGTTCATTGCCGGGTTTGCGGTCTGGCTGACCCAGTTGCCGGACATGGCGATCCTGCCCGTTCAGATCTTTGACCAGTTGACGGTTTTGCTCGACGAGGAAGACCTCTTGCGGGCGCTTGCGGAAAGGACCAATGACCTGGCGGCCGGCGGCGCGGCCCTGCTCGGCTTGTGCGGCCTCCTGTGGCTGGGGCTCAGTTGGCTCGCCTGCCGGGCCGAATTTGTCTTCCTGCAGTTTGCGGTTCATCCAGGGGTGAAGTTCGGTGAAGCCTGGCGCACGAGCCGTGCCCGGTATCTCACCTACTACTACTGGGAGCTGGGCTTCGGGCTGGTTACCCTCCTCTGGATAGCCGGTGTCTGGCTTGGTTTTGGGTATGCGATTCGTTCGACGATGATGGGCTTTCCCCACCCACGGGTCCTGTTGGCGGGCCTGCTCCTTGCGGGTCTCACCCTTTTCCTGGTCTTCGCGCTGATCGGTTACGTGAGGCTGGTGGTGAAGGACTTCATCCTCCCGGTGATGTACAAGCACGCGTGCGGCATCCTGGATGCCTGGGTCCTGTTCTGGCCCGTGTGCAAGGAGCACTTTGTTCGCGTATACCTCTACGCCCTGTTCAAGTTGCTCCTGGTGTTCCTTATCGGTATCCTGGGCGGTGCCCTGGTCATCATGACCTGCTGTATGGCCGCTTCGCCCTATATCGGGACCGTCATCCTGATGCCCGCCACGCTCCTGCTCCGCCTGTACAGCCTGCATTTCCTGGCCCAGTTCGGGGAGGCGTTTGACCTGCTGGGTCCGCCGGTCATCCCCGGCGCGTAGGCGTGGCCTGCCTATTGATACCCGTCCGGGCGCGGTTCATCCGGTAGCGGACCCGGGGGTGCACGGCGGCCTAGTTTTTCTTCCTGGCCCGCCACGCCTCCTTTAAAATCGCCCAGCGTTCGTGATCCCGCCAGCGGCCGCCGATCTTTAAATACTTTTTCGAGAGGCCTTCCCTGCGAAAGCCCAGCCGCTTTACCAGGGCAATCGATGCCGTGTTCCCGGGCTGGATATTCGCCTCGAGCCGGTGCAGTTTCAGCGGGCCGAAGGCCTCGTTGATGGCCAGGGTCATCCCCTCGGTCATGTAGCCTTTTCCCCCATGTGGAGCAAAGGCCAGGTATCCCATGTATGCTCCCTGGCAGCCCCCGCGGACAATCTCGTTGAGGTTGATCATGCCGGTGAGCGCGCCGCCTTCCATTTCAACGACCAGCCATCCCTCGTATTGGGGCTGCTTGAGTTTCGCCAGGTAGGCCGCGATGGCTTCCGGTGTTTGCGGGGCCGACCCGAAGTGTCCGTGCAAGGTGCGGCTGGACTTGGCGGCTGCGACGAGTTCGGCTGCATGGCGCCGGGTGGGCTTGACGAGTTGTACGCGCATGGAGGCTTGAGGACGGTTTGCGCGGTTAGAAACTCTTGCGCATGTGGGACGGAAGGATCTGCAGCTCTTCCCGGTACTTGGCAATGGTTCGCCGGGCGACCTTGATCCCGGCATTTGCGAGTTCCTTAGCCATCGCCTGGTCGGACAGGGGTTTGGCGGTATCTTCGTCCGCGACGAGGTTGAGGATGGTGTCCTTGATCGTCTTGTTGGAGACGGAGGTCCCGTCCCGGGTCTTGAAGCCCGGGGTAAAGAAGTACTTCATCTCGAATACGCCCTGGGGCGTGGTCATGTACTTGTTGGCAATCGCCCGGCTGACGGTGGTCTCGTGAATGCCGAGCACGGCGGCGACTTCGGCCATGGTCAGGGGCTTGAGCTGGGAAACACCCTCGTCAAAGAAGGTCTTCTGTACCTTGATAATCTCTTCGGCAATGTTGCGAATGGTCTGCTGGCGCTGGTCGATACTCTTGATGAGAAAATCCGCGGCGCGAATCTTGTCCCGGATATAGGACTTTACCTCTGACTTGGTGGTCGGGTCGCCCATCAATTTGCGGTATTGCGCGCTGATTCGCAGGTGGGGCAGTTGATCGTCGTTCATGATAACGACATATTTTTCCTTGTCCCACCCGATCTCGATTTCCGGCAGTACGTAGGTCGCGGACTCCGAGCTGAAACTCCGACCCGGCCTGGGTTCCAGGGTTGCGACGAAATTAGCAACGGATTGAACTTCCTCGACGGTTATTTTCTGGGCGCGGGCGATGTCGTGAAATTTCTTGGCACCGAGGTCATCGAGGTGAAACTCAATGATACGTGCCTCGAGCGAGTCCTCCTTGCCCAGTCGTATCACCTGGGTCAACAGGCATTCCTGGAGGCTGCGCGCGCCGATGCCGACCGGGTCAAATTCCTGGATGAAGGCCAGGGTCGAGGCCAGGTGAGAGAGGTCAAAGCCCGCGGTCGCGGCGAGATCCTCGAGGGTCGTGGTCATGTAGCCGTCATCATCGATATGGCCGATCACCATTTCACCAATCTGGCGGTCAAAATCCTCGAGGCCGGAAAGGGAAAGTTGTTCGAGCAGGTGTTCCTGGAGTGACTGGCTCTGGGTGAGCGAGTCCATGAAGTAGTTGCGCCGGGCTTCTTCCTCATCCCGGGAGCGATGCTGGACCTGGGTTTGCTTGAAGTAGTCGCGCCACTCCTCGTCCAACCGGGCTAACTCTTCAAACTTGGCGTCAAACTCGGCGTCTTCCTCTGTCCGCTCCTCGGGTTCCGCCTCCGCCTCTTCGTCCTTGTCGAAAGGGTCTTCTTCCACGGTTGGGTTCTGCTGGATTTCCTGCTCGATCAGCGCGCGGAGTTCCAGGATCGGGACCTGCAGCATTTCCAGCGACTGGCGCAACTGGGGCGCCAGCACCTGGGACTGCTTCATGGTCTGGGTTTGTGATAGGTATTGATTCGCCATCGGGTATAAGAACGATCCCCAAGTATAGTCGCGCAGGAGGTACTTTAGCAAGACGCATGCCATGTTAAATAAATGGTGGGGTCAATGCAGCGGCTGAAATGAGCGTTTTCCGGGTATTTACGGTTCACATCCGGTATAAAAGGCTGTTTAATTGGAATTATTTATGAAATGTTCGCATCGGACGATGAAACAAATTTATATATTTCTTTTCAGCCTGTGGCTGAGCCCCTTCGGGTGGGCCTTTGATGTCGGCCTCCCCGGTTCCGGG
>JAPYUI010000232.1 GCA_029936175.1 Kiritimatiellia bacterium
TTTTCTAATTTGGGAGCAATCTGCTCTGCCATGAGAAACGAATGGCTTAGTGTAAGCGCAATAAATATAGTGAGTGCTTTCATGCCAATAAGACGTATCAAGTCAGGATATCTTAGAATTTATTTCAATTCTTTCAGAACTACTATGATCAAAATTTTGATCCATATTCCTGTGTGGAGGTGGCGGGAGTCGAACCCGCCTCCACCCTCAGCACCCTGCATTAATATCTTGATTTTTTCCGTCTGCCCGCGTCTTCTCCCGGCATGTCTATCAAAGCTTCTGACTTGAAGAAAAGTTCGATCATCGCCCTCCATGAGGTGCCTCATACGGTGGTCAGTATTCATGTCCAGACGCCCTCGGCGCGGGGGGGCAGCAGCCTGTACAAGATCCGGTTTCGCAATGTCACGACCGGGAACAAGGTGGACCAAACCTTCAAGGGGGACGATCCCCTGGAGGAGATGGACCTGTATCGCCGGGAGGTGCAGTACCTGTACAAGGATGGGGACAACTACGCCTTCATGGATATCGAGGATTACAGCCAGTTCGAGTTAAAGGAGCACGAGATTGAAGATGCGATCCCGTACCTGGTTGAGGACATGGAGGGGATCATCGTGTTGCTTTCGGACGGCAAGGTGCTCGGTATCCAGATGCCGGATACCGTGGAGTTACAGATCGTGGAGACCGATCCGTCCATCAAGGGGGCGTCGGCGACGGCCCGGTCCAAGCCGGCGACCCTGTCGACGGGCTTGATCGTGCAGGTGCCGGAGTACATTTCCCCGGACGACGTGATCAAGGTTGACACGCGAACGAACCAGTTTGTCGCGCGCGCGTAGCTGGGAGGGACCTGCCCGGGGTAGCGACACGGCGCCCTCCTGATCAACGAACGCGGAAGGCAAGGGTCGTGGTCTCTCCAGCCTGCGACACGCACCGGGCCTCGAAGCGGCCGCGCTCGACCGGCCATTCGACCGTGCCCGCGTGACAGCCGAGGCTCTCCCCGTTCATGAACCAGTACACCGGCTCATCGGACGCGGCTTCCAGGTTCAGCGTCTGGCCGGGCGCATAATGGATGATCGCGCCCGGGGTGGGGGAGAGGATGCGCAAGGGGCGGGTATGTTCGCGCCCGCAGTTGCAGGGTTCGTGGGGGGATTGGTCTCGAATATAGCGTTCAGTGATCTGATCCGCGCACGCGGCACTAACCGGCTTGCCGCTGCGTACGCACACGGAACGGTCCCCGACCTGTTCGGGTTGGCTGTACCAGGGGCCATTCCCCTTCGGATAAAGTGCGCGCAGGAGATCCGAGGCGAGGGGTGCGGCCGCCCGACTGCCGACCAAGCTTGCCGCGGGGGTGTTGTCCGAATTCCCGATCCATACCCCGATCACGTATTCCGGGTTATAGGCCACGGTCCAGGCATCGCGGTATCCGTTTGAGGTGCCGGTTTTCCACGCGGCCCGGGGCAGGACCACATCCGCGGCATGGCCGCTCCAGGCCATGGCCCGTTCGTCCCCGGCGAGTATCTCGGAGACCAGGTAGCAGGTCGCGGGCGAGAACATGGGCGTGCCGGCTGCGGATACTTCCTCGAGGTATCGCAGGGGCGCATAGGTGCCGCCACGGGCGAGGCAGGCATAGGCGTTGGCCAGCTCGAGCAGGGACACCTCCGCCGTGCCGAGCGCAAGGCTGAGCCCGTAATGCGCGGCGGGCTGGTCCAGGGAATGGAATCCAAGGTTTCTCAGCTGATCATAGAAGCGATCCAGGCCGAGTTGTTTCACCAAGTGCAGGAAGGGAATGTTCAGGGAGCGCACAAGGGCCTCGCGCAGGTCGACCGTCCCCGCGAATCGGCGGTCGAAATTGGAAGGCCGGTAATCCCGGTACACCAGCGGGGCATCCTTGATGACGCTCGCGGGGGTGACGTATCCGGAATCGATCGCCATCGCGGCAATAAAGGGTTTCAGGGTGGAGCCCGGCGACCGCCGGGCGGTCGCATGGTTGGTTTGCCCGGCGTGTGACCGGTCATGATGATCCGGCGAGCCGACCATGGCGCGAAGCTTGCCTGTCTGGGTCTCGATGATGACGATGGCGCCGCTGTGGATGCCGCGGGTGGACAGGTGTTCGTGATGGCGGGCGAGGGTTTGCGTGGCCAGGCTTTGCAGGGCTGGATCCAGGGTGGTGTTCACCGGGCCGGAAGCGGCATGGCGCCGCAAAACCCAGTCACAGAAGTGTGGTGCGGAGCGGGGCAGGGAGTGCCGGGCAATATCCAGGTCCTGGTTCTTTGCCCTTTCCCACTGTTCCAGGTTGATCATTTTCGCCGCGTGCATGCGCTCGAGCACGTAGTCCCGGCGCTTGAGCGCGCGGTCGAGGTGGCGATCCGGTCGATAGCGGGAGGGTGATTGCGGCAGGCCCATGAGGATGGTGGCTTCACCCAGGCTGAGCATGCTCGCACTCTTCCCAAAGTACCGCTGGCTCGCACTCTCGAGTCCATATACGTTGCCGCCGAAGGGTGCCCGGTTCAGGTAGTTCAGCAGGATCTCATCCTTCTCCATCCGGGTCTCCATCTGGGTCGCCCGAAAGGCCTCGACCAGCTTGGTTTTCAGGTTGCGGGGACGCGGGGAGGACATGCGGATCACCTGGGTGGAAATCGTGGATGCACCCGTGGTCACGCGGCCGTTCTTCACGTTGTATACGCTCGAGCGCCCGATCGCGATCGGGTCGACCCCGGCATGCTGGTAGAAACGCTTGTCTTCCGCGGCAACCAAGGCCTTCGCCGCCCAGGATTGGGGATCCAACGCGGTGGGTAGGCAATCCTCGTCACCGGGCCCGAGCGTGCGCCGGAGGATGTCCCCGTGCCGGTCCAGGAGCACCTGGCCGCTGGGAATGCGGCGCACGTCCGCGTCATCGAAGGGCAGGGCGAACCAGGCGATGGCCAGCGAAGCGAGGCCGATGATACCGGCAACCAGTAGGCCCTTGATTAGCTCTTTGGAAATCTTTCGCTTCATGATCAAATACCCGGATGGAGGGAGCCCCGGGTGTCCCTATGTGCCGTGGTCGGCGGGCGGTGCCCCTGGCACTTTGCCGTTGCCCTCCGCTTGATGGCTTGCCGGGTGAGGAAGGGTCGGGCCTCCTCGGTGTCGACAAAGCGGGTGCCTTCGGATGCCGGTGGCGTGTAGGCCCCCTCGGTCATGACCGTGATTTCTTCCAGGTTGCGGTGGCGGGAACGAATCCCCGCGTCGTACATGCATTCGCCCTGCAGGGCCGGCCAGGTATAGCGGCCGGGCGTGACGGCGCGTGCGAGGTAAAAGTAGTTGACCGATTTGGAAAGTTTTTCAGGAAAGATCACCAGACGGTCGTCGCGCAGGTCCAGCGAACGCGGGTGGGGGCGTTCGATCTCGCCCAGCCAGGGCATGGTTGCATTGAGATTCTTTCCCGCATTTTCGATTTCGAAACCGGCCGGAAGCAGATCCTCGATCACGAGGTTGTCCACCGCGTGATCGGTGGGATCCACCACCAGGCGGATCACGACCATTTCCCCCTGGGCGAATTGATCCCGCTCTATCCGGCTGCCCTCGACCGTGAACAGGCTGCGCCGGACACGAAGCTGCTGGTCTTCGTCCGGAAAGTCACCGCTGCTCGGAACGCCACCGGAATGTACCGCGTAGTAGAGCATGCCCGGCCCCTGGTTCCTCAGCTTCATGCCGTCCGCAATCGCCATCGGCGCGCGATCCGTGTCCCCGAAGCTGCGCCCGTCATCCAGGCTCGCGGTAAAGGTGCTCACCTTCCCCGCGCTCCGGTTCGCATACTTGCCCAGGGCGAGCAAGGCATAGGCATTGTCCTGGGTGGAGTTGTAGCGGCCGCGCACGCGCTGGTCGTTGAGCTGTCGGGCAAGATCGGCGACCAGGGGCGCGGTGGGCTCGATATCCAGCCAGGCGTTGAGCAACAGGGCAAGATCCCGCGTGGGGGTGTCGAGGGTACCGCTGGTCTTTGCCGGGGAAGCAAGGGTCTCGCGCAGGCCAATGGTCTTGAGCAAGGCATGGGCTTCCTTTCGTTTTCCCGAGGCGGCGAGGGCGTTGACCAGGTGGATCCGTGCGGAGATGGGTGCCTGGCCGGCCAGCTCGGTCATGCGCCCGATGCTCCCGGCATCCACGCGTCCGGCCAGGGCCAATACGTAGAGCGCATAGCTCCGCGAGGTGAGATCCTCATTGGATCGAAGGCTGCGGGCGCAGCAGTCCTCCAGGTAATCGAGCAGGGCGTCGAGGGCGTGGGCGGGAACCGGGTATCCCGAGCGCTTGGCCTCCATGAGAAAATGCGACGCGTAGACGGAACCATAGGGATACCTTTCCGCATTCGGCCAGTAACTCAGCGACCCGTCCCCCCGCTGCATGCCGAGGATGCGGTAGATGCCCGATTGGATGTAGTCCTTCAGCTCGTCCGGATCCGCCATCCCGGGCCGTGTCGCTTTCAGCAGGTCGTTCATGTAGAGGAGTGGAAAGGATTTGGACGTGGTCTGCTCCAGGCAGCCGTAGGGATAATCCAGGAGGTAGTCCAGTCCGCCGCCGAGGGCGATATCCGGACGCGGTGCACAGTACAGGCGTTCCCTGGCCGTGCCGGGTAACCAGTTCTGGCCGCTGCGGATCTCCAGTTCTTCACCGGGCTTCAAGTGGCCGGTATGGGAAACCTGCAGGTATCCAAAGGCGGGGCGAACGGCCAACTCGACCGATTCGGCATAGCCGTCCTCGCCCGCGCCGACCTGGAAGTGAATATCGGCTTTTCCCGGGCGCTGCTCCGCCTGGCCCTTGAGCCGGATCATCTTTTCGCTTCCCGCCGCGAGCTGGATGCTGCCCAGGCCATCGTGGATCCGGACCGGTCCATCCGCGTGTACCTTGTAGGCGATCGTCCGCGGTGCATCGGTCCGGTTGAAGACCTTGATGGGAATCTGAAACGCATCCCCCGGGGCCAGGAAACGCGGCAAACTCTGTTGCACGACCACCGGGCGGCCCACCTTGATCGCGGTTTCGGCCTTGCCGAAGCCCCGGGGATCGATGGCCACCGCCATGAGGCGTAACTCGCCCGTGAACTCGGGTACATCCAGGGTGATTTCGGCGCGCCCGTTTTCATCCGTGATGACCGATCCGGCCCAGAGCGCGACGGGCTTGAAGCGCCGGGCGGAGATGGGATTCAACCGTTTGCGATAGGTCGATCCACCGCCCCCGCCGGGTTTGGATGCCGCCCCGTATACCCGGTCGTCGAGCTCGGGCAGGAGCAGTTGGTATTGATCGAACTGGCGCAGACCACTCCGGCGTGCGGCCCGGAACCAGCCCAGGGGATCCGCTACCGAATGATCGCTCAGCATGCAGATGCCCTCATCGACCGCGGCGAGCACGACCTCCACCGGCGCACGCTTCCCGTCGTGTTGCTCGACCTCGATGACGGCGTGGAGCGGGGACTGTGGACGGGTGTCGCTCGCCAGCACGCTGACTCGCAACTCCTGTTCCGGCCGGATAACCGGAATGCTGATCCGCCCCGCGGCGCGGTACACGCCTTCCGCGCCCGATGTCACCGGGCGGATGAGGGTGACCGAACAGTAGACGTTCGGTGCGTAGGCCGCCTGGATGGGGATCTCGAGGGTCTGGGTGTTCTGGTCCAGGACCTTTGTCCAGGCCCGGATCAGGCTGCCCTGCTCGAGGACGATCAAGGCTTTCCCGGTAAAGGGCGCTTTAACGGTCAGGCGTGCGAGGTCTCCCGCGACAAAGCGGTCGCCCTCGAGCTCAAGCTCCAGGCGGTCCGGCTTATCCGCTTTCCAGGCGTAGTCGTAGGCCGTCTCGCTGATGTAGAATTCTGCTGTACCGGTCACATCCGAGTCCGGATCGCTGATGCGGACGAGGTACGCACCGGGTTTTTTCGGGTTGAGCG
>JAPYUI010000462.1 GCA_029936175.1 Kiritimatiellia bacterium
GGCAAAAGGCGATTATACGGGCTGGGTACATGGCAAATCCTTGACGGGTTTCGGTAATGATCGGTATGTATATAGGGAGGCACAGGCATGGCAAAACTTTTTTGCTGTGCACCTCCTGTTTTCCACGGACTGCCTGGGGGTCTTATCCCGGGGCCCGGCCTAGGGGAGGACCGCCTCGATCTCTTTCACCACGGTTTCCGCGAGGGCCTGGGAGCCCTCCTTGCTGAAGTGGACGTTCGCCTTGAGCATGATCGTGTCCATGCGCGGGATGACAAAGGCGTACATGTCGTGTGTACGCACGCCGTGCTTCTTCATCACCCGTGCCGCGATCTCGTTATATTGCTTGGCGTGACCGACGACCCGCCCCTTGGCCCCGGGAGGGACCGGGGTGGTGTTTCGCCAGATGAGCGCGGCCCCGGTCTTCTTCATCCGCTGGACGAGCAGGTCCAGCTTGGCCTCGTATGCCTTTGGCGGAACCTGCTGGTGCCCCACCTTCGGGTCGGCCAGGTTCTCGCCGTTCGGCCCCATGTACTTGAGGTCGTGGAGGCCCCAGTTGAAATGGATGACATCCCATTTTCCGTCCCCCAGCCAGGCATCAATCTGCTCCCGCCCGCGGATGGTCGGTCCGCAGTTCGTCGGCGGCCGGTGCACGTTGGCTTTGCCCTCCATGCCCTTTCGCACGCCCAGCGTGTACCCGATAGAGATCGAGTCGCCGATCAGCAGGACCCGGGGCAGGGCCGGGTCATCCTTGATCTTTGCGAAGACCGGGTTCGGCTTTTTCTTCGGCTTGGCCTTGGCCACGGGCTTATCAGCCGCGGTTGCCGGGAGGCTTCCAAGGACCAGGAGGGCGAGGATGAGGCGGGCGATTGTTTTCATGTGCGTTCCTTTTATCTTGAGTGGAGAATCACGGGATAGGTAATGAAGGCGGGGGAAAATACCAACCATAATCATCCATCATTCACCCGGAAGACCCGGATCACCCCTTGTTTTTCCCCGGTATCCAAGCCCCCTTTCGGATCCGGGGCGACATCGACAAGGGGCCGGGCCCGGGGTATAGTGGGCGGCCCATGTTGCGCGCCCTGCTACTCGTTCCCGCCCTGAGCCTCGGCCTGTCTGCTGCGCCGCTGCGGATTGATTTCGATGCCGCACCGACCGAGCCCGGCTGGATATCCCTCTCTGCGACCGATGCCGAGCTCGGTGACCCCTGGTCCAGGACCCTTCCCGGGGGAATCGGGATCGACGTGGATGCCGCCGGGGCGATCAGCCTGGAT
>JAPYUI010000463.1 GCA_029936175.1 Kiritimatiellia bacterium
ACCGAAACCCGTCAAGGATTTGCCATGTACCCAGCCCGTATAATCGCCTTTTGCCTGCTCGCCCTGCCCCTGGCCGCCGAGCGGACCCCACCCCGGCTACCGATCGTCACGCCGGAAGCCGTAAAGGTCTCCCCGGAGAAACTCGAACAGGTCGACCAGGTGCTGCAAAAACTCGTGGCGGACGGCAAGCTCGCCGGCGTCACCGTCGCCGCGGCCCGGCACGGCAAGGTTTTCTACTTCAAGGCCTTCGGCCAGGCGGACCTCGAGCGCAAAAAGGCGATGGAGGAGGACAGCATCGTCCGGATCTATTCCATGACCAAGGCGATTACCTCCACCGCGGTCATGATGGAATGGGAAAAGGGACGGTTCCAGCTCGAGGACCCGGTGAGCAAATACATCCCCTCGTTCAAGGACCTCCGGGTTGTTGACGGTGCGCATACCCGCCCGGTGAAGACCGGGATGAAAGTGGTCGACTTGCTGCGGCACAGTTCCGGGCTCGGCTACGGCATCGGGCAAAAGCCGCACAACCAGGCATGGGCGAAGGCGGGCGTCCTCCAGCGTGATCAAACCCTGGAAACCTTCACCGAAAAACTGAGCAGGCTGCCCCTCAATCACGACCCGGCGACGACATGGCTGTACGGCGTATCCATCGATGTACTCGGTCGCCTGGTGGAGATCTGGTCGGGCGAAGCCTTCGACACCTACCTCGAAAAGCGCATCTTCAAGCCCCTGCATATGCAGGATACCGCCTTTTACGTGCCAAAGGGAAAAGCGGATCGTTTTGCCGCGAACTACCGGAGCAAGGGGCGCTTGAGCCTGATCGACGACCCGGGCAAGAGCCTCTACCTGGAGAACCCGAAATTTTCCTCCGGGGGTGGCGGGCTCTGCTCAACCGCGGAGGACTACCTGAACTTTCTCGTCATGCTGGAACAGGGCGGCGAGCTCTTCGGCACGCGCCTGCTGCGGCAGGAAACCGTGGAGCTGATGACCCGGAACCACCTGCCGGAAAAGCTGATGCCCATCCGCTTCGGGAAGCAGATGCGCTGGGGCGTGGGTTTTGGCCTCGGGTTTAACGTGCGAACGGAAGCCAACGGGAAGTGGGATCCACCCGGGCGGGTGGGCGAATTCGGATGGGGTGGCAAGTCGAGCACGCATTACTGGATTTCACCGGCGGACGGGCTGTGCGTAGTCACGCTGGAGCAAACAGAGCCGTATTCTTTCATGACCGAGTGGGCGGTGAAGACCCTGTTCTACGAGGCGATGGAATAGG
>JAPYUI010000464.1 GCA_029936175.1 Kiritimatiellia bacterium
TTCGAGCGGCTTGCAGGTTGCGATGGCCCCTTCGGCACTGCACTGGCCGTGGCCGCCATGGATCAGGTCCACTTTGTCGCCCGCTCCTTCACGAAGGCAACGGAAGACCATTTCGTTGTAGGCGATGTTCTCCTCGGTTGGCATTCTTCCGCCAGCCTCATCGTCCGTGTCCTCCCATACTTTCCTGTCACCAAATCGTTCAAAAACCAACCAGGGATCGACCTTCACGACCGCACCGGGCTGCTGGGCCAGTTTCTGCCCCAGCGAGCGCCAGGCATCTTCGTTCTCCAGCTGCTGTTTGGGCGGCTTGCCGTAGTAGTAGATCCTGATCCGGTCACGCACCGGACCGCCGAGCAGTTCGTAGACGGGCCTGCCGGTTTCGCGGCCGAGCAGGTCCCACAGGGCGTAATCCAAGGCGGTGCGATGCGAACAGAGGACACCGGCCCGCCGCATGGTTGACCAGATGGCTTCTACCGCAAAGGGATTGGCCCCGATCAGATGCTCCTTGGCGACACCGCCCAGTGCCGGTGCGTAGTCGAGATCCGGGAAATCCGCATAGCCAGCGGCGCCTGTGCTTGAGATGATTTTCAGCACGCGCCGCCGCTCGCTGTTTTGTTTCAATACGAGCAGTTCCAGCGCTTCGATGCGGCTAGCCTTGTCCGCCGCTGCCGCAACTGCCGGGAGACCGAGCGACGGCAGCCCCGCAAGCGCACCTAGCCCCAACGCAGACTGGGTGAGAAAGCTTCGACGATTCGGTTGATTGTCTATTACCCGGTTCATTATTTCTCCCTTGTCTTTGTTTCCAATTGGGCGATGCGCCTTGCCTGAAACTTCGATTCATCAATTTCGCACGATTCCGTAACAAGCGTTCCCTGCGTCATCCGCAAGGGGGTCTTCAGCACACCGTCGCTCTTCAACCATTCCGCAAGATGTGGTGACGTCACCCACAGCACCTCATCGCGTCCGGAGAGCGACCGGGCGACAGTCAGCAGTGACAGTGGACCACCGTGCACCACGGGAGCCAGCTTCAGTTTGGCTTCCTTTGCCAGGTCCGCCGTCCGAGCGAGCATCGTCACCCCGCCAATGCGTCCGGCGTCCGGTACCAGGACCGTGCCCGCCTGCTTCTTGATGCCTTGAGCAAAATCTTCGAGCACATGATAATCACTGCCAAAGCCCAGGGGCTGGCTGAACTCCTTTCGGGCCGCGCCCTGTTCCGGCAGGTGCCGGAGCGCCATGGGGTTCTCGAGCAGGGTCACCTCGTTCCTTT
>JAPYUI010000465.1 GCA_029936175.1 Kiritimatiellia bacterium
CCTCGGCGTCGATAAGGAAGGTGCCGTGCAGCGCCATGTCTTCAAAGTCATCGAATGCGCGGTAGGCCTTGAAATGGGTCTTCATCGCATCCGAGAGAATCGGAAAAGGCACCTCGTCGACCTGGAGCTTCTCCACGGTCTTGTAGAGCTCGCCAGGTGCCTCGGTGCTCACCGCCAGGATAGGGATTCCCGCTTCTGTAAACGCGTCGGCCATCGGGGTAAAGGCGTCGAGCTGTTCAATGCAATGGCGGCATCCGGAACCGAGGTAGAAGATGAGCACCAGCGGTTTCCCGCGGTAGTCGCCCAATTTGACGGGCTTATTTTTATGGTTGGGCATCTCCCAGTCAGGTGCGTTGGAGGGGCGCCAGCGGAAAGGTCCAAGCTGGTCGAGCTCGGGGCGTTTGCCGACGTCGTCGGCCGCCTGGTACGGGATGCGCCAGTCCTTCGGCCAGCCGAGTTCACGCGCGAGGTAAGCCAGGCGATCCATGACTGGCAGGTCGAGGTCGATATGGCTCGATTGTTCGCGCAGTTTCCTGAAGGCCTCGATCGCCTCGTTGCGTTTGCCCATGCGATAGAGCAGGTCGACCTGGTTCGCGAGTGGGCCGACCTGGTTCTTTGCCCTGGCGGCATCGCTTGCCGACTTCTCTGCCAGTTCATAATCCCCCGCGCGGAAATGCAGTTGAGCCCTTCGGGTCTTGTTGAGGCCTTTAAGCTTCTTGATACGTTGAGCGAGCCCATCCCGGGTTTCGTCGTGCAGGTCCCGCACCAGTTCAAGTTCCTCAATACGTTGGTCGATCCGGTCGATGAGTTTACGCGCATCGGCCAGTGCCTGCTTAATCGCCTGGTCGATTTCCTCGGCTTTTTTCTTCTCGTCCTTTGCCTTTGCTTCCGCCGTGTCCGCATCGACGATCCGCTGCTTACGCAACTGCCTCTGGAGTATCCTTAGCTCGCGAATCCGGGTCTGTCCCTTGGCTGCCTGGCGGGTTTCAAAGTGCGCGAGGCCGGTCAGGAAAAGGCGGGTTATTTCCGCGGCATCCCCTCCGAGGGGGTCGAAATAACCGTGGGCCTCCAGGGCGATGATGTCTTCCCAACACTCAAAGGTGACCAGGTCTTGTTCGAGTCGCCGCGCACCGTAGCCGTAACTGCTGCCTTGTGGATTCCAGGTGCCATCTGCACTGAACTTTGGCAGGCGGGGAAGTTCAACCATGTTCTTTGCAAGGTCAATCGCATCGTGTACCCGCCCGACATAGGTCAGGTTGCGCGCCA
>JAPYUI010000466.1 GCA_029936175.1 Kiritimatiellia bacterium
GTGGTCCACAGTAAACCTGATGGAGAAAAGCGTGACTTGATATCGAGTGGATACGAACGAAACACCCCGAGATCCAATTCCAGAACTCTTACTTGTGAGCTTATTAGATTTCAAGCGAATTCTTCGAAAGTACTTAACCAATACCGGGTTGCAGGACGGAATAAACCCCCCTCTCCGAGACCTCTTTTTTGAGCAAAAAATCCAACAAAATCGAGTTTTTAACAGTTTTATGCTCACAAGAAATATGTATTTTTTCGAAAAATCACAGATTTTATTTTCACAAAAAGATGAATTTTCACAAATATTTTCGAAATCTTGGGTGCTGGGAACGAATTGGATTCGGTCTCGTTTGAAGATCCCTTCGGGCGCAAAACATGCTTGTCTGTAAGCCACCAAGTCCAACTTATAAGACATGATGTGCGAAAGAATATCCGTTTTTGCACCTAGCAATCCATGCGTATTGAAAAACAGAAGATAACTCGCAGATATTTTACAAAAATTGTTCACTTTTTATGAAAAACTGATTGCAACAAAACTCAACTTTTTCTCAAATTTGAACGACATTGGCAGCATACATTCTGCGCCTCATATCAGTAGTTTCCCTTCAGTTTCCCACACATTTGTGACAAAAAATGACAAGAAATGCGAAATCATTTTTGGAAGTTTTCTGAGATTTTAGAGACATTCCAAAACGAATCAGTTGGCGAAAAAGTAAGTAAAAAGAGCGCGCTCTCGCCTAGAAATCCGCGGTTGAAAAACAGTGAAATTTGTGAATTCGTGTTGATTTTGAAGGAGCATAAATCCACAAAAAACTCTAGAATTGTTGTCAAAATGAGCTCACTTTTTCCAGGATCCGAAGAGGGGGGTTTTTTCCAGCATTTCTAGTCGCAAACGGCGTTTCATTTCGCACCACTTTCCGACCAAAAATTCTCCAAAATCTCGCACTTTTTGCCGATTTTGTTGATATAAAAGTTGAAGAAATTTCTTCGAAAACATGTATTTTCTTATCAAAAAAGAGCATCGAATTCGTTCAAAGATAAACATTGTAAAGGGATATCAAAAAGTGTCACAAATCGTGTGCAAAACACAACTTTTTTCATTAAAAACCAAAAATTATTATAATGTTTTTTGAACATTTTCGCGAAACATAAAAATTACGAAAAATATTGTGCGAAGTAAAATTTCTGCAACCCGGTATTGGT
Organism: Kiritimatiellia bacterium; assembly: GCA_029936175.1. Taxonomy (GTDB): domain Bacteria; phylum Verrucomicrobiota; class Kiritimatiellia; order SS1-B-03-39; family UBA6053; genus JAPYUI01. The sequence goes on from JAPYUI010000466.1 coordinate 1,203, forward strand.
TAGGGAAATTTTTCGATTTTTCTGATTTTCAAAAATTCGAGTTAAAAAAAAATCGTTTTTTTCA